>NZ_JBFUKW010000020.1:0-177785 GCF_056400665.1 Variovorax sp. P5_A3 | reverse complement strand
AGTGCGCGAATCTCATCGAGGCTGCGGGCGCGTTGCCGACTTCGCCCACAAGCAAGCCGGATACATGCGTGCAGACCGTTCTCATCGTTGGCGAAAGCTTGCAAAAGGCGTCGGGTCCATACATGCACCATCTGGCGCAGGACGTCGACATCGGCTCCCTTCTCAGCGAGCTCGGCCAATGCCATAGTTGGGTTGGTCATCGTGATTTCCTTYRAGGACAGGTTTGGTGGGTCGCACCTCAAACTTATCCGGACTTCACGATGACCACCCCGAAGAGAGCGGCCGCTGCACGGCAAGGCRCTTCGGGCTACGCCCTACGCGCCTTGCCGTGCAGCGAGTGATCGAAGACTTACACCACGTCCCGGGACATCAACCAAAGCCATGACAGTTTGTCGCAGGGTCACGCCAGACCGCCGCGCCCTCTTCTTCCTCTGCCATGCGGGCTTTTTCTCGGGCAGGGAGAGTGCATAGGAACTCAAATCCCCCTCGCCATGCATCAAAACCCCCCACCCTCCCCGCCCCTTCCCACAGCCTTCGACTGGGCTCCGCACCCCAGTGAACATAATTGTCCCCCGCACGTTGGCCGCGAAGGGCAACGCACTCGGCCACCAAGAAATCAGCATCCCATGTTTGACGGCGGGCATGCGCGAGTTCGGGATCGGAAAGTGCATCTGAGTGCCACTGACTGCCCTACTTTCCATCCATTTGTCATTCAGCCGAGGTGACATGCGCGTGGGTCTCCCTCCCGGGCTGCGTGCAGCACGAGTGGGCACGATCAGCATCAGCCAAAATGATCGCCGTTCGACTCCGAGCACAAGCTCAGGAGGCTCGAGAAACGTTGGTCCCAAGGTCTAGGAGCTGAACCAAGGCGGTAGCCGCTTTCAGTGACCCCGCAGGGGCCGGTAGAAAGCGCGAATCTCCTCGACCAACGCATCGGGTTGCTCCATCGCCGCGAAATGGCCGCCGGCCGGCATCACGCTCCACCGGCGAATGTCGGTGAAGGTGCGCCGCGCGAGCGATCTGGGCGGCCGTACGATCTCTTTGGGGAACTCGCAGTAGCCCATCGGCACATCGACGGTTCGGCCGTCGGGAATGGGCCATGCGTCGTGCTGACGCGCGTAGTAGGGCCAGAAAGACGAGCCGATGGCCCCGGTGAACCAATACAGCGAAACGTTGGCAAGGATCTCGTCCATGGAAAAGACGGACTCGATGTCGCCTTTGCAGTCCGACCAGGCGCGGAACTTCTCCACGATCCATGCCGCCAATCGGTCAGCGCGAAAGCCAGCGTCTGCGGTCGCGTTCCCTGCTGCGTGCTGTAGCCGGTCTCTTCATCGAGCCAATGCTTGGATCCGCTCGGTATTGCTGCCCGGTGGCATCGTCATCGATCACCGCGGCGGGATCGCGCCGCAACGGAAGCAGATTCAGATGCACACCGATCGTCTTTTCCGCATGCGCCAGGCCCAGCCGCGCCGAGATCGATGCGCCCCAGTCCCCTCCCTGTGTGGCGAAGCGTCGATACCCGAGCGTCTCGCTCATCAGCGCGGCGAAGGTATCGGCGATCTGCTCGACGGAAAAGCGCGGCTGCCCTGCCGCAAAGGACAAGCCGTAGCCCGGCAGGCTGGGAGCCACCACCGTGAAGGCGTCGGCCGCGTCGCCGCCGTGGCGCTGGGGATCCGTCACACGGGGAATCAGTTCCATGAACTCGAACAAGGAGCCTGGCCAACCGTGTGACAGCAAGAGGGGCATTGGATTCGGGCCGACACCCGGCACATGCAGGAAGCGCAGATCGATGCCCGACAGTGGGACGCTGAACAGCGGCAACGCGTTCAGCTGCGCCTCCTGTGCGCGCCAGTCGAATTGGTGGAGCCAGTAGTCGGTGAGCTTGCGCATCCAGGCGAGGTCGGTGCCGTAGGCCCAAGGCTCGCCGGGCGCCTGGTCGGGAAAGCGTGCCCGTGCCAGACGCGTGCGCAGCTCGCTGATGTCGGCGTCGGGAACGTGCAATTGGAACGGGATGGGGGTCATCGCCCATGCTATCCAGCCGACGACACGATGTCGATGCCTCCTTGCCACCACGCCCAGGGATGCGGCGCGGAGCGAAGGCCATCGCCGCGCCGAATACCGTCATCGGCGCATCCAAATTGCGCGTCGTCGCAGCGGTTCCTAGACTGGGTCCATGCCAACCAGCCATCCGCAATGAACCCCACCCATCAATCGTGGCCACCCCCGGCAGAGCGCACGGTCGGACAGATTCTCAGACGTGCCGCCGCCACCCATCCGGACCGTGATTTCGCCGTCTTTCCCGACAGCAAATGGACCTACGGTGCCTTCGACGCACGGGTCGACAGGGTTGCCCAAGGCCTGATCGCTCTCGGCATCTCCAAAGGCGCCAAGGTGGCGATCATGCTGCCGAACTGCGCGGAATTCCTGGTCACCTGGTTCGCTTGTGCACGCATCGGCGCCGTGGAGGTCCCTGTCAACACGAGCCTGCGGGGGCAATTGCTTAAGCACATCCTGAACCACTCGGATTCCGAGGTCCTGGTGGCCGCGGTCGAGTTTCTCGACCAGGTCCGGGCCGTCGCGCCCGAACTGACCAAGCTAAGGACCGTCGTGGCCACCTCGGACTCGCTCTGCGCATCCGAAGGACTCCCCTTCAGGCTCATGCCCTTCATGGACTTGGAACTGGACGTGGCATCCCCCATCGAACGCGAGATTGATCCGCAGGACCCGCTGGCGATCATATTCACCTCGGGAACGACCGGCCCCTCCAAGGGGGCCCTGCTGTCCCACAACTACTTTTGGTGGTTCGGGGAGCGCAGTTGCACCTTGCGTGATGTGGCAGCCCACGAGCGGCTCTACACCTGCCTGCCGCTCTTTCACGCCAATGCGCAGGCGCTGACTGCCATGGCCGCGCTGGTGCGAGCGAACACTGCGATCTTCGACACCCACTTCACGGCGTCGGGATTCTGGGATCGTCTTCGGATGTTCGACGCCACCCAGTTCAACTACATCGGCGGGATGATCCCGATCCTTATGAAGCAGGCGCCTTCTTCCCGCGACCAAGGCCACCGCGTGCGGCTGGCCATGGGCGCTGCGGCGCCGCCTGAGCAGTGGCGCGAATTCGAGACCCGTTTCGGCGTCCGCCTGCTCGAGTGCTATGGCCAGACCGAGGATTGCGCGGTCACTTGCAATCCCATCGACGACGTTCGCATTGGCTCGATCGGCAAGGCAGCCTGGGGCTACGAGATGCGTGTCTTCGACGCAGACGACCAGCCGGTCGCCGACGGCACGATCGGCGAATTCGTCATACGCCCGACCTTGGCGGGAATCATGATGCTGGCCTACTACAAGATGCCGGAGGAGACCCTGCAGGTCTACCGCAATCTCTGGTTTCATACCGGCGATCTCGGGTCTCGCGACGGCGACGGTTACTTCTACTACAAGGATCGCAAGAAGGATTCCATACGTCGACGCGGCGAGAACATCTCGGCCTATGAGGTCGAGCTGGCCGTCAACGACCATCCCTCGGTGCTCGAGTCGGCTGCATTTGCCGTCCCATCCAACGTTGGCGAGGACGACGTGATGGTGGCTGTAATCCTAAAGCCGGGGCATGTACTCGCCGCGCTCGAGTTGGTCCAGCATCTGGAACATCGGCTGGCTTACTTTGCCGTGCCCAGGTATGTAGATTTCCCCACGGAACTGCCGAAGACACCGACTCATCGGGTCGAGAAATACCGTCTTCGGCAGCAGGGCATCACGCCAACCACGTGGGATCGTGAAACCAGCGGCTATCAGATCCGCCGCAAATAAGGAAAGCACTCATGCTCTACGACTATTCCAGCTCCCGTGAATACCTCAAACGCGCCGGCACGAGCAAGATGCCGCCGCTGATGATCAGCGCGGCCATCACCGGCGGCATCCAGGGCAAGGAGGTCAATCCGGCACTTCCGGAGACACCCGAGGAACAGGCCGAGGAATGCGTGCGCTGCTACGAGGCTGGCGCGACCATGGTTCACATCCATGGTCGAGACCCCGAGAGCGGGTATGCCAACGCATCGCGGCGCCGAGAAGACTACGAGAAGATCAACCACCTGGTGCGCAGCCGCTGCCCCGACCTGATCATCGACAACACTTCGGGCGGAGGCTGCGGGCTCACCCTGGACGAACGCGTGTCGTCTCTCGATGCGCTCCCCGAGGTTTCCGACATCGACATGGGCCCCTTCACGGTGTCAACTAGGCTTCGCAAGCGCATGCCGCCGCTGCACGGGCGAGACCAGGACGAGATGATCGACGATCTTCTGCCGGTCACTGTCGGGGAAACGGAACTGCGCGCGCGCATGATGAAGGACAGAGGCATCGGCATCACGATGGCGATGTTCCACACAGGGCACTGGAGCATGGTGGACAACCTCATCCGGAAGGGCCTGGTGGAGCCGCCCTACAACTTCATTTTCTTCCTCGGCATGACGTCGGGCGCCCTGGCCACGCCCGCCGCACTGCTTGATTTCGTCCGCGACGCACCCCAGCCGTCCAATGCCTTCGTCATGGCGGTAGGAAGGCACGACCTTCCCATGCTCACGATGTCGACGCTGATGGGCATGCACGCGATGGTCGGTCTCGAGACCAATCTGTATGCAAGCGAAGGCGTGATGGCCGACTCAAATGCCCGGTTGGTCGAGCGAACGGTACGCATCGCGCGATCGCTAGGTCGGGAGATCGCCACGCCCGCACAAGCGCGCGAGATGCTGGGGGTGTCGGCTGCGCCGCGGCAGTACCCGGCGCCTGCTGAAGTCCGGATCCCGGCTGCAGCATGAAGGCACCGCGGGCCATGCACACGCGAATTACGCGGCTGTTGGGGATCGACTATCCCATCATGCAAGGAGGCATGCACTTCGTCGGCATGGCGCCATTGGCGGCGGCCGTGTCGGACGCTGGCGGGCTGGGGGTCATTACCGCCCTGACGCAGAAGACACCGGAATTGCTAGCCCGCGAGATTGCCCGCGCCAGGGAGCTGACGGACCGCCCGCTGGGGGTCAACCTTACCTTCCTTCCCGCATTCTCCGATCCGCCCTATGCCGAATACATCGAGGCGATCCACGCGAGCGGGGTGCGCGTCGTCGAGACCGCCGGCCGCAACCCCGAGGCGTACATGCCACGGTTCAAGACGCTCGGCATCACGGTCATTCACAAGTGCACCTCGGTCCGACACGCGCTGAAGGCGCAGGCCATCGGCTGTGATGCCGTCAGCATCGATGGTTTCGAATGCGGCGGTCATCCGGGCGAGGACGACGTGCCGGGGCTCATCCTTTTGCCACGCGCGGCCGAGACGTTGAGCGTTCCCTTTCTTGCCTCGGGCGGCATGGCGGACGGCCGCAGCCTGGTCGCCGCGCTCGCCTTGGGCGCCGATGGCATCAACATGGGGACCCGCTTCATGGTGACGCAGGAGGCACCTGTTCACGACAGGGTCAAGCAGGCGATCATTGCGGCCAGCGAGCTCGATACCCGGCTGATCATGCGTCAGCTTCGAAACACGGAGCGGGTTCTCGACAACGCCGGGGTGGGTCGAATCTCGCAGATCGAGAAGGAAAAAGGCGCGGCCTTGCAGATCGCGGACATCTTCGACCAGGTGGCGGGCGTCTATCCCAAGGTGATGCTGCACGGCGACATGGATGCGGGTGCCTGGAGCTGCGGCATGGTGGCTGGACTTATCCATGACGTGCCGAGGGTGCGGGAGCTCATCGAGCGGATCG
This sequence comes from Variovorax sp. P5_A3, assembly GCF_056400665.1. Classification (NCBI taxonomy): domain Bacteria; kingdom Pseudomonadati; phylum Pseudomonadota; class Betaproteobacteria; order Burkholderiales; family Comamonadaceae; genus Variovorax; species Variovorax sp. P5_A3. The sequence continues at coordinate 172,038 of NZ_JBFUKW010000020.1, read as the reverse complement.
TGCTGCAAGCGCGAGACATTGCAAGTCGGCGGCTTGGCGAACTCCTTGGCTGAGCGCTAACAGGAGCGTTATCAGAGCGCCTTCCCGATTTCCTGCACCAGACCTCGCAGCCAGCGATGCGCGCCGTTGTCTTGCATGCGCTCGTGCCAGATCGCATGGACGGGCAGCTCCGGCAGCTCGAATGGCAGAGGAAGTATTTGCAATGCCGCTGCCTGCACCATGCTGCCGGGCACACGGCCCGGCATGGTGCCGACCAGGTCGGTGCGAGCGATGACTCCCGGCATCATGGACAGCGTCGGCACATGCGCGCAACTGCGCCGCTCGATGCCCAGGGGAGGAAGCACCCGCTCGAGCATGACCTCGATGGACGACACGAAGACGGGCGGCGAGCCATAGTAGATGTGGTCCGCGGCGGCGTATTGGGCGGCCGTGATCGAGCCGTCGATCGTGGGATGGCCGGCCCGCACCACGCACACGAGGGGTTCGCGCACGACGATGGTCTGGTACAGGCCTTCGGAGACGTCGTGGAAAAAGCCCACCACGAGATCGACCTCGCTGTTGGCGAGGGCCTCCCGCAAGCGCTGGGGTTGTGGCGCGACGATCGTCAGGGTCACGTTCGGAGCGACGTTGCGCAGGCGCTCGATCAGCAACGGCAGGATGGTCAGGCCGAAGTAGTCGCTGGCCATGATCGTGAACGTCATCGACGAGGTTTCCGGCTCGAAGGGGCCGCGTCGGGCGACGGCCCGATCGATCTCGTTGAGTGCGCGCCGCACGGCCCCGGCAATCTCGGGCGCATGCTCCGAGAGCTGCATGCCGTGCGGGGTGCGCACGAGGATTGGATCGTCGAAGACGCCGCGCAGCCGGGCCAGGGCGGTGCTCATCCCGGACTGGCTCATTCCCAGCTTGTCAGCCGCGCGGGTCACATGACGCTCCGCGATGAGCACTTCGAGGCAGCGCAGCAGATGCAGGTCGATGTCGGGTGTAGCCATGGGTCTCCCTGTGATCTGCCGATTGGACCCCAGGCGCGACTGCGGCGGCATCCGCAATCACCCTCGACGATGGCGTCATCGCCCACGGCGCATGGCGCCGCGACGCACCGCCTCCTAGACTCGATCCATGGTCATTTACCCAGAAAGCAAGGAATGAAAGCCGTCTGCATCGAGACCGTCGAAGGCAAGCCCGAGTTGGTCATGCGCGAGCTCCCGCGCCCGGTGCCAGGTCCTGAGGAACTGCTGGTTCGCGTGCAATGCTCCGGTGTCAACTTTGCCGATCTGTATCGGGCACCGAAGCATTTCGGCAGTGCAAGTGACTCGGCTGCAGCCATCGCCGGCCTCGAAATGGCGGGCGAGGTGGTCGAAGTGGGCAGCGCGGTGCGTGGAATGGCGATCGGCACGCGTGTCATGGGCGCGGCCAGCGGTTCCTACGCAGAATATTGCTGCATCCACCACTCGCTCGTGATGAGGGTGCCGGACTCCCTGTCGTGGGCTGAAGCTGCAGCCACTTCCGCAGTGTTCATGACCGCCCATGACGCCCTTGTCACCAATGGCGAATTCACGGCGGGCGAGACGGTGCTCGTGCAGGCGGCCAGCTCAGGCGTAGGCATTGCCGCCGTCCAGCTCGCCCGCCTGCTGGGCGCCGGGCTCGTGATCGGCACGTCGGGTTCTCCGGCCAAGCTGGAGCGCCTCATCGCACTGGGATTGCAGCACGGCATCGACAGCAATTCCCGTGACTTCGCGGAGGCCGTGATGGAAGCCACCTGCGGGCGCGGCGCAGATGTGGTGATCGAGAACATCGGCGGCGACAGCCTGCCTGGCGACATCCGGTGCGCAGCGGTCAAGTGTCGCATCGTCAACGTCGGACGGCTCGGAAAGTGGATCGGCGAACTGGACCTGGACGAACATTCCCGCAAGCGCATCAAGCTGGTGGGTGTCACGTTCCGCACTCGAACGATCGAGGAGCACGCCGAGGTTGCCCGTCGCGCCGCCGATGTCATGCTGCCCGCCTTGCAGGCCGGAACGTTGAAGCCCGTGGTCGACAAGGTTTTTCCGCTGGATGGCGCTGGCGAAGCACAGGACTACATGCGGTCCGGCAAGCACTTCGGCAAGCTTGTACTTCAGGTTGCTTGAAGCCACAGGCCCGCCCTATTCGAGCAGACAACAACAGGAGATGAGATGAGCACCTTGTTCGGTCCAGTACGACAGATGGGGTATGTCGTACGCGATCTCGAATTGGCGATGAAGCATTGGACCGAGGTCATGCACATCGGCCCGTTCTTCCATTGGGAGCGCCCAAGGTTACTGGATTTCCGTGTTCGGGGGGAGCCTTCCGATCTTTGGATCAGCGCTGCGTTCGCCCAATGTGGCGGCATGCAGATCGAACTGATCCAGCAGCGCAATGACGCACCATCTATGTACCGCGATTTCCTGGCCTCCGGCCGCGAAGGCTTGCAGCACATCGCCTTCTGGGCGGATGAGTCCCGCTTCGAAACGACGCTGGAACGGGCGCTGGCCTCCGGGTTCACGATCGGCATGTCCGGGGCGACCGTCGACGCCACCGGCCGCATCGTCTACTTCGAACAGGAAGCCCATCCCGGCACGGTCATCGAGCTGTCCTGCCTCACGTCAGCGAAGAAGAAGTTCTTCGACGAGATCGCGCACGCTTCGGTAGGTTGGGACGGCAGCGACCCGGTGCGCCGGCTCGACGCCCGATGACCGCAATGTCGGGCAGGGTCGCGCTGATTTCCGGTGGTGCGAACGGCATCGGGGCCGCAACCGCGCGCCGCCTGGCGTCGCAAGGGGCATGCGTCGCCATCGGCGACCTCGCCGGTGTTGGCGGCGAAACCCTGGCCCGGGAACTGGGCGGACAGTTCGTCGAGCTGGACGTCGCGAGCGAAATCGCGTGGCGACGGGCGGTGCAGTCCATCGTCGAGCGCCATGGGAAGCTTGACATCCTCGTCAACGCAGCCGGCATCGAGGGCGACGTGTCGGTGGGAACGCTGGAGTTGACCACGCTCTCGGAATGGCGTCGGGTGCTGTCGGTCAATCTGGACGGCACCTTCCTGGGTTGCCGCGAAGCGATGGCAGCGATGCGCGAGCACGGTGGCGGCGCGATCGTCAATGTCGCGTCCGTCGGCGCGTACTACCCAACGCTCCAGGGTGTCGCCTATGGCGCGAGCAAGGGCGCAGTCACCCAGCTGACCAAGTCGGTGGCGCTCTACGGCAGCCAGGACAGCAAGCGCATCCGTTGCAATTCCGTGCATCCAGGGATGATCGCCACGCGCATGCTGGACAACATCGCGGCGCAACTGAAGCAGCGCGGCCCGGCCGAAGGCGAGGCGGCGCAGCAATCGTTGCAGCGCATGCCGCTGGGCGGACCCGGCAGACCGGAGGACGTTGCGCAACTGATCTGCTTTCTCGTCTCCGACGACGCGAGCTACATCACCGGCGCCGAGTTCAGCGTCGATGGCGGTTGGCAGCTGCTGCGGTGAGAAGCGACGACCCAACACCGATTCCCAAACAGCACAAGGAGACAACATGAACCACTACAACCGGCGCGATTGCCTGCGCCTTGGCGTCGCCAGCGCTTTGCTACCCACCCTCGCATGGGCGCAGGGTCACTACCCCGACCGGCCCATCAAGATGATTGTGCCGTTCGCGGTCGGCGGGGCGGTGGACATCCTCGCACGCGTGCTTGCGAGCGGGCTGTCGACGGAACTTAAGCAACCGGTGGTGGTCGAAAACCGCACGGGGGCGACCGGCCATATCGGCGGAGAGGCGGCGGCCCGCGCTACGCCCGACGGATATACGGTTCTGCTCACCGCCAGCAGTGCGCAGGCGGTCAGCTTGCACCTGCTGAAGCTCGGCTACAAGCCACTGGAAGACCTGACCCCGGTCGCGCTGCTCGCGACGCTGCCTAACGTGGTCGTGGTGCACAAGGATGTTCCTGCCCGCACATTGGCGGAGTTCATCGCCTATGCAAAAGCGAATCCCGGGAAGGTGTCGTACGGCTCGTACGGGCCCGGCAGCAACCTGCATCTGGCGGGAGAGATGCTGGCCAACAAGGCAGGCCTCGACCTTGTGCACGTGCCCTACAACTCATCCCAACTGATCACGGACTTGCTGGCGGGACGCATCCAACTCTTGATCGGCAACATCACCGAAGTCGAGCAGCACATCAAGAGCGGGTCCGTGCGCGCACTGGCGATCACCAGTCCCAAGCGGTCCCCCGACTTTCCGGAGTTGCCAGCAGTGGCGGAAGTCGTTCCCGGCTATGGCGTCGTGTCCTGGGGAATGCTTCTGGTGCCGGCTCGCACGCCGCCGGAGATCGTGACGCAGCTCAATGCGGCGTGCCTCAAGGTGCTGGAGAAACTCGAAGTTCGTGAAGCTTTCGCCAAGGTTCGATTCACGCCGACGAAGTATGACGTGGCCCAATCACGGGAGTTCATGCTCAGCGAGGCTGTGCGTTGGGAGAAGGTCATTCAGGAGGCCAAGGTGCCGATGTTGAATTGACCTCGTTCGCCCCGTCCTCGGCAGGCCGGCGGCGACATTTTGCGCGGGGCTGCCGTCGGCCAACTTGCGATAACCCGCCCTGATCGTCGGTGACCTCTTGCCGGCTGAGTTGTTAGAACTCGGCACGTCTGCTCGCCCAAGATCTTTCGTCCCATCTCATTCGCGGTGATCTCGAGCACGCATCAGTGGTAGTCGTCCTCGCGTTGGTGTCGAATGGCTGCAATGGTGACATGCCCCTCGTCCAGGATACGAAACAGCGCCACGTACCCCGACGCCCCAAATGGAATGACCAATTCCCGTTCGAATCGGTCAGTGTCCGCAATTCGGCACGTGAACGGGTTGGTCTCAAGAACTCGAAACTCCCGACGGATCGCGGCGATGGCCCGAGTGGGGAGATCGAAGTCTCCGTGCGCTAGTGCTGTCTCCACAAGGAAGTCCTCCAGACGCATAAGGTCCTCGAGCGCCTCGTGCGTCAAGGTGACGCTGTAGTTCACGGACGAGCGGCCTTCGCCCCTTTGTCCCGAGCAAGCGCCGACATGCGTGCATCGAGGCGAGCCTGCATCGCGTCCAGCGCCTCCTGCGCGGAATAGTATTTCCCACTCGCGCTGGCGCGCTCCAAGGAGGCCCGACCGCGCGCTAGAAATTCCTGCTGCGACCGGCGCCATTGCGCGGCCTGAATCGCAGCGGTCTCGACAAATTGCGAGAGCGTCTCGCCCTGCCGCAACACGCTCTCGATCTCTTGACGGACTGCGGGTTCTACCCGGACAGGTGGCAACTGGGCTGTCTTCATTGGAGCGATCGTAGCGCATTTGCTATGCACAAGCAACTTGATCCGGCCTTTCAGTCGAGGTTTGCGGAGCCCCACGCCTACCAAGAGGAGCGTCCTCGGGCGTCTACAGCCTTGCTCGTCCGTCCAACCCGTCTCGTTGCCTGCGATCCTGTGCTTACCCCATTGAACATAATTGTGAATCGAGTCCGGACGACAACGACTCCGTAGCCCAGTAGTCAGAGGCGTTTGGATGCGCTTCATAGGCCGCCTCGCGCGGGGTGCCGCAAGGGCCCGCTCGATCTTCCGGCCGCGACGCGCAAACTGCCCATCCCGTCGGAGATGGGCTCGAACAATGAAGTCGCGGATTTGTCGCTCCTGCCGTTGCCATTTGCGGATCGGCGGGTGGTGTAGCGTTGCCCGCAGTATTTCCGAACACAGCTTGAACTCCGCACAATTCCAAGTGGTCTAGCGACTTACCCCGATAAGTCGCTAGCGCAGTCTCGCCCTGGCTAGCGTCGATTGTCGGCCTCAACGGCCTGCGCAAACGGCAAGCATTAGAGCGGGGAATGGCGCGACGAGCCTGCCTCATCCGCCCTAACTTGCGTTGTCTTCACCGCTTGCTAGCGGAAGCGGTTCTCTATGGAGCCGAGTCCATCGACCTCGATACGCACACGGTCGCCGGATTGCAGAAAACGCGGAGGGGACAACCCCATGCCCACGCCAGAAGGCGTGCCTGTAGCAATCAGGTCTCCAGGGTACAAGGTGATGCCTCTAGAGCAGGTTTCGATCAACGTCGGGATGTCGAAAATGAGATCGCTCGTACGGCCGTCCTGGCGAAGCTCCCCGTTGACCCAGCAGCGAACACGCGTGTTCTGCCCATCCAGTTCGTCAGCCGTGACGATCCACGGCCCCATGGGACAGAAGGTATCGAAGGACTTGCCGAGGTCCCACTGCTGGTGGCGCATCTGCACGTCCCGCGCCGTGACGTCATTGACGACCGTATAGCCGTAGACATGCGACATCGCCTCATGGCGCGAAATGTTACTACCGCCGTTTCCGATCACCACGCAGAGCTCCGCCTCGTAGTCGATCTGCTGCGACACCTCGCCAGGAAGCCGCACATCGTCGGAGGGCCCGACCACGCACTCCGGCACCTTCGAAAAAACAATAGGCCAGGACTCGGGGTCGGCTGCGTTGTCCTTGAACACGGTGGTCCTGAGTTCTTTTGCATGGGCATGGTAGTTGCGTCCGACGCAGAAGATGTTGCGGCGAGGCAGAGGAATGGGAGCCTCCAGCCGAACCGACGACAGCGGGATGGACTCCCCTGTGGCCCGGGGCATATCGCCCCCCCCATGGATCGGGTCGATGAGGGCAAGCGCGCCCCTTCGAGCCTGGTCGGAGGAGAGGATGAAAGGGATGATGGCCGTGCCATCGGGGGAAACAGTGCCGACAAACCTGTCTCGGCCCTTAGAAAAGGTAGCAACTCGCATTTTTTTATGGGATGTCCGTCAGTTGACGTGGGGATTGCAGCCTCCGCTCAGGAGGCTGCGTCGGGTTCCTCTTGCAGAGACGCAAGATGAGTCTTCAGCCGTTCGAGCATCGGCGCGCTTGCCAGATCTATATGGCGGCGCAGCACCACGCATCCCAGCTCCGCGTCCTGCTGGACCACCGCGTCGACCAGCGCGCCATGACCGCGAAAAATCTCGAGTTCGTTTGAGCTGCGCGCACGCGTGAGATTTCGATAACGGGCAGCGTGATCCCAGATCGTCTGCTCGAAGTCCTTGAGCATGTGCAGGCGTGCAGGACCGCACAGCGCCTCATGGAACTGCCGGTGGGCCATTTCCCATTGCGCGGTATACAGGCCCTGCATAGGCTTGTTCTGCGCCACCTTGATCAACTGGTCGTAGGCTTCTCGCACACGCTGGGACCAGCCCGCGTCCGCATCCTCGAAAGCTCGCCGCAACAGTGCCGTCTCGATCTCGATACGGGTGGCGGACACCTCGCGGAAATGCTCTGCCGACACGGACGCCACCGTGAATCCCCGTCGGTCCTCCATGGACACCAGCATCGAAGCGGACAGGCGGTAAAGCGCTTCGCGAATCGGCGTCATGCCCGCCGAGTAGCGATTCGTCAGCATCTCCAGCCGCAACCGATACCCCGGCGGAAGAACCCCGAAAACGATGTCATCCCGAAGCCGTTCGTATACCCGGGTGGCCAGGGTCTGGTTACTGGTACCAGCCACCGGCAAGAACGTGTCGATGATGCTCATGAGTGGATTGTGCGTCACTTTTTTTCGAAAATCAACTGATCAATTTCCACATCCAGGAGGACGCTTACAGTGATCATCCGACAAAATCATTTGGATATTTCAATTTTTTTCGAAAACTGTGCGATTCTTCGGGTCGTTGAAAGCCTCTAGCCACTGCCGGCGCCTCACGCCAGAGCCGCGGAAGTTCAACGCCCCCGCACTTCTTTCGAAAGGTTCGATCCATGAAGATTTCTAAGTCCGCTGTCGCGTTGTTTGGCTGTCTGGCACTGTCGGTGGCTGCCTTCACTGCCCATGCACAGCAGCCCCCCAAGAACTCCCCGACCATCAACGAAGTGCTCAAACGAGGGACGCTTCGCCTCGGGTGGACAGTGAACTATCCCACCTCGTACCGAGATCCTCAGACCAACACGGTCGGTGGCTACGCGGTCGATCTGGTCCAAGAGATGGCCAAGGAACTTGGCGTCAAGTTCGAAGCCATCGAAGACTCGGCGGCAACCCTCCCGGCAGGCTTGCAGGCGAAGAAGTTCGATATCTCCATCCCTCTCGCGATCACCCCCCCGCGCCTGCAGGTAGTGAGCTTCTCCAAACCGTTCCTGAAGTCGCCCGTGAACTTGGCGGTGTTGTCCAAGAACGCCCAGAAATGGGCGAATTGGCAAGCCATGGACCAGTCCGACCTCAAGGTGTCCACGACGCTGGGATCGAACATCGACCTGTACGTAACGAATGTGTTCAAGAAGGCCGAAATCCAGCGCGTACGCAACCAGACGGACAGCCTCGCGGCACTGTTGGGCGGCCGAGTGGACGCGTGGGCCAACAGCAGCGAGGCACTACGGCGCGCCGTCGAGGAACGCTCCGACGTCGTGATCCTGCCCAACTCCGAGTTCGCGGCGGCGGAACTGGCGATCCCCCTCGTCAAGGACGACACCGCATTCGTTGCCTGGGTCGACCAGTTCCTCGCTCGGAAGAAAGCCGACGGCTCGCTCAAAGTGCTGATGGCGAAATACCAGGTCCCCAACGAGCTCATCAACTGAAAGGCACTCCGTGTTCGAGATTGAAGAAAAGGAAGTTCTGGGCAACGTGGTCCGCATGTCGAGGCCCGGTCAGCGGCCCGTATTGCTGTTGCATGGGTTGGGAGGAAGTGCACGCTCGTTCGAAGCGGTCGAGCCGCACTTGCATCTGGCCGGCTTCAGCACCATCGCGCTGAATATGCCGGGTTACGGCGAAAGCGCGGCTTTCGCGTCCGAGTTTCCGACGCCCCAGCAGCTGGCGGACAACGTGGATGCGGTACTGCATGCGCTCGCACTCGACGCGGTCCATGTGGTGGGGCATTCATTGGGGGGTGTATTGGCAGCGGCTTTGGTCCACCACCATCCCCAGCGTGTAAAGGCACTGGTATTGAGCTCCAGCCCCCGGGGCTTCGACGTCGCGGATCCACAAGCCTGGAAACCATCGTTCACCCAACGGGTGCGCGACCTGGAGGCCGATGGCCCTGCCGCATATGCAGAAAAGCGCGCCGCGGGCCTATGTGCCGTCGACGCCCCTGTAGCGGCGGTTGGAAACGTGAAGGAACAGATGGCAAGGCTCACCCCCTCCGGTCTCCGCACGGCCTCGTCGCTCTACGCGCGTGCCAATCTAGTGTCCCTGCTGTCGGGCCGGTCCATCCCGGTTTCCTACGTAGCCGCCGACAGGGACCGGATCGTGCCCCTCGCGGAGGGCCAGGCCATTGCCGCCGACCTCGATGTAGCGCTGAGCGTGATCGCGGGTGTGGGACATGCCGGATACACCGAAGACCCGCTCGCGTATGCCCACTTCTGCACCGCCCCTTTCCGCCACCTGAACTGAAGAAACACAGCCCATTCGAACCATGACCATCGAAAAAGAAATCTACCTTCGCCGCGACCCCATCGTCCCCCCGGTTCCCGTTCTCGTGGACGTTTCCCGCAGCGGTCGGCTCTATCCCATCGACTTCCGTTCTCCGGTCCCCTTCACGGCCTTGCACGACAACGTGTCGATGTACGTGGAGGAGATCTGGGATGCTGCCCCGACCTACGGAGCCACCTTTCTCCAAGCGCTTTTCCCCAACACGTACGTCGATGCGAACCGCAACGAACTCGATGTCGACCCCGAACTTATCGAGGGAACGCCACCGGTTCCCTTCGAACCCACCGTCTCCAAGCGCGGCCTCGGCCTGTTGAAGTCGAAGTCGCGCTACGGCGAACCCATGCACGAGCGTAAGCTCACCGTTGATGAGCTCATGTCGCGCCTCGACAGGTTCCATCGCCCTTACCACAAAGAACTGAAATCCGCGCTCGACCGCTTCACGCAGTCGTATGGATTTGCCTACCAGCTCAGCTGCCATTGCATGTCGGCGATAGGCGCCCCCACCCATCCAGACCACGGCAAGGAGCGAATGGACTTCTGCCTCGGAAACCTGGACGGGACCTCAAGCTCCACGGAGTTCCTCGAGTTCGTCGAGTCGGTCATCAAGGAAGCGGGATACACCTGCTCCATGAACTTTCCCTATAAGGGCGGAGAGTTGAACCGCCGCTATGGCGATCCCAGTGGCCGCGCAGAGAGCATCATGATCGAGATCAACAAGCGCCGTTTCATGGATGTCAAGACCTTCCAGAAGAACGAGGGCTTCGATGAAATCAAGCGTGTGGCGGAGAAGATCCTGGCGGCAGTTTCCATGCGTGCCCGTCAGAAGCTCGCGGCTTCGCACTGAGCCTGCCGCCGCATGGACTTCAAGCTGTCTGTCATCACCGACAACTGGCCGTTCCTCGCGCACGGCCTGTACCTGACCATCGCGATCACACTGGGTTCGCTCGTGATCGGCATGGTGCTGGGGCTGTTGATCGGCATCATGCGCCTGTCGAAGAACTCCGCCCTGCGGTGGATCGCGATGGCCTACATCAGCGTGTTCCGCAATACGCCCGGCCTGGTGCAGCTGGTCTGGTTCTACTACTGCCTGCCAATCCTCACCGGTATCAATCTCACAGCCCTCTGGGCCTGCATTATTGCCCTCTCCGCTGGGGCCGGCGCGTACATCGCGGAGATCGTGCGGGCAGGCATTCAGGGAGTGGACAAGGGGCAGGTGGAAGCGGCCAAGACCATCGGCCTGACCTATGTCCAGAGCTTGCGCATGGTCATCCTGCCGCAGGCGATCCGGACCATGCTTCCTCCGCTGGTGAACGAGATCGTAACGCTACTGAAGTTCTCCTCGCTGGTTTCCGTGCTTGGCGTGCAGGACATGACGTACCAGGCGCAGGTACTCTCTACCACGACATTCCGGCCCATCGAGCTGTACACCTTCCTCGGCGTGCAGTATTTCGTGATCTGCGTCCTCATCTCTCGCGCCGCGCAGCGGATCGAGATTCGTATGTCCAAGGGAGTTTGAATGGCAGAACCCATGGTTTCGGTGAAAGGCCTTTGCAAGCGCTTCGGAGACCTCACGGTGCTCAATGGCATCGACCTGACCGTCGAGGCAGGAGAGGTCGTGGTACTGATCGGCGCCAGCGGATCAGGCAAGACAACACTGCTGCGCTGCGTGAATCTGCTGGAAACACCCGACGAAGGGATGATCACGGTCGACTCGCAGCCTCTGGGCACCGTGTCGAGCGGCAAGTTCCATCCATTGCCCGAGAACCAGATGCGGGCCCGCCGATGCGAGATCGGCATGGTGTTCCAGCGCTTCAATCTCTTCCCGCACATGACGGCACTGGAAAACGTGATGCTGGGTCCAGTGGCGACCGAACGCCTCACGAGGGACACGGCGCGCCGGACTGCGGAGCAGTACCTCGCGCAGGTGGGCCTCGCGACCAAGATGCAGTCCTACCCTGCACACCTGTCCGGAGGGCAACAGCAGCGTGTGGCCATCGCACGGTCGCTCGCGATGCGCCCCAAGCTGATCCTCTTTGACGAGCCCACGTCGGCCCTGGATCCGGAGCTGGTGGGCGAGGTGCTGGAGGTCATGAAGACCCTCGCCAGGGAGGGCATGACGATGCTCGTTGTAACGCATGAGATGGATTTCGCCCGCGAGGTTGCAAGCCGGGTGTGTTTCCTTCACCAAGGCGAGATCCTCGAACAAGGTTCGCCTGAGCAAATCTTCGGAAGTCCCCGGAACGAGCGAACGAAGTCTTTCCTCAGCCGCGTCCTGCGGCACGTCTAACATTTCCTGAAAGTCACTGAGCATGGAGAAGAACGAAGAAGCCTTGGTGGTCGTGCGCAACGCCACGGTTATTGATGGAACGGGTAACGCGCCGTTCAAGGCGGCCGAGGTGCGTGTGCGCGGCAACCGCATAGAGCAGGTGCTCGTGCAGTCCCAGGGCGCCACGGCTGGAATCGGCACCGCCACCGAGATTGACGGTACTGGTAGTTTCTTGCTGCCGGGGCTGATCGATGGTCACTGCCATATCTCTCTCCACCAGGGGGCCGTTCCGGGGGTGTCCCACCGCACCGGCGCCGAGTTCGGTGCCTTGTGGGCGGCCCACGCCGCGAGCCGCGTGCTGCGTTCCGGCTGGACAGGCATCTCGGTCCCCGGAGGAAAGTGGTTCATCGACGTCGCCGTGCGCGACGCCGTCACAACGGGCTTCATCGAGGGTCCCAGGATCTTTGCCGCGGGACGAGCCATCACTACGTCGGGCGGCATCTTCAACACGCGGTCCGACCTGGAGCAGGAACCACCGGACTCCGCCGGCGTGGTGTGCAACACGGCGGAGGAAGCGACGGCCCAGGTCCGGCGTCAGGCCGCACGCGGGGTCGACATGATTAAAGTGGCTGACTCTTTCTGGGGCGATATCCAGACCCTGGATCCGTCGATCCTGGAGGGCATCGTGCAGGAAGCCCATCGGAGGGACGTGCGCGTCTGCATCCATGCCCGGGGCGCTGCGTCGACGCGGGCCGCTGCAAAGGCAGGTGTCGACTGGATTTTCCACGCGGACCTGGCCACGGAGGACGACCTGCGCGCCATGGTGGAACATGGTGTGCCGCTCATGCCCGTGCTGACCGCCCCGTGGGTCGGCATCGAGTACGCCAGGGAATGTGGCGTGTCCCCGGCCGACCGTGAGCGGCTGCAGCGCCAGCTAGACCTGAGCGTGGAGATGATCCGCAAGGCAATCGGCATGGGCATCAAGCTCATGGTTGGCAGTGACTCCGGCAACGCATCTGCCTTCGAACATGGCCGCTGGCATGCGAAAGAACTGGAGCTTCTGGTGGATCTCGTCGGCATCTCGGCACTGCAGGCCATCCGTGCCGCTACCTGCGACAACGCGCAGGTGATCGGGCTCGATGGCAAGGTCGGCACGGTGGAGGCCGGCATGCTGGCCGACCTTGTGCTCTGGAAGAAGAATCCCCTCACGGACATCCGTGTGTTGCAGGACAGCGGCAACATCAATTCGATCATCAAGGATGGCCGCCTCATGGACCTGGCCGCCCCGACCTACCCCATTCTTCCGCAGGCAGGTGCTTTCACGCGCCACGGTGCCCCGCAGAGTGTGCGCATCGGAGTCTGAGACATGAAAGGCTTCCGCAACTTCGACCTGCCTTTCGAAGGCACGACCATCCGGTGCTGGGAAGCGGGCAGCGGCCCGGCCATCGTCCTGCTGCATGGATCGGGAGCAGGTGCCTACACAATCACCAACTTCGGACGGGCGTTGCCCCTGCTCGCCCGCTCCTTCCGGGTCATTGCGGCGGACCTCGTAGGTTTCGGCTTGTCCGGCTTCAGAACGGACGGCCCCCTGTTTGACATGTCGATGTGGGCAAGGCAGGCGGAGTTCCTGCTAGCGTACGCGGGCCCCGGTGCCACGCTGGTGGGACATTCCCTGTCGGGCTCCATCGTGCTGGATGTGGCGTCCCGCAACCCCGGCGTGAAGGCCGTCGTCACCACCGGAACCACTGGCACTGTGATGGATGTGCCTCCAGGCGCCCTCGGCTGGACCTGGCCGAACAGCGTGGAGGAGATGCGACGGCAGGCGCTCAGGCAATCCTTCGATGCCTCGCTGGTCACGGACGAATGGCTGGAGGCGCGAGCGGCCATCTGGAGCCGTCCCGGTTACGGCGATTACTTCAAGCGCATGTTCGATGGCACCCGCAAGCATTTCCTCGATCTCGCGGTGGTCCCCTCCGAGCGTCTGCAGCAGATCCGCGTACCAGTGCTGCTGATGCACGGATTGCAGGACGCTTCATTCCAACCCGAGGAAACCTCGGTTGCCCTGGCCCGGTCGATTCCCGATGCGGAAGTCTTGGTGCTGCCACGGTGCGCGCACGGGGTGGCATTTGATCGCACAGATCGATTCGTCCATGAGGTTGAAAGGATTGCAAGTGGCTGAGAACATCGCTCTGGCAGGTCGCGTCCCATTCCGGGTTCTGGTGCAAACCGAACGTCAAGCAACGCCCGCGCGCAACTTCCTGCGATTTACAGAGCTGCCAACACTGCATTCCAGATCGCAGGCGCACTGCGGTCTTTGAGACGCCGCTCGCTGAGATCGAACTGGCCCTTGTGAATCTTGCGCAGCAGCTCAATTCCCGCGATCGTGATGGCCGCAGTCTTGAACCGCTTGAAGCCGAGCATCGGACCGACACGGAGCTTCACGCCTCGGTGGTCCTGCTCGATCTGATTGTTCAAATACTTGGAGGACCGGCGCTTCAGGCCCTCGGGCAGCTGCCCGTCCGCCTTCATCTCGCGCACCGCTCGGTGCGATGCGGCGTAGCCATCCAACGTGATGGATTGCGGCACGCCCTGACTTTTGACCGCCTTGCCGAAGAAGGCCTTCGCCGCAGCGACGTCGCGCTTGGCGCTGAGTCTGAAATCGACCGTTTTGCCTGCCCGATCTACCGCGCAATACAAGTAACGTCACTGGCCGCGAATCTTCACGTAGTTCTCGTCGACGCGCCACGACCGGCCGACCTGTCCGGCGAATCGACTCCATCGTTTGACAAATTCGGGCACGAAGCGCTGCACCCACCGCATGATCGTTGTGTGGGCGATCGAGAGACCTCGCTCGGACATCATCTCCACCAGGTCGCGTAGGCTGAGTTTGAACCGCAGGTACCAGCGAACACACAGCACGATGATCTCTCGCTCGAAATGCCGGCCCTTGAACAGTTCGTCCATGCTTTGAACCTTCTTCGCCATCGACCTGCCCATGGTGCACAAAGCGGGTAGCCTACACTGCGGCACGGTTTGCACCAGAACCGAAAATGGCATAGGCAAGGCCGATGAACAGCAACGATGCTGCGAGCAGTTTTCCCCGCGCTGGATCTGCAAACGCTCCCAGGCGCTTTGCGAATTCTGGTGTCATGGTCTCCGGTCCGTGCGTTGTCGAATGTCCATTGTTGGCGTTAGCCGGCGGGTGCTTTATGGCGAGGCGGGCTCGCTGTCATCGGCGAGCTTGTTGGCTCAAAGGGGTTTGGGCAGCCCCTTGGGGGGAAGCCTCGCGTCTTACCCGCGGCGCCTTAGCGCACGGTGCGGTGGAGGGTGAGCTTTGTGGTGCTCTGCCCTGTGAACGCGAGCAGTCGTCCATCGACAGCGACCATGTTCGGCACCTCGATTTCGTTGAGCTTGGAGCGGCTCGGCTCCAGGTTCCAGTTCACGAGATCGGTCGTCGACATCGACTGCGCGATCCGCCCGTCCATGACTTGCCCGTTGCCCGCGATGATCGTGAGCGTCCAGTCACCCCATCTTGACCGGCCGCACGCGGGTCACTTGGACTGCAACTGCGCTCCGACGTAGGCAACGCACTCCACAAGGTTGAGGGCAGCCTGCAGCAAGAACTTCTCGGCGTCAGTCCGCACGCGCAGCAGGTCGTGCTCGCCGAGGTAGCGTACACAAATGCCAGCAGGTAGCGCTCGGGGTGGTCAACGCAGAACTTTGTGATCATCCGCTCGACGAGGTCTGGCGGCACGCCCTCGGTGAACTGCATCGTCGCCGTCAGCCGCTGCAAGCAGGTTTCCTGGACGTCTTCAGAGATCGTCGACACGGCGTGCCCGCAGTGCTTCGTGCGCGGCGCAGGCTGCGCCCAAGCGGTCCGGATACAGCCGCGGATCGACCACGGTCTCGTAGGCGCTGTAGCGGTCGCTCAGCAACGTGCCCGACCATCGCTTGCCGTGTCGATTCTGGCCTCCCAAGAATGCCAACGGGTACTGGGCCCCGCGTCCCGGGCAGAACTCGTAGATCACACCAGGCACCTTGTCGTGCCAGCTTCTGGCGTAGGCCCAGACGTAGGCTCGTCGCGTCTTGCCCGCGCCCGGGTCCAGCAGGGCCACTGGGGTCTCATCGGCGTGCAGCACCGCGCAGCTGAG
This sequence comes from Variovorax sp. P5_A3, assembly GCF_056400665.1. NCBI lineage: Bacteria > Pseudomonadati > Pseudomonadota > Betaproteobacteria > Burkholderiales > Comamonadaceae > Variovorax > Variovorax sp. P5_A3. The sequence goes on along the minus strand of NZ_JBFUKW010000020.1, from coordinate 156,194 downwards.
GATGAAGCGCCTGTGCGCCTCGTGCAGCGGCTCCAGCGCCGCACCGGCCTGGCCGGTGATGGACGCCAGCGTCGAGCGCGGTGTGTGCACGCCGCTGCGGGCGTTGATGGTCGCTTGCCGGTAGTACGGCATGTGGTCCACGAAGCGGCTGATCAGCGTGTGCGCGACGAAGCCGCTGGCAGCGATACCGCCTTCGATGACCTCTGCCACGCTGGGCGCCTGGCGCAGCACCTGGCAGCAGCGGCAGGCCCACTTGCCATAGATGTGGCGGTGCACGAAGAACTCGGCCGGCACGATGTCCAAGCGCTCGCTGACCTCTTGGCCGATGCGTGTCATCGGGCGCCCGCAGCCGGGCTCCAGGCAGTCGGTGCGCTCGGGCTCGTGGTGGTGTTCGACACGGCGCAAGTGATCGGGGAACGGGTTGCGGCGCGGCCGGCGCGGGGGCGCCTTGGTCGTTGTGTCCGAGGCGGCTGCGCCGGCTGCGGCCGCGGCGGCTTCACGCCGAAGCCGCTCGAGCTGCTCGCGCAGGCCCGCCTCGTCCTCGGCCAGCGTCTCCTCGAACAGGCGGCGCTGCTCGGCGTTCATGGCCTCGGACTTGGCGCCGAACTTCCAGCGCTTGAGCCTGGCCAGCTCGAAGGTGATCTTCTCGATCTTGGCCTCGCGCAGTGCGATCTCGCGGTCCTTGCGCTGCAGCAGCGCGTCGCGCTCGGCAAGCGCCTGGTCGCGTTGCGCAAGGACACGGCCATGCTCGGCCAGCTGCTGTTCCTGGTCTTGCAGCCGCCGGAGCAGCTGAGCAACCAGCGCGGCTGTCTCGGCGGACAGTCCCGAAGGATTCGCTGCAGGAAGATCACGCGCACCAAGCATGCGTTGAACGATGCCAGTGCACGGCAATGCCAACCTCGGCACATCCACTGACAACGCATGGGCAGATGGCGTTGACGCCGGCTCCTCAGGCTCGCGTGATGACGCTCAGCTCGGCAAGCCGCTGCCACGGCAGGCCCAAGACCAAGGCGTCGAACTGCGCAGGTGTGAGTGACAGCAAGGGGGTCGCATTGGTCGTGCCCGGCCAGACGAAGCGCCCCGCGTTGAGCCGGCGCGCCGCACACCACACGCCGAAGCCGTCGTGCACCAGCAGCTTGACACGCGTGCCGCGGGCGTTCGCGAACAAGTAGCCATGGTGCGCCTGCGCTGCGCCGAAGACTTGCACAACGCGCGCCAACAGGCGCTCGGCGCCGGCGCGCATGTCGATAGGGTCTGCGGCCAGCCACATCGCGTCGATGCGGATCATCGAAGCAGCTCGCGCATCCAGACCGCGCACTCGCTGGCGGCACTCGCCGGCCAAGTCACGGTAACCGCTATCGGCCCACGTCGCAGCTCGATGCGAACGTCCGGAACATGAGCCGGCTGCACCGGTGGCGGCAAGCTGACCGGGACGAACACTGTCTTGGCTTCGTGCGCCTTCGGGGCCTCGGCGGTGGTCGCGCTGACGACGGCGGTTCCCGAGTTCATCTCAGCGTCTCGAACCCAGCGGCGCAGCAGATTCGCGTTGACGCCTTGGGCCATCGCCACCGCCGCCATCGACATGCCCGGCTGCATGCAACTGGCCACGGCGTTTGCCTTGAATTCATCGCTGTGAATGCGACGTCGCCGTCGTGTATCGGCTTGTTGATCGGGGATAGTGCTCACGTGTCCACCAAGAGTTGTTGATGGGGACTAGGTTCCTATGCTCCGAGCAGGCTTTCAAGATGGTTGGACTGGACGCTCACAGTAGATCGCACATCGACACTACTGGGGCAGCCTTGGTGCAAGGGGTGCTTGCACAAACGCGCGGGTCGTAGCCAACTCGGACCCGCGCTCTCGCGAGGCCCGGTCGGCTCCCACTCGCGCGGCAATCGGATAACGAAGTGCTTTTTTCGCAATCTTGTGGAGCAGGACCACCGAAGCATCAAGCGGCGAATCCGACCGATGACGGGATTCAAGTCCTCTAACCGTGCTGCCCGGCAGATCGCCGGTATCGAGACGATGCACATGGTCAAGAAGGGCAGCTACGCTGCCCGGGTGGCCTGGCATTTTCAGATGCCGACCACCTCTACAGCCTCGCCGTCCGTTGACCTGAAATTGCCGGACTTCGTCCGGTCGGACCGGCTTAACGCGACAAAGCCCAATCTACTCCTTCGGCGCGCGTTGTGGCTCCGATTTCCGATTCCACCGTCCAAAGCGAGCGGGGCGTCGGCGAGGATACGACTGTGTCAATTTGACGAAAAAATTCAATTACCCCCACCTGCCGATGTTGCGGCCATGGACCGTCAACGTGACAACGCCCCCCTCCAATTGTTCCGAGTGGACTCGTTGTGACTCGATTGATAGATAGGTTTTGGTCAGTCGGCCTGGAGGCCGGCAACCTTGGCCAGATTGCGAAACTGATCGATCCCAGCGGCATACTCTTTGTTCACGTCCGTCAGGGAGGTGCGAGGTGGCGCCGCGTTGACGCCGGCATGGTCCAGCAACGATTTTTGCAACTCGGGATTGGACAGCACCGTCGCCATCGCTCGATTCAGATTGGCGACGACCGGTTCGGGCGTTCCCTTCCTCACAAACACGCCTGTCCAGATGGCGGAATGGAAGCCTTTGAGGGCGCTACCTTCATCGACTGACGGAACTTGCGGGAGCAACGGTTGACGGCTTGGTGACAGTGCTGCCACAAACTTGAACCCTCCCTGTTCCGCCATGGTGATTTGCTGCGCTGTGTAGATGTTGATGAATACATCGATACGCCCGCCGATGAGATCGCGCATCACGTCGGCACCTCCCTTGTATGGAACGTGTGTCATCGGCGCCTTCATTCTTCGAGCGAGATCCTCTCCTAGGACGTGATTGAGAGTGCCGACGCCGACGCTCGCGTAGGTCAGCGGCGTTCCGTTCCTTGCGGCCTCGCGCGCCAGCACTGCGAGTTCGTCGGCGTTTCGTGCGGGCAGATCCTTGCGGGCCATGATCACGTACGGTGACGTCCCGACCATATGGATCGCCTGGAAATCCTCGGCGCTGAACTTGATGTCGCGATTGACGATTCCGGCCAGGATCAATTGACTCGGAGATGCCAGGAACGCAGTCTGGCCATCCGGTGGCGCGGCGAGCACCTTGCGCGCTGCTATTGCTCCGCCCGCGCCCGCAGCGTTGTCTACGATCACGGGTTGCTTCAGCACCTCGCTCAAGGACCTGGCAATCTCCCGTCCGACGACGTCGGCGTGTCCTCCAGCGGAGAACGGGATCACAAATGAAATTGGCTTCGACGGCATTTGCGCGTGAGCTGCCGTCGCCATCAGAACGCTGGCAAATAGACTCAGTGCGCTACGAAAAGGTGAATGCATGGTTCCCCCCTCATGCCGCAATTTGCCGACAGGCGCGATCGGCAAACCTGTGAAGAATGTGTGTGGCATCGCGTTGGACGCGATCGAAACCTTCGGTCTTTCGGAAGGTCTTCGTGTCCATGAACAACTTCTTGTTGATCTCGATGAAGATGCTTTCGACTCCGCCTGCAGGATCTCCATGGCGGAGGTTGATCTCGCCACCCACGTAAGGAAAGTTCACTGAGCAAGAGTAGCCAAGATCCACGATCAGCGCACGTGTGAATTCGAGAGCTTCCGGCGAGCAGGTCTTGCCGTCCACGTTGCCGATGCAGAAGTCGGCTCGCTGTTGACCCGCGTCGGGATGAGTCGGAGCGCCGACCGCCGACATGCAATGGCAACTGAGGTGGTACGCGAAGCCGAACGCGGATTTCTGTCGAGAAACGACCTGCGAGAGTTCGGCGTGATAGGGGCGATAGTAACCATCCAGGCGCTCCTCGACCTCTGCCACCGTCAACTTGCGTTCGTGCACGGGCTCGCCGTAGCGCGACTTCGACTTCAAGAGGCCCAGGCCTCGTTCGGAGACTGTGGGCTGGAGGGGAACCGGCCACACTCCCTCGATGAGGTCGGCGTCAATATCGAGTTCGTTGCGATTGGCATCGATCCAGAAGCTTGGAAACGACGCGTAGAGCAAGGTCCCCCCGACCTTGGGTGTGCTACCCCAAATTTGATCCACGTACATAGAGACGTTGTCGTGCAGCGTCGTGAATGGAACCATGGAACGAAACTCCTCCGGGTACTCGCGCCCGCTGCGCGAGACGTCGACCACCAGAGGCAGAGGCGTTGAGGTTGGGTCGAAGCGTTGGAAGATGCCGCGTTCGATGTGAATCGTCATATGAATAGCCCTTTCAATGGAAGAAAAGTCGCCACAAGCGGATGAGGCGCGGATGGGCGGCGAACGAAGCAGAGGCAGTTCGGCCTCCACGCTCGATGCCCGGAACTGGGGTTGGCATGCGGCGTCTCGGACCTGGACTGGCCCTTGGTGTCGCACGCTGGTTGACAGCCGGCAGTGACCGATTCCCTCGGAAATGCTGGAAATGCCCTTCAGGGGGCGGCGAGAGGCGATAGCTGGCCGCCATGCGCCGCGCCAGGTGTCTCGGGGCGCAAGCCTCACCAGCGGAAGTGAGTGCTGTTCGATCTAGGGTGTCTTGCAAGGCCGTCACGATAATTTGGATTCTTCCATAAATTATCGAAAATATAAACAAGATTCGAAAGTACGAGACTTGTTACAATCGACTGAGGGCATCGATATGGTGCGGGCAGAATCATGGGGTCGGAGCTGTCAGCAGCGGGCCGGATCCAAGTTCGCGACCGAGAGAACCGGAAAATTTCGAAAATATGACTACCGACCCACAGTCCACGACTGGCGGCTACGGGGGTGAGGCTGGGGCAGCCGAGCACACGGACGACAAAGCCACCCTCGCGGCCCGCGTGTATGAGCAAATCCGCGATGACATCGTCCTGGGCGTCCTGCCACCAGGCCGCAAGCTGACACTGGACGCATTGAAGGATCGGTACGGATTGGGTATGACCCCGCTTCGTGAGGCCCTCTATCGGCTGTCGGCGTCAATGCTGGTCACGGTGGAGGACAGGCGTGGCTTCCGGGTTGCCGCGGCGTCTCCGGAGCATTTGGCGGAGGTCATCGAGATGCGCGGAGAGGTCGAGACACTGCTCCTTAGGAACGCCTTCAAGTATGCTGATTTGAGCTGGGAGACGCGAATCGTTTCAGCCTTCCATCGCTTGCAGCGCACCGCCGAATACAAGCCCAACTACGGGCCGTACACTTCGGAATGGGAGGCCGCCCATCGTGGGTTTCACTTGGCCTTGCTTTCTGCCGCTCGCTTGCCGATGCTCCAGGACTTTCATCAGACTCTCTGGGATCACTCGGCCCGCTATCGCAATCTCGCCCAGGCGGTCGATGTCAGCACAGCAGTGTTTGAAGGCCACCAACAACTCATGGATGCCGTGGTTGCACGCGATGAGGAGCTTGCCTGTGTGCTCCTTAGACGCCACGTTTCGCTTGCGACGGCCAACATCATGACCCGACTCTTCCCGCAGGTCCAAAAGTAGAACTTGTCAGTTAGGTTGGCGCGTGTCTGCGTATCCACTTGTCGTCGCCTTCGATCCTTTTTCTCCTGAAGTGGACGCGCTCACCCCCTCACCCCAGCGTCGATGCGCTGATATCCATGCGGTACCGAAAGACAGATCTACGTAAGCGTACGGCGAACCCGTCTTGACGACGGACACGGGAGTCAGTGCGTGGCGAGTCCTGTGTGCCAGCGGTGAGGCAGCAAGTCGTCGATCCGGCTTGCCGGGTGGGTCGGCAGCCGCTCGAGGACATCCTTCAGGTACGCATAGGGATCGTGCCCGTTGATGCGTGCCGAGTGAACCAAGCTCATGATGGCCGCAGCGCGCTTGCCCGCTCGCAGGCTGCCGGCGAACAACCAGTTGCCCCTTCCAAGAGCAATCGGGCGGATCTGGTTCTCCACCCAGTTGTTCGAGATCGGCACGTCACCGTCCTCGATGTACCGCGTCAATGCGGGCCAGCGCTTGAGGCTGTAGTCAATGGCTTTGATCGTGGCGGAACCTGCTGCCTCTGCAGGAGAAGCCACTTGTAGAGCAACGCGGCCACCCGACGCGACTTGCGCTTGCGAATTCGTCGTCGCTCGTCCGGGGGAAGTTGGTCGTGCTTCGTCTCGATCTTGAACAGCAACTGGAAGTACAGCAGCGCCTTCTCGCCGACCTTGCTGCCATGGTTGGCCCACAGCTCGTGGAACTTGCGGCGTGCGTGCGCCATGCAATTTGCAGCCGTCACGCCCTTCTCGATGGTCGCGTTGTAGCCCGAGTAGCCGTCGGTGACGAGCGTGCCCTTCCAAGGGGTGTCGCCGTCCTGGCCGAGGAACTTGCGCACGTTCTCGCCGCTGCGCGTCTCGGCGAAGTTGAACACCACCGCCTTCGTCGAGTTGAAGCTGGTCGTGCAGTAGCTCCAGATGTAGGCCTTGTAGGTCTTCTTGTTGCCCGGCTTGAGCATGGCCACCGGCGTCTCGTCGGCGTGCAGCACGTGGTGGCGAACTTCAGCCGCTTGAGCACCGCCATCTCGTGCGTGAGCTTGTCGATCAGGGTTTGCTTGAACGCAGTCTCGCGTCGCGCTCTCTCGAGTTCAACGGCCTTGTCGCGCAGTTGCTCGTCCTTGGCCGACAGCTCGCTCATCAGCGCCAGTAATGCTTGGCGCATCTGCTCCGGATCCAACGAGTCCAATGGCTGGGAGGCGATCACGGGGGGTGATCGTGCCAGATGAAGTGCGCCAGTGGCATCGGAACATTCATCGATTGCGCATCCCTACAGAACGCGGATGATTCCAGCCTCGCCGATGCGTTGCCATGGCAATCCCAGAACGAGTGCGTTGAGCTGCGGTCTGCTGAGCGACAGCGTCCCCGTCATGTCGTGTGGCCAGACGAACTTGCCGGCGTTCAGTCGCCTCGCGGCCAACCAAACGCCAATACCATCGTGCACGAGGACCTTCATGCGATTGGCGCGACGGTTGGCAAAGAGGTAAGCGTGATGTGGCCGGGCTTCACCGAAGACCTTCACCACACGGCCCAATGCCGCTTCGGTGCCGGCGCGCATGTCCATCGGTTCGACCGCTAACCAGACGGCGTCAATACGGATCACCGCAGCAACTCGCGAAGCCAGGTCCCGCACTCGGCAGCAAGTGCTGCCGGCCAGGTCACCACGACAGTCGTCGAGCCGCGCCGGACTTCCATGCGGATGTCGCTCACTGCGGCGACTGGTGCGGGCAGTTGCACGGGCACGAACGACGACGAAGACTTGAGCTCTGCGCTGCGCAAGGGCTTGGGTGTGTTGCCTTCCGCCATGCTGGCCGTGGGCACCTCCGCGACACGTACCAGCGACGCAGCAGGTTTGCATTGATGCCCAGAGACATCGCTACAGATGCCATTGAGACGCCGGGCTGCGCGGCTGAGGCGACTGCATTGGCCTTGAACTCGTCGCTGTGCAGTCGGCGGCGCCGCCGATCGCCGGATGCTTGAGGAGAGATAGTGTGCACGTGTCCACCAAGAGTTAGTGGATACGAGCATCCTTTGCTCCTACTGCGAATTCAAGATGGGTTCGCCGGACGCTTACAGATCTACTAGGGAGACGCTGATTTATTCAGCGTCGCGTCCTCGCAGCGGGCGAGCGATGCGTTGTTGATCGAACGCCCAGGAGGTCATGACGACGATGAGCCAACGCAGCTTTGCCAGCGCCGAGTACGCGATGAAGAAGAAGCGCACGCGGCGCGAGAAATTCCTCGCCGAGATGGAGCGCATCGTGCCCTGGGCACGGCTGATCGCCGTGATCGAACCGCTGTACCCCAAGAGCGGGCGCGTGGGTCGACAACCGATCGGCGTGCCCAAGATGCTGCGCATGTACTGTCTTCATGTATGGACCCGACGCCTTTTGCAAGCTCTCGTTGATGATGAGAAACGGTCTGCACACATGTATTCGGCTTGCTTGATGGGCGACCGATACACGCCCGCAGCCTTGATGAGATCCGCGCACCCCGGCCTTATCAGCAGTACGGCTTGAGATATTCAGCCGACAGACAGTACAGGCTCCCGGGACGCTGGTTCAACCAATTTCGTCATCGCGCTCGAGAAGCATCGCAAACCAGTGCTGGGCTTTTTTCCTCCCTCCGTTCTTCATGTTATGAATTGCGCAAGACTGTTGGTTCAGCCAGCGACTCCGAATGGCGCGTCGCTGCTCAGCAATGCTTGCACCACCCGCGCATTCTTGTTTGCCAAGGCCACCACCGCGCGGTTGTACCCACGTCTGACGATCAGTTCCTGAAGCCAACGGCTACGCGCGTCGTTCTTGCCGGCAACATAGATCAGCACAGCGCGCGCTCCTTGGATCAGTAGCGTGCGCAGGTAGGTGTTGCCACGCTTGCTGATACCTCTGAGGCACGACTTCCCGCCCGACGAATACTGCTTGGGCACAAGACCGAGCCAAGCCGCAAGGTGCCGGCCATTCTTAAACTCCTTGGCCTCCCCGACGGCTGCAACCAGTGCGGTCGCCGTGATCGGTCCGATACCGGCCACGGCAGCGATCTTCTTGCACAGAGTCGATTGCTTCATAAACGACTTGATGTGGGCCTCCGCGCGGTCGATCCGACTTTCGAGCGCGTGGAATTCCTGGAAGAGCTCTATCATGAGCGCCTGACAGAAGGAAGTGAGTTCGCCTTCGCACTCCTTGAGGATGGCGGGCATGGCGTGCCTGAACGCGGCCGGGGACTTGGCGATCGTGATGCCGCGCTCGCCGAGCAAGCCTCTGACCTGGTTGATGAGTGCCGTGCGTTGATGGATCAGCAATTCGCGAACGCGATGCACCGCCTGTATGTCCTGTTGCTCGACCGACTTCACCGTGACGAAGCGCATCGCCGGCCGGGAAGCCGCCTCAACAATCGCCTCTGCATCGTTGCGATCGTTCTTGTTCGTCTTGACGAACGGCTTGACGTACTGCGGACTGATGAGGCGCACCTCCACACCCAATTCCAGTTGGAAGCGTCGAGCCCAGTGGTGAGCCGAACTGCATGCTTCCATGACCACGACACGGGGTCGAAGCTCTCGCACAGCACTAACAAGAGCAGGCCGTCCAACCTTCGCGCGATGTACGGCGTGGCCGTGTCGATCGGCGCCGTGCAACTGGAACACACGTTTGGCCAAGTCGATGCCGAGCATATCGATTTCCATGACGGACCTCCAGGCTATGAGGGTAGTTATGAGACGCTCAGTCTCCCCGAAGGGTGGCGTCGGGTCCATCCCATTAGCAATGGTACGGCCTGGCCGACGAGGCGCTCGAAGACGCTCTGTACGACAGTCAGGCGCTGCGCGACTTCGTAGGCATCGATCTGTCGCGCGAATCCGTGCCTGACGCGACGACATTGCTGAAGTTCCGGCGCCTGCTGCAAGACAACGATCTCACTCGCGCGCTGTTCGAGGAAATCAACGCGCACCTCGCTGAGCAGGGGCTACTGATGCGCGCGGGTACGATTGTGGACGCGACCATCATCGCTGCGCCCAGCTCGACGAAGAATCAGGACAAGGCGCGCGACCCCGAGATGCACCAGACCAAGAAGGGAAACGCCTGGCACTTTGGCATGAAGAGCCATATCGGCGTGGACGCCGAGTCGGGGCTGGTGCACTCGGTGATCGGCACGGCCGCCAATGTGGCCGACGTCACGCAAGCCGGTGCCCTTCTGCATGGGGACGAAGCACATGCCTTCGGCGATGCAGGCTACCGCGGCGTGGACAAGCGCGAGGAAGCGCAGGGGCCGCACTGGTATGTGGCGCAGCCGGGCAAGCGACGAAAGCTGGACCTCACGCGCCCGTGGGCGCGGCTGCTGGAGCAGGCCGAGCAGTTGAAGGCCAGTGTGCGTGCGAAGGTCGAGCATCCATTCCACGTCGTGAAGAACTTGTTCCGGCACAAGAAGGTGCGCTACAAGGGCCTGGCAAAGAACGAGGCGCAGCTTTTCAGTCTGTTCGGGCTGGCCAACCTGGTCATCGCAAAGAGGCGATTGCTGGCACTGGATACCCGAGGTGCGTCTTGAGAGCGCAAAACAACCTCGAAAGAGGCTCCAGACATCGCGACAAATGCCCTTGTGCTGTCATAGAGCGCGTCGAAGTCGTCGCCGCGATGCGGGTCGACCTCAACGTGCACGATGCGGCTCATAGATCAGCGTGTCCTTAACGAGTAGACTCCTTCTTGGCCTGATGCATCTCCGGGTCGCGCTCGCCTTCGGCGTTCTTGGTCGAACTGGGCGCGGCGATCAGCGTGGCGTCCACCGCAGTGCCGGTGCGCAGCAACAGGCCCTTGGCCTGAAGGATGTCGTTGATCAACCGCAGCATGTCGACGGCCAGGTCGTGAGCCTCCAGCAGATGGCGAAACCGCAGGATGGTGGTCTCGTCGGGCAAGCGGCTGACGCCGTCGCCCAGCCCGGCGAACTCTCGGTACAGCGGCACGTCGTGCAGCGCCTCTTCCATCGCCGGGTCGCTCAGTCCGAACCACTGCTGCAAGTAGTGAATGCGCAGCATCGTCTCGATCGCAAATGGCGGGCGGCCAGTCTTGGCCCGAGGGCTGTGCGGCTCGACGATCTGCACCAGCGCGCTCCACGGAACCACCCGATCCATCTCATCGAGGAACTCGCGCTTGCGCGTCTTCTTCGTCGACAGGTTCAGGCCGAGGCCCAGCTGATTCGGGGGAGTCACGCGTTTCGCAATCATGAGCAGATCATGCAAGGCTCGGGCCTGTTTTGCAGACTATCCCAAGCGTCGGCACCGCTGCACAGCGGGGCTCATTTCGATATGTCTCACCAAAAACCCCTCGGCCGCCTTCTGAATCGGAACCTCATGCCGATGTTGCAGCCACTGACGGCCAACGTGACAACGCCGACATACAGCCGCAGGCTGCATGAAAGAGGCGACAACTACCTTGAGGCGCGCCAATACTCGCACGCTAACTTTTCCCCCCGACCCCCCCGCGCAGAGCTTCGCGAAGATAGCGCACCAACAAGCCGACCGCCTTCGGAGTATGAGGAGAATAGGGCCGCATGGCGAAAAGCTTGTCGGCGAAAGTCCCTGTGGGTCGCCAACGCGTCAGGACTTTCAAAAGTCGACCACTTTCAATTCCGGATTGGGCAGTGAAGTCTGGAATCAACGCAATTCCGAGCCCGGCCTCCGCTGCATGGCGCAACGCTTCACTGTTGTTTGCAGCCATGGGTCCAGCAATCGGAACTGTGATCCGCGTGCCTTCCTTTGCCACCCGCGGCTCAAACGACCAAACGATCTCGCCTTGGCCCCGGGGATAGTGCAGACATCGGTGTTTGCCGAGATCTTGAGGCGCTTGGGGCGTACCGTACTTGTCGACGTAATCTTTGCTGGCGACGAGGACGGCCCGCGTTTCACACAAGAGCCACGCTACCTGGGTATCAGGCGCTTCGGCGGCATGCCGGATCGCCAGATCGAATCCCTCTGTCGCCAAGGACGCGAGGCGATCTGACATCTCAATCTCAAGGCGAATCGATGGATGCGAGTCGAGAAAAGTCGTCAGTAACGGAACGATCTTTTGACGACCAAGCGCCACGGGCATCGTTACCCGAACCAAGCCTCGCGCTTCGCCTGTAGCGTCTTTCGCGCCCAAGAAGCTCTGTGAGATCTGCTCATAGGGCGCGCGAGTCTCGTCTACCAGTCGCTGCCCCGCCGCGGTGAGGCGGACACTGCGCGTAGTGCGATGGACCAAAACAGTACCGACGGCTCGTTCAAGTTCCGCGATGCGTTGGCTCATCGCTCCTTTGCTGACGCCTAGCCGATTGGCGGCGGCCGTAAAGGTCCTCTGCTCCGCCAGCACAATCAGCCAGTGCAGGTGTGACCACAGCGATTCGATCTTCTGGGCGTCCATCCCCGCATTGTTCACCAGAATGAACAATCGGTTCGCCGGACGCCTATTGGTCTTGCAGGAGCTGCTTTCTAGACTTGTCTCCATCACTACCCACACCCAGGAGCAGACTGTGCACCCCAATCCTATCGATCATTTCATCGACGGCCGGAGGGTCGCAAACACCTCCGGCCGCACGCAGGACGTCACCAACCCGGCAACGGGCGCGGTAACCGGGGTTGCCGGGTTGGCAAGTCAGGCTGAGGTGGGCGCCGCCGTTGCAGCGGCCCAGGCCGCCTTCCCGGCCTGGGCCGACACGCCACCGATTCGTCGCGCGCGCGTCATGTTCAAGTTCCTTGCATTGCTCAACGAGCGCAAGGATGAGCTTGCGAGGCAGATCACCGCCGAGCACGGCAAGGTCTTCACCGACGCCCAAGGCGAGGTCAGCCGTGGTATCGACATTGTAGAGTTCGCATGCGGCATCCCGCAGCTGCTCAAGGGCGACTTCACCGACCAGGTCTCCACCGGCATCGACAACTGGACCTTGCGCCAGCCGCTCGGCGTGGTGGCCGGCATCACGCCCTTCAACTTCCCGGTGATGGTGCCGATGTGGATGTTCCCGGTGGCGATCGCCGCCGGCAACACCTTCGTACTCAAGCCCAGTCCGACCGACCCCAGCCCCTCGCTGCGCATGGCCGAACTGCTCAAGGAGGCCGGGCTGCCCGACGGCGTCTTCAATGTCGTGCAGGGCGACAAGGAGGCGGTCGACGCGCTGCTGGAGCACCCGGATGTGAAGGCCATCAGCTTCGTCGGCTCGACCCCGATCGCCAACTACATCTACGAGACGGGCGCCCGCCACGGCAAGCGCGTGCAGGCCCTGGGCGGCGCCAAGAACCACATGGTCGTGATGCCCGACGCCGACATCGAGCAGACGGTCGACGCCCTGATCGGCTCGGGCTACGGCTCGGCCGGCGAGCGCTGCATGGCGATCTCGGTGGCGGTGCTGGTGGGCGACGTGGCCGACCGCGTGCTGCCGCTGCTGACCGAGCGGGCGAAGACGCTCAAGGTGCTCAACGGCACCAACCTGGCCGCCGAGATGGGCCCGATCGTGACGCGCGCGGCGCACGAGCGCATCACGGGCTACATCGCCCAGGGCGAGAAGGAAGGCGCCAAGCTGGTGGTGGACGGCCGCGGCTTCGACGCCAGCGCCGCCGGCGAAGGCTGCGGCGAGGGCTTCTGGATGGGCGGCACGCTGTTCGACCACGTCACGCCCGAGATGCGGATCTACAAGGAAGAGATCTTCGGCCCCGTGCTGTCCTGCGTGCGGGTGCATGACCTCAAGGAAGCGGTGGACCTGATCAACGCCCATGAGTTCGGCAACGGCGTCTCCTGCTTCACGCGCGACGGCAACGTGGCGCGCGAGTTCAGGCGGCGCATTCAGGTCGGCATGGTGGGCATCAACGTGCCGATCCCGGTGCCAATGGCCTGGCACGGCTTCGGCGGCTGGAAGAAGAGCCTGTTCGGCGACATGCACGCCTACGGCGAGGAAGGCGTGCGCTTCTACACCAAGCAGAAGTCGATCATGCAGCGCTGGCCGGAGAGCATCGGCAAGGGGGCGGAATTTGTAATCCCTACCGCGAAATGAGGTGAGACAGGGGAGCGCCCGCGACCTACAAGCAGCACAATTCTGCCGCGGGACCCGTACTCAGGCCGCTTCGCAAGTGCGCCCGTATCGCCAGCTTCGGCCGCCGGGTCGAAAGTTCCAATTCTTCGAACGCCGCAGCCATCAACGGACTTTCCACCGGCTACGTCTCTACCCACCCGAGTGAAATATGCGGCGGATAAGGCCAAATCCTCGCCCCGAGATCGCCCGACATCTGGAGCGAAGCGTCTGGCCTGCAAGGACTCGCGTTCTTTGAAACTTGCGTGGACCAAGGGTTTACGCGGCTGAACAGCCTGAGGCTGCACTCATATGATTGATCAAACATCAATCATATGCGAGCCCAAATCATCTCTTGCATACAACCGACGCGCTTCCACGCGGCCGCGTCAGATGGCTTGGCTTTTCTGCCTGCGTTGCCGTGCTGGCGCCGCATTAGGCGCTTCAGGCAAGGACTCACCGGGACCGCCGAACTGCAAGGCACGGATGGTGTCGGCTGCCACAGTGATGTCCGCGACGATCGCCGCACGCAGCGACTCCTTCTGACCCCTGGTCAGCGCAGAAATGATCTGCGCATGATTTCTTCCAGAATCCTCGAAGCCTGCCGGGCTGAAGCATGCACGGATGAGCGGTCCAACGCGCACCCAGAGTTTTTCGATGATGGACAGTACAAAGGCACTCGCGCCCAGTCGATACATGGCGAAGTGGAATTCGAAGTTGCCATTCAAGTAGGCATCGGCGTCCCCTGCAAGCGCGGCGGCCCTCATCTCCGCGTCCAACGTCTTGAGACGAGCCACGAGCTCGCGGCTCACGTGCTCCGTCGCGTGCGAGGCTGCGACGCCTTCGATGTGGCAACGCAAATCTGTAAGTTCATCGAACTCGCGCCGAGAAAGCATGGGAACGATGACGGTGCGATTGGGCCTCAGCTCCAATGCACCCTCCGCGATCAGCCGATTCATGGCCTCGCGCGCCGGCATCACGCTCGCGCTGTGCATGGCAGAAATCGCCTTCACGGTGACCGACTGCCCGGGTTGGAAGTGCCCGTTCATCAGTGCATTGCGCACCGACTGGGTGACCTGCTCTCGCATCGTCGTGCTCTCCACCGGCTTCAATGTGGGAAGCGGGCGCAGGCGGGCTTGATCAATATTTGTTGTGGTTTGACGCATGGCAAAAAGCAAGATAGCACGCTTTGCTGGATCAGGAAGGTAGACGAATGCTCTCCCAGCTGATTCTTTCGATAAATGACGCGAAGCAGATCACCGGAGCCTGCCGAGCCAAGGCAAAGGCGCAGAACGTCATTGCGATCGTTGATGGCGGGGCCACCTAATGTATCTGGAGCGCATGGACAACACGAAAAAGGCGTCAAGCCTCATTGCGTTCGAAAGGGCCAAGACCGCCCCACCGTTCAAGCGCCCCTCAGCAAGCAATCGAAGACTTCGTCGCCGCGGGACGCACGGCAATTCTGATTCCATCCGGCGCGATCCCAATCGAAGGCGGGCTCCCATTGGCCTACGACGGCCAGTTCCTCGGAGCCATACGAATCTCCCATGTTCAGTCCTTCGAGGACGGAATCATTGCCGCCGCGGGGATCGCATTCTTCGAAACCTCCAGTCCTCCCCATCCACCCACCGAGGAAACCCATGACTGAAACGACCCAGGACAAACCCATTGCCATCGTCACTGGCGGAAGCCGAGGTATCGGCCGCGCCGTCTCAGTCGCCCTGGCGCGCCAAGGCTGGAACGTTGCATTCAGCTATGTGGCGAACGCTGCGGCAGCCGAGGAAACCACCTCGATGATCAACAACGCTGGGGGCCGCGCGCTAGCCGTCAAAGCAGACATGACGTCACCCGACGACATTGCACAACTGTTCAAGGCAACGCTCGACGCCTTCGGTCGGCTCGACGCACTCGTGAACAACGCCGGCATCGTGGGTGGTCAACACTCGATCCTCGACGCGGATCCCGCGCATCTGCGAAGCGTCTTCGAAGCCAACGTGATTGGCAGTTTCATGTGCGTAGCCAAAGCCGCGCGGACGATGTCCACGCAGAAAGGCGGCCAAGGTGGATCGATCGTCAATATGTCGTCCGCCGCGTCGCGCCATGGCGGCATGCCACTCGAGGCGCACTATGCGGCATCGAAAGGCGCGATCGACAGTTTCACACTCGCCTTGGCGAAGGAACTGCCGCCGCACGGCATACGCGTCAACGCCGTCCGTCCCGGCTTGATCAACACCGAGATTCACGAAGTCCATGGTGGACAGGAACTCATCGCCCGCGTCGCACCCACGGTCCCAATCGGTCGCGCCGGTACCGCGGACGAGGTCGCCGAAGTGGTGGCCTTCCTGTGCGGACCGCTGTCGAGCTATGTGCATGGCGCACTGCTGGATGTGTCCGGCGGCCGCTAGAACTGCTGCTGCTTCCCAGATCGAAATCGACAGGAGACAAACCATGAAACGCAGAAGCCTCATTGCCGGCGCAGCCGGCCTCACCGCATCGCTCGCGCTGCCTTCGGTATGGGGTCAGGGCGGTGCATACCCCAACAAGCCGATCAAGGTGATCGTCCCGTATGCCGCCGGGATCTCCCCCGACGTGGTGGCGCGCATCCTCGGAGACAAACTGAGCCAGGCGCTGGGGCAGCCAGTGATCGTCGACAACCGCGCGGGTGCAGGCGGCATGATCGGCGCGGAGGCAGCGGCTGCCCTGCCTGCTGACGGCTACAACCTCTTCTTCACGGTCAAGGGAGTGATGGCGATCGCGCCGCATCTCTATCCCAACGCGAAGTACCACCCGCTGACAGACTTCAAGTCGATCACCCAAGTACTGATCGTCCCGCACATCCTCACCGCTACTCCCAATGCGCCCTTCAACACGATGGCGGAGATGGTCGACTATGCGAAGCGCACCCCGGGGAAGATCGACTACGCATCGGCAGGGGTCGGTTCGCAGCCACACGTGGCCCTTGAAGCCTGGGCTCGCCGACTCGGCATCCAGCTGACGCACATTCCCTACAAAACGAATCCGTCGCCCGACGTCATGAGCGGCGTGGTCAGTCTCTACCTCGAAGCGGCCACAACCGCTATCCCGTCGATTCAAGGCAACCGGATCAAAGCCTTGGCGGTCTCGGGTGCCGAACGGGTCCCGAGTCTGCCCAACGTACCGACGGTGACGGAGTACAACGCCACGCTCGATCCCAGCGGTGTGATCGGAAACTCGTGGCATGGTCTGTTCACTCCCACCGGCACGCCTGATGAGATCGTCAATCGGCTCAACGTCGAACTGGTCAAGATCGTCAAATCTGAAGAGGTCCAGGCGCGCTTGCGCACGCTGGGCCTGACGCCTACCGGCACCGCGCCGGCCGCCTTGGCCTCTGGAATGGCGTCCGACTATGCCTATTGGGGCAAGCTCATCAACGAGCTCGGCATCAAGGTCGAGTAAGGGGCGCGCACGTGATCGTCGAACACCGCACCTACACCATCAAGGCCCTGCGAATGGGCGACTTCCTCGAGTTGTACGAGCGCGCAGCGCTTCCCCTGCAACGGAAGTACCTCGGCCACCTCGTAGGGTTCTTTGTCTCTGAGATCGGCCCCCTGAATGAGGTGGTTCACCTCTGGGCATTCGACAGCCTGGCGGAGCGCGAAAGGCGCCGCAAGGCCATGGAGGACGACGCGGCCTGGTCGCTTTATCGCAATGAACTGCGGGCATTGAACATCATCGTCGAGCAGGACTCGAAGATCCTCAAATCCGTTTCCTTTTCGCCGGTATGAGTCCAAGCTGTCAAGACGCCTCGCCAGTGGAGGTGCTTTCCATGGTGCGCACCATGCACCTCATTCGGGAATTCGAAGAGGCGGCGGGTTCGGCACTCAAGGCTGACGATGTGCGCGGTTCGGTGCATCAATATACGGGCGAAGAAGCGATCGCCACCGGGGTCTGCTTTGGGCTCTCGCGGCAGGACTTTGTTTCGAGTTACCACAGGGGACACGGCCACGCCATCGCCAAAGGAGTGTCTCCTGCGAAGATGATGCGCGAGCTCTTCGGGCGGCAGGGCGGCACCTCCAACGGCAAAGGCGGTTCGATGCATATCGCCGATTTTTCGATGGGAATGCTCGGCGCCAACGGCGTCGTGCCCGACGGCGTCACGATTGCTGTCGGTGCGGCCCATGCGATCAAGATGCAGGGCAAGCCCGAGATCGTCGTCGCCTTCTTTGGCGACGGGGCGATGAACCGGGGCCCGCTGTTTGAGGCCTTCAACTGGGCCAAGCTCTTCGAGCTTCCAGTGCTCTTCGTGTGCGAGGACAACGGCTACTCTGTGACGCTCCGCACCAAGGATGTGACCGGCGGCCCTCCTGCGGTGGATCGGGTTCCGTCCTTCGGCATTCCGGTATCCAGCGTCGACGGAAACGACGTGGTGGCGGTGGAGCGTAACGCCCGAGAACTTATCGACATGGTCAGGTCCGGCGCCGGGCCACACTTCCTTCACGCCACAACGCATCGTTGGCATGGCCATCTTGCGCATGACCGTCAGCTCTATCGGGATCCTGTGGACATCGAAGGCGTGAGGCAATTCGATTGCATCCTCCATGCCGAGCGGTGGCTTGCTGCTCGTGAGGTTCCGCGCGCGCAGCTCGACGCCTTGAGAGACGAATGTCACTCCAAGATTTCGGATGCCGTCGTTGAAGCCGCACGGGCGCCTTTTCCCGAGGCCTCGAGCGCCTTCACGGATGTGCAGGACATCGGGAGCCCGGCATGACCCGATTGACCTACGCGCAAGCCGGGTGTCTTGCACTTCGACAGGAAATGGAACGTGACCCGAAGGTCTGGGCGCTTGGTGAGGACCTGGGCCCAGACGGCGGGGTCGCTGGCCAGTATCTCGGATTGCAGAAGCTCTTCGGGCCCGAGCGCATCGTCGATACCCCGATCTCCGAATCCATGATCATGTCGGCAGCCATCGGTTCCGCACTGCTCGGCATGCGTCCGATCGCGGAACTTCGATACGCCGACTTCGCGTTCTGTGCGGCCGACGAAATCATCAACCAGGCGGCCAAGGTGCGTTACATGCTGGGCGGCCAGATACGCGTCCCCATGGTCATCCGGCAGCCGATCGGCATGCGATGGGGCATGGCCGCACAACACTCGCAGAGCAACGAGAACCTGTGGGTCGGGACGCCCGGCCTCGTGGTCGTGGCTTCGGCAACACCTGCCGACAACCATGGATTGCTCAAGGCTGCCATACGCGCCGATGACCCGGTGGTCTTCATGGAACACAAGGAGCTGTGGCTGGAGACGGACGACGTGGACGAGAGCGCGGGTCCGATCGAACTCGGCAAGGCTGCAGTACGGCGCAAGGGAGCGGATATCACCTTGGTGAGTTGGTCCAGCACGGCGAACTCCTGCGTGCTGGCCGCGGGGCTCCTGGCCGAGCGAGGCATCGACGCCGAGGTGATCGATCTGCGCACCCTGTGGCCTTGGGACCGCGATACCGTCTTCTTGTCCGTCGAGAAGACCGGGCGCGTTCTGGTCGCCCACGAGTCCCCGCGCACGGGCGGGTTCGGCGGCGAGGTGCTGGCCGAGATCGCGGAGGTCTTCTTCGGCAAGCTCAAGGCGGCACCGACGCGTCTCGGCGCACCACGAATTCCGGTGCCCTATTCAAAGCCGCTCGAAGATCTTTGCCGCGTCGGTCCTGTGGAGATTGCTTCAGCGGTTGCAAAGCTCTGCCGCGCCACTGCATAGCGCCGCCGACATGTCGCAACCGTGTGCCCGTCTCGACTACGGCCGGCGATGGCCTACCTCGCAGGCCGGCTCACGCTCGACCGCCGCCTGGCGCGCGATCCGGGTGCAATCGATCAGCGGGGAGCACAGGGATCTGGCAGCCGGATGATCTCTTCACAAGAGGCGATCGGTATCCACAAGACGCTCGATGCACCTGCTCGGCCCCACCCACGGACGGCAGCAAAAAAGGGCTTCAGGCCGGCATCCTGAAGCCCCTCTTCGAGCAGTCGATACGCCGCACCGTCCGAAGCGTGGAGGCGCGCTTCGCTTAGTGCATTTCGGCGAGCGCTTCGCGAACGCCGGTTTCCTGCAGCGGTGAATCGGCCCCATCCAAGTGCAGCGCCGCTTCCGCGGGTACTGGTGTGGCGCAGTCCTTGTGAATCACCCCGTCCTTCATTACGAGTTGCACCTTGGCAGGGTCCGTGAGAAGGGCCAGGTTCTGCAACGGGTCACCATCGACGAGAACGATGTCCGCCAGGAACCCCGCCTTGAGCTGGCCGAGTTCGTCGGGACGCAGCATGATCTGGCCCCCGAGCTTGGTTGCTGCCAAAAGAGCTTCCTTCGGCGTCATGCCGATGTAGTCCACGAAGTACTGCAGGTCGTTCGCATTGGTGCCGTGAGGCATCCATGCGAAGCCATAGTCGCCCCCCGGAAGGATTCGGATGCCACGCTTGTGCATTTCGCGAAGCGAAGCGGAAGCGACCTCAAGCTCGCGCTTGTAGCCCATCTGCGTTGCGACGGCCTCGGTGATGCCGTACTCGGCGGCGTTGTACGTGGTGCGGATCAGCCAGCCGATACCGGGTGCGACGAAGTGCTTATCCTTCGCGGCTTCGAGCATATCCAAGGCTTCGCTGTCCGCGAAGCTTGCGTGGTAGACCATCTCGATGCCATGGCGCACGCACTGCTTGACCGACTCGCTCGACCGCGCATGCGCAGCCATCCGCTTGCCGTACCGCTTGGCCTCCTGTGCCAGCATCGCCACCTCGTCTTCCGAGAACGGCGACATCTCGGCCGGCAGGCCAGCGATGTACTCGCCCGACAGGTTGATCTTCAGGTGATCCACGCCGTACTTGATGAAGGTGCGGGCCGACTTGCGAATCTCTTCCGGACCGCTGCAGACGCTGCCGAAGCTCAACTCCTCGAACTTCATGTGCGGCAGGGTGTTGTCGCCCAGCGCGCCGATGGTCGTGATCTCCTGACTGCCGGCCAAGTAGCGCGGCCCCGGGAATTCGCCCGCATCGATCGCGTTGCGCAGCACGACATCGAGCCGCGGCTTGGCAGCGGCCGCGCCGATCGCTGAGGTCCAGCCCATGTCGAGGTATCGTTTCGCCACCCGTACGCACCAGAGCATGTGTTCTTCGGGCGGCATGAACTGGATGGCAGCCAGCGAAGGCTGATCGTTCCACGAAAAGTGGGTATGGGCCTCGGTCATGCCGGGCATGAGGAAGCGGCCTCTGCCCTCGATCACGCGCGCGTCATCGGTGCTCACGCGCTTGGGCGCACGGGTCACCTCGACGATGCGGTTGCCTTCGACGAGAACGTCGCCGGTGTAGGTGTCCTCGCCCGTGCCGTCGAAGATGCGGACGTTTGTAAATGCGATGCGGGTCATTTCTGTCTCCTTGAAGTCACCGTGGGGTGACAGGTTACGGTTGCAAAGATTCGCGGTGAAGGAATGGCGAAGGCTTCAAACCTTTGCCGACTAACGAATGCCCTGGTGGAAGCGCTGCAGGTGTTCCACGCATTGCTTTGGCCGCTCGAAGGGGGTCCAGTGCCCACATCCCTCGAGCACGAACTGTTCGCTTCCCTCGATCCGTCCGGCCATCAAGGCAACATTGGCAGCCGGTGCCACGCCGTCCTGGTCGCCAGTCACGAGCAGCGTCGGCACGCTGATGTGTTCGATTGCGGCGGACTGTGCCGCCGCCAGCGCCTCGCAGCTCTGGGCGTATCCCTCAGGGGGCTGGCGCATGACAATCTCGCGGATCAGGGCAAGCACCGCAGGTTGCTCAGCCTTCGTTTCCTTGGCGGTTGCTGCCTGGACGATCTGGTTCGCAATTTCCTGCATGGCGGGAACACCGGTACGCGCCAACTGCGCGCGGGCGAGCGTGCCCGCCCGAGCTGCATCCGGCGGAGCAACCAACGGCCCGAACAGGGCAAGCGAATGCACACGGCCAGGATGGTCGACCGCAAGGTGCTGCGCGATGACCGTGCCCAGCGAATGAGCCATGACGTGGACCGCCTTGAGCTCCAGCGCATCGAGCAGTCCTACCAGCGCCTCAACGTAACCAGCGATCGACAGCGCGTTGTGCGGCAGCTGCGACCGTGCGCTTCCCGGAAGGTCGGGACGAATCGTCTTGAACCCTGCCGTCGCCGCGAGAAGCGGCGTCCACACATTGGAGGAGCCGCCAAGGCCGTGGATGCACAACAGTGCGTCCCCTTCCCCATCGACTTCGACTGCCATCCCGTTCAGATATTGCGTGCTCATCGGGGCCTCAAACGAACTTGTTCTCGATCGCGCCGAGCTGGTCAATTTCGACCCGGACGACGTCGCCTGCCTTCAGGTAGCGCGGAGGCGACATGCCCATGCCGACGCCTGCAGGCGTTCCCGTGGCGATCACGTCACCCGGGTAGAGGGAAATGCCGCGCGAGATGGTCTCGATCAATGTCGGGATGTCGAAGATCATGTTCTCGGTGGGGCCATCCTGGCGCAGTTCGCCGTTCACCCAGCACCGCACCCGAGTCTTGGTGCCGTCGAACTCATCCGCCGTCACGATCCACGGGCCCATAGGACAGAAGGTGTCGAAGGACTTTCCCATGTCCCACTGGCCGTGGCGCATCTGGACATCGCGAGCCGTGACGTCGTTGACCACCGTGTAGCCGAAGACGTGGTCCATGGCAGCCGCGCGGGTGATGTTCTTGCCACCCTTGCCGATGACAACAGCCAGTTCGGCTTCGTAGTCGATCTGGGTCGAGACCTCGCTGGGCACCAGCACGTCGTCGTGCGGGCCGACCACGCACTCGGGTACCTTGGTGAAGACGATCGGCCATTCGTCGGTCTTCGCAGCGTTGTCCTTGAAGACGGAAGCCGACAGTTCCTTGGCGTGGGCATGGTAGTTCCGGCCCACGCACCAGAGGTTGCGACGCGGCTTTGGCAGCGGCGCGTCGAGCTCGACATCCGCAACCTTGACGGTCGCGCTGCCTTTCGGTGGGATCTGTCCACCTGCTGCAAGCGCTTCAATCAGGGAAAGCGCTCCCCGGTCGGCCTGGTCGGCTGGAACGTCCAGGGCGGTGATGGTCTGTCCGTCGGCGGACACCAGGCCAACCTGGCGACGGCCTTCGATGAGATATGTTGCGATGCGCATGGGGCTGCTCCTGTCGGTTTGGTGGTTTCTCGGCTACCGCGCCCCGACTTTTGAGTGATCGCGGCGCATGGGGAGACTTTAGGAATTTGGTCGAATTCGCGCTTATCAGGCGATCCAGCGGCGTATCGAAGAGTCTTCCCAAGTACTAAGGACTTACCCGAGTTCCACCTTCCAAAGGCGCTTCGCAGGGGAACAATGGGCGCCTGTCTGGACAAAATTCGGGGTTCACATGCAGGAGGCTTACGCACTCCACGAGGGTGCGTTCGGCACCGCGATCGTTCTGGAAGCGCGGGCCAACTTGGTGTCGCACGCACATTCGGAAACACAGCTTGCGCTTTGGCTCGGCGGCGCGCGCGCGCGTGCTCATGTCGGTTCTGACGTCGTTGCTTACAGCGAGAACATGGCGCTTGGCGTCAACGCGTTCCAAGCGCATGACATGGTGCGGTTGGATGACACCAGTTCCTGCCTGTTTATCGTTTTCATGCTCAAGAAGGCATGGCTGGATGACTTGGGTGAATCGAAGGCGCGCAGCTTCCAGTTCCCTTCGCCGCATGTACCCATCAGCGCCGCGATGCGCCGGTCGTGCTGGCGCGTGCTGGACCTGATCATTTCTGCCGGTTCCTCGCGGCAAGCCATCGACGACGAGGTTGAACGGCTTCTGGAAGCTGCAATCGCGGCGTCCACGACCGGCGATGCGACGAGCCCGCCGGATATGGTGGGCGGCATGTTGGACCACCGTCTGCGCAGCGCCATCTCGCACATGCGCGCCAACGTTTCGGAAAAAACCACCATCGACGAAATCGCGGCGAAGGTCGGCCTTTCCAGGGCGCGACTGTTTGCCCTGTTCAGGGATCAACTGCGCACGACGCCTCAGGTTTTTTGGAGCGGAGTGCGGGTCGAAGAAGCGATGCGGCGCGTGAGCGAAGGCAGCGAACTGACGAACGTCGCGCTGGACCTCGGGTTTTCCGCGCCGGGAAATTTCTCGCGCTTTTTCAAGGAGCACACCGGCGTTTCGCCATCAATCTTCAAGCGCGCCACGCGTGCCCCCTCCCCCGTCACAGTCACGGGGATCCCACGCGATTGATGGAACGTTCTGTCATGCTGCTCCGGCGCGCGTGACAACGCCGGGCAGATCCACCTCAAAGTTGCGAGCGCGAATCATCCGCGCGGCGGCTTCGATGTCATCTTGGACGGCTGCACGCAACGCTCTGGCGTCTCCCACCTTGATCGCACTGACGATTCGACCGTGTTGATCGCTCGAGTCAGAGAATCCCTGCTCGTTGAAGGTCTGTCCTATCAACGGGCCGACTCGCATCCACAGCTTCTCCACGATGGAAAGCACGAAGGGGCTTGCGCCGGCACGGTACATCCCGAAATGGAACTCGAAATTGCTGTTGAGGTAGGCGTCTCTGTCACCTGAGACCGCGGCTGAGCGCATGCCAGCCTCATGGTGCTCGAGCCGGAGGAGTTGCACTGAATCTAGAGCAGCCAGCGCATGATGCGCTGCCAATCCCTCGATGTGGCAACGCAGCTCCGTCACCTCGTCAAATTCGGCTCGCGTAATCACAGGCACGATGACCGATCGGTTCGACCGAAGCTCGAGCGCGCCTTCCGCGATCAGTTGCGTCATCGCTTCGCGCGCGGGCATCACGCTCGAGCCCACCATCGCAGAGATCGCCTTGACGGTCACGACCTGACCAGGCTGCATGTGGCCATTCATGAGAGCTCGACGCACCGTTTGGACGACTTGATCGCGCAGCGTGACGCTTTCGACGGGCCTCAGCACTGGGAAGGATGTAGTCACGACTCCTCAATCGACAGCGCCGACACCACGATCATTCGTGAAACCATGTTGTAGGCAGCGATGACCGCGGTCAGTTCAACAAGCATCTGCGTGTTCGGCAAAGCGCTGCTCGCCGCCTGCAGGGTAGCCGGTGCGACAGCGACGAGCAGCGTCATTTCGTACGCCAGCTGAAGGACGGCGCGCTCGGCAGCGTTGAACACTGGGCCATTGGCAGCGGCTGCTGGCACGTCGCTCAATGCTTCGAGCTCCTGCTGTGTTCCGCCCGCGGCCAGGAATACAGGCGCATGGTGCAAGAATTCGTAGTCTGCCTTGTTCAACATGGCAACTGCACAAATCGCAAGTTCGCGCAGCTTGTCTGGCAACGACAGGCGCTGTCGCACCGCGCCAAGAAAAGTGTTCCACCCCGAGGCGAGTTCCGGACTGTTCAGCAACAGGCGATCGAGATTTGAGAGCGTGCCGCCCCGACGCAAGCGAATGGCCTCGATCAGTTCCTTGGGTTCCGAGAGTTCAGCGGACACTAGTGCGATGGTTGGCATGCGGCTTCTCCTCCTCAATCCGCGGTCGCGCCGGATCTCTGCACGACAGCACCCCACTTGGAGAGCTCACCCTGATTGAATGTGGTCATCTCGTGCGCCGACATGGCCCGCGTCTCGATTCCTTGTCCTGCGAACTTCTCCGCCACCTCCGGTGTTTTCACCGCTGAAGCCGCCGCCGCGCGCAGTCTGGCCAGCACGGCTGGCGGCGTCGCTGCTGGCGCATACACCATGAACCAGGAAACCAGATCGAAATCGGGGTAGCCCTGCTGCGCGATGGGAACCACGCCCGGCGCCGCCGAGCTCTTGGTTGCGCTGGAAAGTCCCAATGCACGCAAGCGTCCGGCCTTGACGTGCGGCATCACGGCCGCAGGGTGATAGAACATGAACTGTGCCTGACCGCCCATCACGTCCGTCAGCGCCTGGCCGCCTTCCTTGTATGGCACATGCACCATCTGGCCACCGAGCTTGGTTTTCAGCAGTTCCGAAGCCAGATGGCCCGTCGTCCCGGTGCCAGCCGAAGCGAAGCTGATGCCCGGAGGCTTGGCAGCCGCCGCCTTCAGGTCGTCCAGATTTTTGAATGGTGACGTCGCAGACACGATAAGGAGGTTCGGCGTGTACCCGACGAAGCCTACCGGCGCGAAGTCCTTCATCACATCGTATGAAAGATTCTTGTACAAGGAAGGATTGATGCCGTGTGTGCTGGCCGTGCCCATCACCAGCGTGTAGCCATCCGCAGGCGCTTTGGCGACCGCGGCGGAACCGATCACACCACCACCGCCTGCTCGATTCTCGACCACGATCGTTTGCGTCAGCAGTTTGCTCATCGCTTCTGCGGTGCTGCGTGCGACGATGTCGGTCGTTGTGCCTGCGCCGAAAGGAACGACCATCTTGATCGGGCGCGTCGGAAATTCCTGAGCGACGGCAGCTGCACCGTACACACCAACAAGAAGGGCGAGGGCGACACCAAGGAAGGCGCGGGGCAACTTCACTCTGACCGCTGCTGCAGGTGAGCAGATTTGCTCGTGGGAGGAGGTCCTGGGGAAATGCATGGAGTTCGCTCAGAACTTGACGTTCTCAGCGCCTTTCAACTGCAAGATCTCCCGCGCCTCGGAGGGGCTCGCCACCTCGAGGCCAAGTCCTTCGATGATCTCGCGGACCTGACGAACCTGCGCGGCATTGCTCTCGGCAAGTTTCCCGCGGCCAAGCCACAGGCTGTCTTCGAGGCCGACACGAACATTGCCCCCCATGCTCGCCGACATGGCCGCAATGCGAAGTTGATGCTTGCCCGCACCAAGCACGGACCAACGGTAGTCTTTGCCGAACAGGCGATCGGCTGTTCGCTTCATGTGAGACACGTCCTCCGGATGTGTCCCGATTCCGCCCAAAATTCCGAACACCGTCTGGACGAAGAACGGCGCCTTGACCAAACCGCGCTCGGCGAAGTGCGCGAGGTTGTAGAGGTGACTGACGTCGTAGCATTCGAATTCGAAGCGCGTGTTGTTGGCGGCGCATTTCGCCAGCGCATATTCGATGTCCTTGAAGGTATTGCGGAAGATCAGGTCACGGCTGCCCTCCAGCGCTTCCCGTTCCCATGCATGCTTGAATTCAGTGAACCGCTCGAGCATTGGGAAGAGCGCGAAGTTCATCGATCCCATGTTGAGGGAGGCAACCTCCGGCGCGAAGCGCATCGAAGGCTGGATGCGTTCTTCGATCGTCATGTAGGGCGACCCACCGCTTGTCAGATTCAGCACCGCGTCGGTCCTGGCCTTGATCTGCGGAAGAAACTTGCCGAAGGCCTCCGGACTTTGGTCCGGCTTTCCGGTCACTGGATCGCGGGCATGCAGGTGAATGATTGCTGCGCCGGCCTCTGCCGCCCCGACCGAGGCCTCGATGATTTCGTCCGGTGTAACCGGCAGATAGGGCGACATCGACGGCGTGTGGATCGCGCCTGTGACCGCGCAGGTGATGATGACCTTGCTCATATCGCTCCATTGATGTTTGATCAATCATCAATGTAGTGCGATTCCCAGCTGGCCATATGCGCGTTTACCCTCGAACCCAAGAAGTCGAGCGTTACAAGTCTGAAACGCTTACCTGCCTTGAAGAAATATCAAGGGCTAGGGGTCAGACGGCAGGCGGGTTTCGATCGGCGAAGGTGACGCGCTGGTGCCAGTACGGATAGATCTGCTCACGGTTGCTCACAGCATCGAGCCGCGCGATCTGTTCCTCTGACAACCGGAAATCTGCCGCACCGAGATTGGCTCGCAGTTGGGCCTCGTTGCGCGCACCGATGACCAACGTCGATACGGTCGGCCTTTGCAAGAGCCAGTTGAGGGCCACCTCGGACACGGTGCGATCCACTTCTCCGGCAATGGCGCGTAGAACATCGACGACGTCGTAGAACTGGGCCACCGGCAATCCGGAGCCGAACCCGCCTTGCGCGGCAGTCCGACTGCCTTCCGGGGCAGGACTGTCTCGTGCGATCTTGCCGCTCAGGCGGCCGCCGGAGAGGGGACTCCACACGACCGCGCCCACGCCTTGATCCACGCCCAGTGGCATCAACTCCCACTCGTACTCGCGTGCGAGCAGCGAGTAGTAGGCCTGGTGCGCGACGTAGCGCGGCAGCCCTTCGCTGTTGGCAATGCCAAGGGCCTTCATCAAGTGCCAGCCCGAGTAGTTGGAACAGCCCACGTAGCGCACCTTGCCGGCGCGCACGAGATCATCGAGGGCTCGCAGGGTCTCCTCGATCGGCGTAAGCGCGTCGAACGCATGCATCTGCCAGAGGTCGATGCGATCGGTTCCCAACCGTCGAAGGCTGGCCTCGCAGGCGGCAACCAGATGCTTGCGACTAGAACCCACGTCGTCCGGGCCAGGGCCCGTGCGCATCGCGGCCTTGGTCGAAATGAGCAGATCATCCCGGCGTCCGGCGATAGCCTTGCCCAGAATCGCTTCTGCCTGGCCATCGGAGTAGACGTCCGCACTATCGAACAGGTTCACACCCGCTTCGATAGCAACGTCCACCAGGCGCGTCGCCTCTGCAACGTCGGTTTCGCCCCAAGCCTTAAAAAAGGCGTTGCTGCCGCCAAAAGTTGCCGTCCCGAGGCTCAGCACCGAAACCTTCAAGTCCGACGAACCCACCATCCGATATTCCATCGTGTCCTCCTGAGTTATGCGCCTCAACGGCGCGCAGCCATGTCTACAGCCTTGCAGTGCCAATAAGAAACGTCCCACGGCGGCTTCCGCCTGCCGTGCATCCAAGAGCTGTCCATCACCTTGCCGCCCACGTCCAACAGCGACCCTGCTTCGCCGGGTAGGCGCGCATACCCGGCGGAACCGCGTTCATGATCAAAGCCGATGCAGGTGCCAGCAGTTCCCCGGACGACAGGATCGGCCGCAGGCGGATTGCGACTGCAAGCTCGCCTGTCATCTCGTGTGCACGCCGAGGCGCGGAGCTGAAGAATTGCTTCGGCCGGATCCGCTTTCGCTCACAAGATGCACTTTGCCGCCGAGGAGGGCTGTACCCGCGGCAGCCCTTGCGGTCGGTATGGGCTCCCTCTTCTCCCAGCGGTCGACCGCGGGGTCGTATCGCCATACCGAGTCGGTCGCCTCCCAGTTGTTGACGTAGCCGCCAAAGACGTAAATCTTGCTTGCCACGCCCACGGCGCTTGTATGGTGCACTGCATAAGGGAATGGGCCGCCTTGCTCCAGGCGTCCTTGACGAGGTAATAGCCCAAGAGCTCAGTGGCACCGTTGTAGTCGCCGATGATGTATGCCTTGCCGTCGATCTCGGCAACTGCCACTTCCGAACGCTCCGCGGATTCGATGTGCCCTGTGTGGCCATGGCAACCTTCGAGGAGGTGCTGGCTGCCACCTCCGGACTGGTCGAAGCGGCCGCAGGCGAAGGCTAACAAGGCAAGGCCCGGCCGGCCACGAGGGCAACGCCTCGGACGGCCCAGATTGCATTCAGCATGTTGATTGGCGACGCATAGAGTGCCACCAACTTCCAGCAGCGAGGTGTCTTGTCGCCGCGCCACACCTTGAGCAAGGCAGCGAACTATTCCGGCTTGATATTGCTGGCCCTGGCGACACCCACGAAGGTGGCGGTCTGCTCCCGAAGAAGCTTGCCGAACTCCTCTGGCGTGCTCGAGATGACTTCAGCGCCCTGCTCCACCAGACGATCGCGCACCTCAGGCACTGCAAGTACCTTCGCCAAGTCGGCGTTGATCTTCAAGACCACGTTGCGAGGCGTGCTTGCCGGGGCCAGCAATCCCTGCCACGAGCCCGTCACGAAGTTCGCTACGCCAAGTTCAATCAGTGTTGGAATCTCGGGGACCGATGGCATCCGCTTCTGGCTGGCGACAGCAATCGGCTTGACCTTTCCGCCCTTGATGTGCGGACTGGCAATGAACAGACCGTTGAGCGTGATGTTGGCCTCCCCACCGATCACGGCGGTCATTGCCGCTCCGGCACCCTTGTAGGGGATTTGCAGCATATCGGTGCCGGTTGCAAGCTGAAACTGTGCACCCGCCAGACGAGCTGAATTGTTCGAGGCAGCGAAATTCAACTTACCCGGGTTCGCCTTCGAGAAGGCGACCACATCAGCCACGTTCTTAACTTCGAGCGAGTTCGTCACAACCAGCGCGTGAGGCGAGAACTGGATCAGCGTGACCGGCGCAAAATCCTTCAAGGGGTCGAAGCTGAGTTTCGAGTAGAACACGGGAGCCATGGTCAGCGTCCCAATGTCCAGCAGCATCAACGTGTAGCCGTCACCGGGCGACCTGGCCACATAGTCGGCGCCGACATTGCCGTCGGCTCCAGCCTTGTTCTCGACCAGGACAGGTTGTCCCCAGAGATCGCTCAGCTTTTGACCGAGCACACGGGCCAGGCTGTCAGAGGTACCGCCGGGCGCAAAGGGAACCACGATGCGAACGGGCTTCGTGGGAAACAAATCAGCAGCTTGAGAGGCCGTCGAAGCCGTCAGGAGGACAGCCGCCGCGCTGGCCAGAGCGCGCTTGATTGAGGTGTTCATGGTTGGAACTCAGTTGTGCTGCACTTGTACACCCCGATGCCACACGGAGTTGATTCGAAGCGTGTTCTTGATGTCTTGCAGGGGATCCGCATCAAGCACCACCAGGTCCGCTCTCTTTCCTGGCTGGATCGAGCCGCGATCTTCGAGTTTGAGTAGGCGTGCTGCGTTGGACGTGGCTATGGTCAATGATTGGAGCGGGGTCAAGCCTGCATCCACCATCAGCGCGAGCTCGCGGTGTTCGGCAATGCCTGGGACGCGAAGTCCGACGCCAGAGTCGGAGCCGAAGCCCACAGGAATCCCGGCCTTGTAAACCGCAACAAGGTTCGCCTGGCCCATCGCCAAGTCGCGCCGAGCGTTGGCGGCTCCAGGGGCTGCCTTCACCCGCGCCTGCCACGCTGGATCGGAGATCAGGGCCTTCAACTGAGGATGAATCCAGGGTGAAACCAACGGGTCCGTGGCAACCTCAGGCCGATCTGCGAAGATGAAGTTCGAGTCGTCCAACGCCAGAGTCGCGATGTACCAGGCATTGCGCTGCTTCATGAGCGCAATGAACTCCGCGTCAACAGATTTATCACGTACCCCGTGTGCAACGATGTCGCCCCCGACTCCGAGGATCGCCTTCGCGTCATCCATATCGTGAATGTGTGCTGCGACGCGCAGGTTGCGCTTGTGAGATTCGTCCACCACGGCCGCATAGATAGTAGGTGCCACCTTCGTCGGCAGGGATTTGCCGAAATCATCCAGCCAAACCTTCACCAAGTCCGTGCCTCGCGCATTCATCTCTGCGACCGCCGCTCGCGCCTCCTCTGGCGTCTTGGGACGAGAGATCTGGTTCGCCGCGATCGTGACAATGGCCGCCGGTGGAGCGCCTCCTTCGACGCCGATACCGCGGTCCGCACCGAAGATGTCGGAGCCTGCGAGCTTGCCTTGGATGAGGTCTGTTCGGATCTCGTAGAACAACGGTCCATTCATGCCCAAGGACGTGACCGTGGTCACTCCGAGCGACTCGAACTGCTTCAGCTGACTGACGATGAATTCACGGTTGTAGTTCTCAGGCTTTGATTGCGTGCCCTGGACGATGCCGAGATGTGCGTGATTTGTGATGAGGCCGGGGATGATGGTCTTGCCGGCGACGTCGATCACGCGCGCTCCGGACGGGATGCTGACATTGGCACCCGCGGCGAGCACTTTCCCGTCAGCAATCACGATGGTTGCATTCGGCACTGGCGGCGCCCCTGTGCCATCGATCATGGTCGCGCCCTTCAGCGCGATCACCGGCCCCTTGGAACCAGGGCTGGCGCATCCCATCATCATGACAGCTGTCAGCAATCCCAGCACGAGCGGGTTTCGTAGATTGATTTGCTTCACTTTGGGTCTCCTATAGCGTTTCCGAATCCTGTCGTACTATATTAGAGTAGTACAGTACTCCGAGATTGCTCGTTTTCCCTACGACTGAGATTTCGAAGGGGAGGACGCACCCGAACACTCATTTCCCACCGGGGTCATGCACACCGAGCGCCCGTGAGTAGTGGTTCTGTCGATCCCAAGTGGGAGCCATGCTGGCGCCACTGAATCCAGTGAGGCGCGGGCCAAAGTGAAATAGCGGTTCAACACCGCCGGCATGGCGGAGGGAGGGAGAGCGTCAAGGTCAGGAAGGCGTTGGCGTCAAGGACTCTTGGCTCTTTCCTGTCAGCGCTCCGCAGGGTAGCTGCGGAAGGTTTGGTTGCGCACCGAACCGTTTCGCCTTGATGAAGGACGTCTTAGCCCGCCTGTGACTTGTGAAGCAAACGGGACCAAACCCACGGATTGGGGCCTCCGCCATTGGACGCCCGAGGCGGCGCTCCGCCGATGCGCTCGAAGCATCATCGGCTGCTAGGCGATCAATCAAGCGCTGCGGGCGCTCTGGTATTCCGGTCTTGTGCTCGGGCAGACCGCGCAGGCTTCGCCTCAATGAAAGGGCAAGCCCAGTCAGTACTACTTCCCGGTCGACGCGTCGGAGTTCAACAGCTCCAAGGTCGCTTCTGCGCCGCGTTGAACGTGAGTCAATGCTGCCTTCGCTGCCTTCTTCGACTCTCCAGCAATGATGGCATCGATGAGGGCCCCAATTTCGTCAACGTTCTCGCGAAGACGATCGCCTTGCTTGAGCACCAAGGGGCGCAGATAGGCCAGCCTGGCATGGATAAGCTGCAGGAAGCCGACAAGCAGAGCATTGTTGGACATCGACAAGAGCAGCTCGTCGAGCTCGTTCTTCACCTTCAGCATCTGCTCAACGCTGCCGCGGTCGAAGCTCTTCTTCAAGTCAGCAGAGATCTGCTTGAGGCGAGCGGTGGTCTCCTTGGTGATGTTCTCTGCAGCGGCGCGAGCGACCAAGGATTCGAGCGATGCCCGGACTTCGTAGTGGCAACGCGCTTCCTCCGGAGTCACAGAGGCCACCACCGGGCCCTTGTTGGGGATATTCGCCACCACGCCCTCGGCTTCCAACTGGCGCAGAGCCTCGCGCACCACTGTTCGGCTGACGCCGGTCCAGCTGACGAGTTCATGCTCCTTCAGGCGCACCCCTGGCGCAAACTTCCCGGAGATGATGGCGTTACGAATGTTGTCGGCGACCAGCTTTCGCAGGGGAGCGGCCTCCGCAACTGCCACTTTCAGAGCGAGCGTATCTTCCACAGTTCTCTCATACTATATGACAATCATATAGTGTAATGTGATGATGCGACTTCTGCCGCCGCACCATCACTTCTACGCACGCGGCAGCCGTTAGCGCAGCACGAAGGGATAGGGTTCGTCTCCGGTGCTCACCCACACAGCCTTGGTCTGCGTGTACTCTCGAATGGCTTCTTGCCCATTCTCGCGCCCAACCCCGCTGCGCTTGAAGCCGCCGAACGGAGAGAGAAAACTCACTGCACGGTAGGTGTTGACCCACACCATGCCGGCTTTCAGGTTGTCGCTCATGTACTTCATGCGCCGCATGCTTTGCGTCCAGACGCCGGCAGCCAATCCATAGTCAGTGTCGTTGCCGATCGCCAGGGCTTCGTCTTCCTCGTCGAAGGGGATGATCGATGCGATGGGCCCGAAGACCTCCTCGCGTGCAATGCGCATGTTGTTGTTGACGCCCGTGAAGATGGTCGGCTCGACGAACAGACCCTTTTCGGTGCCCGCCCTGTCGGCGCGGGTGCCACCGAACGCGAGCGTTGCGCCGTCTGCCCTGCCCACATCGAAATAGCTCATGACCTTGTCGTATTGCGGCTTGTTCGCAACCGGTCCGAGTTGCGTGTCATGTAGTTGTGGATTGCCCATCTTCACGTTCTTGGCCATGGTCACGAGCCTCTCCACGAACTGGTCGTGGATCGAGCGCTGCACCAGTAGGCGAGAACCTGCGATGCAGGCCTGGCCGGCCGCGGCAAAGATCCCTGCAACAGCGCCGTTGACGGCGTTGTCGATGTTGGCATCGTCGAAGACGATGTTCGGCGACTTGCCTCCAAGCTCAAGACTGACCCGCTTGATGCCGGCCGCCGCGCCCTGGTAGATCTTCTGCCCTGTCGCGTCGGACCCTGTGAACGCGACCTTCGCCACTTTGGGATGCACAACCAGCGGCATGCCGACTTCCCCGCCGTATCCGGTCACGACGTTGATGACGCCAGGAGGGAACCCTGCCTCGGCAAAAAGGGGCGCCATCTCGAGCAAGGATGCAGAGGTGTACTCCGACGGCTTCAGCACGACGGTGTTTCCGGCAGCCAGCGCGGGTGCAAGCTTCCATGCCACCAGCATCAGCGGGGAGTTCCACGGAATGATGCAGCTTACGACGCCCAGCGGCTCATGCTTTGTGTAAGTCAGCATGTTCGGCTTGTCGATAGGAATGACCGAGCCTTCGATCTTGTCAGCCAGGCCGCCGAAGTAGTAGTACCACTGCGACACGTAGTTGAGCTGGCCTTGCATCTCCGAGATGAGCTTGCCGTTGTCATACACCTCGGTCTCCGCCAGATGCTTCGCGTTCTTGGCGATCAGGTCGCCCAGTTTCCGAAGCAGCGCGCCACGCTGGGTGGCGTTGAGCTTCGGCCACTCGCCCGTGGTGAAAGCCTTGTGAGCGGCCTGCACGGCAGCGTCCGCGTCCTCCGAGTTGCCGCGAGGGATCGAGGCCCACGTCTCACCGGTGTAGGGGTCCATGGAGTCGAACCATTCGCCGCTTGCGGGTTTCATCCACGTGTTGTTGACCCACATCTCGTACTTCTTCATTCGGGTTTCTCCTGTGTTAATGAGACGTCCAATCTCCGTACTACTATATTACAGTACGACGGTCATATTGATAACGATGCTTCCTCGTTTTCCCCTATCAACCGAGAGACCTCTTCATGAATTCAACAAACGAACCGACCGTCGCCGCCGAGATCGCCAGGACTTTCAAGGCTGCAGGAATCGACCGGCTCTTCCTGCTAACGGGCGGCGACCAGCCGCTGTGGATCGCGCTACGAGATGCCGGAATCAAGATGATTGTTGGGCGAAGCGAAGCCAGCGCCGTGTACATGGCAGACGGGTACGCCCGCGCCACAGGTAAGGCAGCGGCGACATATGGACAGGCGGGACCAGGAGCAGCGAATGTGGCCGCTGCTCTGGCCGATGCCCACTGGGCCCAGTCCCCCGTCTTCGCATTGACAGGCGCGACTGCGACCGATGCCATGCATGCGGCTGAGTACCAGGACATCGACCAGTACACGATGTTCGGTCCGGTGACCAAGTGGAACGGCAAGGCCACTGAGCCGCAACAGGTTGCAAGGTTGGTGCGCCAGGGCCTGGAAAGCGCACAGGCCAAATCCGCTGGCCCTACGCACTTGGACGTTCCCAAGAACTATTTCGGCGCCAAGGTTGTCCCGACGCCCTCCAAGGGCCAGCTCGACGCTATCTCGTCCCCGCCAGGGCGCGTCCCCGCAGTCGAACAGATTGCGGACGCGCTTCGCAAGGCGAAGTCGCCGGTCATTTTGGTTGGAGAAGGCGTGCGATTCGCCAACGCAGGCGATGAAGTGAGCGCAATGGCCAAGGCCGCCGGTATTCCCATCGTGGTGACCATGGGAGGCAAGCCGTCGATACTGACGGCACACCCCAACTACTGTGGTGTCGTTGGACGGTACTCGGCCGTGACCGCCAACAAACTGCTTGCCGACGCCGACTGCGTACTCGCGCTCGGAACCCGTCTTGGCGGGCTCGCGACGAACGGCTACACCATCCCGCGCAGAGACGCGATTCTTATTCAGGTCGATCACGAAGACACGTCGTTCATCGGTCGCTACCAGCCAGACCTGGCGATCAATGCGGACATCCGCGCCGTCGCACCCGCACTGAGGGCGTTGTTCGAGGCATCCGGAACGGTTGAGAGCGAGGCGTGGTTCAAAGCATGCGCGGCTTCCACTGAAGGGTGGCGCAGCTATCTGTCCAACCAGATCGAGAAAGCCAGCAACGCAACGCATCTTTCCCCGCTTGTCGTGATCGATGAGATCGGCAAGTTTGCGAAAGAAATCACCCTCGTTGCCGATACTGGCTACATGGCAGCCTGGACGGGAGTCCTTTTTCCTGTCGAACGCCAGAACGCCTATTTCCGTGCTGTCGGCTCCCTCGGCTGGGCGCTTCCGGCATCGATCGGCGTCCAGATGGCACGCAAGGAAAAGGTCGTCTGCATCACGGGCGACGGTGGCGCCGGCTATCACCTTGCCGACATCGAGACTGCTGTCCGCTACAAGAGCCCACTCGTGATCATCATCATGGACAACCTCTCGTTGGCCTTCGAGTACCACGAGCAGAAGTACCGCTGGAACGGAAACGTCGTTGCCGAGGCCAACGACTTCACCGCAGTCGACTTCGCCCTCGCTGCAAAGGCCCTGGGTGCCAGTGGCATGACCGCTACCAACCGCGATACGTTGCGAAGCGCGGTGAGGACCGCATTGAACGCCGACGGTCCGACGGTCATCCATGCCCTGGTCGACAAGGAAGCATTCCCGCCGGTGACGAACTTCGACGCCGTCATGCAGCGGAGCATCTGATTGAGCCAGGATCCAAAAGACGGCCGATTGATCACCATGAAGGTAAAGATGAAGCTCTACTACGCCGCGCCATCGCCGTTCGCACGGAAGGTGCGTGTGCTGATCCGAGAACTCGGAATCGCCGACTCCGTCGAGGAGGTCACAGTCCACACAACACCGACAGCGCCCGATGCCGGGTTGACCTTGGTCAACCCGCTTTCGAAGATTCCGACGCTGATCACTGTGGACGGCGAGGCACTCTTCGACAGCCGTGTGATCCTCGACTACCTCACCGCGCTGGCGCCGGCGTCCGGCACGCCCTCATTCGATGCCGCTCCGCGATGGAAGTCGCTGCGCAGGCACGCGCTCGCTGACGGAATACTCGACGCCGGTCTCCTGCAGCGGTACGAACTCGTGTTGCGTCCGGCCGACCTTCGATGGCCGGCTTGGCTCGAAGCCCAACACGGCAAGATTCTGCAAGGTCTCAGAGCCCTCGCGTCCGATCCGCCCGTTGTGAGCGAGTCGATCGCGCTCGACGCAATCGCCGCAGCATGCGCGCTCGGATGGCTCGAGTACCGAATGCCAGACCTTGACTGGAAATCCGAACATCCATCTCTCTCGACCTTCTTCCTGGCCATGTCGAATCGGCGTTCGATGCTGGAAACGAAGCCTGACCCCTGAATCCAGGACGATCAACTTCGCCCGTGGTCGGCATGGCGTCGCGCCAAACACCGCATCTCGTCGGTTCTACTTCACATCCGCGTGTTCATATTTCAATCCAACAGAGACACACATGATCCATTCCACTTCACGCCGTTCGGTCATCAAGTTCGCCGGCATTGCAGGAGGTCTCTCCGCCATTGGAGTCGCACCATTCGCAAAAGCCGCGGACTTCACATACAAGCTCGGCACCCCTCTGCCCGCGACCCATCCGTTGAACCTGCGACTGAACGAGGCGTCCGATCGCATCGCGAAGGAATCCAACGGTAGGCTGGTCGTACAGGTCTTTCCCAGCAATCAGATGGGCAGCGATTCCGACTCGTTGTCGCAGTTGCGAAGCGGCGGTCTCGAGTTTGTCACTCTTTCAGGCGTCGTGCTTTCGACCTTGGTACCCCCGGCCGCCATCAACGGCGTAGGCTTTGCGTTCAAGGACTATGACGTCGTCTGGAGGGCGATGGACGGCGATTTGGGAAAGTACGTCCGCGATCAGATTGCGAAGACCAACATCATCGCGATGGACAAGATCTTCGACAATGGTTTTCGCCCGATCACATCCAACGTCAAGCCGATCCAGACGCCCGCAGACATGGTCGGCCTCAAGCTGAGGGTCCCGCCCGGACCGTTGTGGACCTCCATGTTCAAGATTCTTGGCGCCGCGCCAACGATGGTGAGCTTCTCGGAGCTCTATAGCGCGCTGCAGACCAAGGTAGTTGATGCTCAGGAGACCCCGCTCGGTTTGATTGAATCGAACAAGTTTTACGAGGTGCAGAAGTATTGCTCTCTGACGAATCACATGTGGGACGGACTGTGGCTTCTGGCAAACAAAAAGATGTTCGAGTCGCTGCCGCCTGATCTGCAGAAGATTGCGCGCAAGAACTTCGACATCGCGGCCGTCGACCAGCGGGCAGACCTCGCGCTGTTGAATGCGCGTGTGCAACGTGACTTGACCCAAAAGGGACTGGTTTTCAACCAGCCCAACGTGACCCTGTTCCAGGATGCCCTCGTCAAGGGCAACTTCTACGGCGAATGGAAGAGCAAGTTCGGACCGGAGGCCTGGGCGGTCCTCGAAAAGTACTCGGGCAAGCTGGGCTGATCCATGCAGGCTGAAATTCTCTCCCACAGCAGGCCTCGCCCAGCGAGGCAGTCGACAAACCGCTGGCTCCGTGGAGCGGATCGATGTGACCATTTCATCGGAGTCGCCGTTGAATGGACGGCAGCTTTGCTTGTCGCCGTCGAGATCGCTGTGCTGCTGGGCGGCGTGATATTCCGCTACGCGCTGTATCAGCCGCTGACATGGACCGACGAACTCGCCTCCCTGCTCTTCATGTGGCTTGCAATGCTGGGGTCCGTGACGGCGTTCCGGCGCGGCGAGCATATGCGCATGACCGCCATCGTGACACGCAGTTCGCCGCGGGTGCAACGCATGCTCGAATGCCTCGCACTCGTCGCTCCGGTCATCTTTTTGGCGGGACTGGCTTGGCCAGCGTTCGAGTACGCGATCGAGGAAGGGGCCATCACGACTCCGGCCATGGAAATCTCCAATGCCTGGCGGGCAATGGCACTTCCAGTCGGCATAGTGCTGATGCTTCAGGTCTGCATCGGCAAGGTGGCTCAGACAGAAAGCTGGATCATGAGCGCGCTGGTCGCCGGCAGCGTGCTCGTGGCGGCGGGGCTGCTGGCACTCGCAGGGCCGTTTCTTACCCACCTTGGAAACTTCAATCTCCTTGTGTACTTCGTTGCTCTCGTGGGCGCTGCCGTCCTCGCTGGCATCCCCATCGGCGTCGCGTTTGGGCTGGGTACCCTTGCCTACCTGACCCGCGGCACCACGGTACCTTTGTCGGTGGCCGTCGGCCGCATGGACGAAGGCATGTCGCACGTCGTGCTACTTGCTGTGCCACTGTTCATCTACCTGGGCGGTCTTCTCGGCATCACGGGCGTCGCGAAAGCAATGATCGGCTTCCTGGCCAACATGGTCGGACATCTCCGGGGAGGCCTTTCATATGTTCTGCTGCTTGCGATGTACTTGGTTTCGGGCATCTCGGGATCCAAGGCGGCCGACATGGCCGCAGTAGCACCGGCACTGTTCCCCGAGATGAAGGAGCGGGGCGCCAAACCGGGCGAACTGGTCGCGCTACTCGCGTCCGCAGGGGCGATGTCGGAGACCATCCCTCCGAGCCTGGTCCTGATCACCGTGGGATCGGTGACGGGCGTCTCCATCGCGGCGCTCTTCACTGGCGGTCTCGTGCCCGCCGTCGTGCTGATGGTTGCGCTGGGGTCAGTGGTTGCCTGGCGTTGCCGCCACGACAACCTGGCCCATGTCATTCGCGCCAACCGGAAAGTCGTCGTTCGATCTCTCCTGATTGCATTGCCGGGGCTCCTCCTGCCGTTTGTCATCCGCGCCGCGGTCGTGAACGGGATGGCAACCGCCACAGAAGTGTCGACGCTCGGCGTCGTGTACTGCATCCTGGTAGGTGTTTGCTTCTACAGGCAGTTCGACGTCAAGGAAGCAGTTCGTCTGCTCGCCGATGCAGCGAGCCTATCCGGTGCGATCTTGTTCATCATCGGGACGGCGACCGCGATGGCATGGTCGCTTACCCAATCGGGCTTCTCTCAGCAACTCGCCGCCGCGGTCAAGACGCTTCCGGGCGGTGCGGCGACCTTCATGGCGATCTCCATCGCCATCTTCATCGTGCTGGGAAGCGTTCTGGAAGGCATCCCCGCTATCGTCCTCTTTGGCCCCCTGCTTTTCCCCATTGCACGTGCAGTAGGAATCCATGAGGTGCACTATGCGATCGTCGTGGTGATCGCAATGGGCATCGGGCTTTTCGCGCCCCCATTCGGCGTTGGCTACTACGCGGCTTGCGCCATCGGACGCGTGAATCCAGACGAAGGCATGCGCCCCATCTGGGGCTACCTTGCGGTCTTGATCGCGGGACTCGCCGCAATCGCGATCCTTCCGTGGTTTTCGTTGGGGTTGCTGTGAGCTTGAATCAACACGTCGATGGGCGTCTGATCGGATGGCCTCGAAGCCGGTCATGGAGGGCAAGGCCATTCTCGTCAAAAAGGTTCGCAGGAATGGCGGTCAACCCGGTGGGAACCTACCACCAAGGCAATCAGATTCAGGACACGGCCCGGGTCGCGTTTGGCTGGCCGATTCATCTGTCTCAGGATGGGCAAAGACTCGGGAGGGGGGGCGCGAGCACCGTCCCGCCGTGACTTCTGGCTGCGACTCCGACAATCGAGTCCTCGGCTAGATCCATCTCGACCATGTTCTCCACGAACTCAACCAGCGTCGGGCGATCGAGCATGCCGGGGATCGGGTCATTCACAAAGCCGAACCCGGTGATCACCTCGCCATCGGCGAGCCAGGCCCCGCTCTACCCTAGGGCGATCGGGAGCGCCTCCCGTAAGCTGATAACCACATGAAGCTCCCTCGTCCTATCAGACCTGCACCTCGACAGCGGCACCTTCCGCGTGCCAGGGGTCGAGGTCGACGCCGTGATCCTGGCGGGCGACATCGCTGCGACCGCGGCCAAGGCGCTCCGCTGGGCGCAGCGGCCCGGCAACTTCGGCGCGGACATACCGATCATCTTCGTGCCCGGCAACCATGAGTTCTACGGCAGCGTGATGGACACGGGCTGGCGGAAATGAGCCAGGCAGCCGCCATCAACACCTACGCGCTTTCGAGACCGAAGCGGGCGCGGTCAGCGACGGCATGGGCCCGCGCCGGCACGATTTCAATCGAGCTTCGCGCCGGTCGCCTTCACGATCGGTCCCCACTTGGCCACCTCTGCGCGAACGAAAGCGTTGAAGCTCTCACCGACGAGGGGCTTCGGCGTCATTCCCATTGACTTGAATCGCTGCTGTACCTCCGGATCGGCCAGCACCTGCGATAGCGCGCTTTGAAGCTTGTCCAGCACCGGCTTCGGTGTCTTTGCCGGTGCGAACAGGCCGTTCCAGTTGGTCGACTCGAAATCGATGCCCGCTGCCTTAGCGATGCTCGGCGCAATGAACGGCTCCGTCATGTCAGACGGGCCGGACGAGCCCAACACGCTCGTCTTCCCCTCTCGCACCAGTTGACCGGCGGATGGCGGAGGGGGACACATGATCTGAACACGGTTGGAGAGCAGGTCGGGACCGATGGCTGCGGATTGCGTGTAAGGCACGTGGGTCAGCTCGACCCCCGCTTTTGCCGCCAGCAATGCGCAAGTGAGATGCGTACCACTTCCAACGCCGCCCGAGGCGTAGTTGATCGCCCGCGGATGCTTCTTTGCATATGCAATGAAGTCGTTGATCGTTCGAGCGCCCAGCTCGTTGTTGACGATGACCAGATACGGACTCTCACCGAGCAAGCCGACGCCGACGAAGTCACGTTGGGTGTCGTAGGGAAGGCTCTTGAAGAGGAAAGGATTTGCCGCCATGGCCAGATTCGTGACCAGCAACGTGTGTCCGTCGGGCACTGATTTCGCAACGAAGTCGGTTGCGATGGTGCCTCCACTGCCCGGCTTGTTCACGATGATGATCGGCGTGCCGAGCCGCTGCCCCAACTTGTCGGCGACCACTCGCGCAACAAGGTCGGTCGTCGTGCCCGGCGGCTGGATCGTAATCATCTGAATGGGTCGGCTGGGGAAGCCGCCTTGCGCACTGGCCTGCCAAGGCACGAGCGCAGGCACGGTGCACATCACCGCGGCCCGCAATATCGATTTCAGAGGCATCAAGGGGGTCTCCTGATTGTCCAAACTGAACTGGAGTCTAGCGTCAAAGTTATCTTTTGTCGATAAACTTGTTTGACAGCGATAAAACGC
This sequence comes from Variovorax sp. P5_A3, assembly GCF_056400665.1. Classification (NCBI taxonomy): domain Bacteria; kingdom Pseudomonadati; phylum Pseudomonadota; class Betaproteobacteria; order Burkholderiales; family Comamonadaceae; genus Variovorax; species Variovorax sp. P5_A3. The sequence goes on along the minus strand of NZ_JBFUKW010000020.1, from coordinate 114,673 downwards.
AGACATACCATGCATTACCCGACTGCATGGATACTTGAACGTGAGACTTCTTAAATTTGACAATGGGGCGGGCGCTCGCATAGGCGCTCGCGTGGAACGAGGTGTGGTGGATCTCACCGACCTTCTACCTCCAGCCCTTTCAACGTTCGAGGCGCTTGTCGCAGCGGGCGAAATCGGTCTGAGGGCTGTTCAGAGCGTCCTTGCGCAGCAAGTGGACGTTCTTCCCGTCGATCACTTGCGGTGGTTGGCACCAGTAGGCCCTGGCGCGAAGGTGATCGGGATTGGACTCAACTACAAGGACCATGCGGAGGAGATCGGTGCGCCGATTCCTGCGGAGCCGGTGGTCTTTCTCCGGGTCCTCACCTCCCTCACAGCGCATCGCTCGCCAATCGCAGCCACGGCCCTCTCCGATCAACTCGATTTTGAGGGCGAACTCGGCGTCCTCATCGGAAAGAAGGCCCGCAACGTCGACAAAGGGCAGGCGCTGGAACATGTGTTCGGCTACACCGTCATCAATGACGCCAGCGTGCGCGACTTTCAACTGCGCACACCGCAATGGACGCTTGGAAAGAACTTCGATCGGACGGGGGCCGTCGGGCCGGAAATCGTCACGGCAGATGAGCTGCCCGATGGAGCCCGGGGCTTCGCCATACAAACTCGATTGAATGGACAGGCTTGCGCAAGCCGCAGCTCTGGATGAAACCAGGCGATACCTGCCAGGTGGATATCGAGAACATTGGCACGTTGGTGAACCTCATCGAGGCATGTACCGACGGCGGACACGATTCTCAACTCTCTCAAGGAATACCCGATGAAGCACAAGACGTGGCCGAACGGCTCCAAGGTAGCCGTGCTGGTGAGCTACATGCTTGAAACATGGTCCCCCGGTCGCTGGCCCAGTTATTTCACCCGAACCTCGCCGCTGAAGGAAGGCTATACCGACATCGCCGGTATCAATTGGAGCCAGTATGGCGGACGCGAGGGCGCTTGGCGCATATTGCGCATTCTCGAAAAACACGGTGTGCCCGGCAGCATGGTGCTCAATGGCCGAAGTGCAGAGCTGTACCCCGACCTTGTTCGAGCTGCCGTGGACCGCGAGCACGTGATGGTTGCTCATGCCTACCATCAGGACGAATTGCTGCGCTATTTGCAACCCGACGCCGAGCGAGCAGTCATCCGCAAGACACTGGATGCGATCGAGAGCGCGGCCGGGCATCGGCCAATCGGCTGGGCCACTCCGATCTATGGGCACACCGAGAACACACTCGATATCCTGGTCCACGAAAAGATCGCCTGGACCCACGATGCACTGGACACCTCGACGCCCTACATGGCAAATACCCCATCCGGTTCCATCATGATGTTTCCGTGGACCGACTTTGTCGACAACCGCGTTCTGCGCGCCGACCCCAGTGGCCTGTACAACGCCCAGAAAGACGCCTTCGAATACCTCTACCACAACGAACCCATGGGAGTCGTCCACATCGGCCTGCACGCGCACGTCGGAGGTCGCCCGACCATGGCCGCGCAGCTCGACAAGCTGCTGACCCACTTCCGTGAATTCAAGGACGTGTGGTTCACGACGGCTGAGGGAATCGTTCAGTGGATGCGGGAGGAAGGGCTGGAGGATCTGTCTTTTCACGACCGTTTCTTTGGTGAGGGCTCTGCGCATGGTTCCTGAACTGTCCGAGGCGCGTCACATCGGGCGACAGGTTCGTCGAGTCGAAGATGCCGCCCTGCTCACGGGCCGCGCGAAGTTCGTCGATGACCTGCATCCTCCGGGCATGCTGCATGCGCATTTCATCCGCAGCCCCGTGGCGCACGCGAAGCTGAATTCCATCGATGTCGAGGAAGCCCGGGCAATGCCCGGCGTACGCGCTGTCTTCCGGTACGAAGACCTCGTTGCCCGTCACACGTCAGAAAGGATTCCGCTCGCATTCCCTTCCAAGGGGCTGAGGTTCGACGTCGAGCCGCGCGTGCTCGCCCACGAAGAGCTCACCTATGTCGGGGAGCCGGTGGCGATGGTCGTTGCCGAATCTCGTGCCCAGGCCGAGGACGCCGGTGCGCTGATCTTCATCGACTACGACCCGCTGCCAGCTGTCACACGGGCCCGTGCCGGTGTGGCGCCTGGATCGCCGCGAGTCCGCAATGACTTTCCCGACAACCTCGTCGCCGAGACCGGCGCGGCGTTCGGAGACATCGACGCGGCGTTCTCGCGCGCGGCCTTTGTCGTGCAGGAAAGCTTCGACGTCCACAAGGGCGGCGGACACTCCATCGAGGCGCGCTGTCTCCTGGCGATCTACGACGAAATGCAGGACCTGCTGACAGTCTGGGATGCGAATCAGATGCCGCACCGTGCGCGAGCGGTCATGATTCAGTCGCTCGGCCTGAGCGAACCCCAGGTCCGGGTCGTCACGCCCGCCGTCGGCGGCGGCTTCGGTCCCAAGGGCGGCTTCTACCAAGAGAACCTGGCGGTGCCCACAGCTGCCCTGATGCTGGGCGCACCCGTCAAATGGATTGAGGACCGGTACGAGAACTTCCTTTCCTGCTACATCGAGCAGGAGCAGGAATGGGATGTTGAGGCCGCTTTCGATGCCGACGGTCGCATCCTGGGCATCCGGGGAGTGCTCTACCACGACCACGGAGCGCATACGCCCTACGGCATCGCGATTCCTTACAACAGCGCGACCAATCTCATTGGACCCTATCCGCTGCCTGCCTATGACCTGAAGATCTTGCTGTCGCTGACCAACAAGGTGCCTTGCACTGCAACCCGTGGCGCAGGTCGCTCGCAGGGGACGTTCGTCATGGAGCGCCTCATGGATCGGGCGGCATCCCGCTTGCGCATACCACGCGACGAGATCCGGCGGCGCAACTTCATCCAGCCCCATCAGATGCCCTATGAGGTACCGCTGCGTGCACGCGATGGCAGCAAGATGGTTTATGACAGCGGCGACTATCCCGAATGCCAGCGCCGTGCGCTCGAGATTGCCCGCCAGGGATTTGAAGCGAGGCGCGAAGAGTCAAAATCGCGTGGCAGGTTGCTTGGCCTGGGCATCGGCAACTATGTCGAGGGTACCGGACGCGGCCCCTATGAAAGCGGCAGCGTCACGGTCGGCGAGTCCGGGCTGATCACGGTGACCACCGGTGCAACCGCACAAGGCCAAGGCACCCAGACGATGCTGGCACAAATCGTCGCCGAAGCCTTCAACGCTGAGCTGGACAGGGTTCGTGTGATCGTGGGCGACACCACTGCCAGCCCGCTGGGCCTGGGTGCCTACGCCAGCCGTCAGGCGGTGACCGCCGGCAATGCGGTATTCGAAGCTGCACAGCAGGTGGCGAAGAAGGCAAGGCAAGCGGCCGCCAGCCTCCTGGAAGCCGCCGCTGAGGACATCGAGCTCAAGGACGGCGAACTGCGCGTCCGCGGCTCCGACATGAGGATCTCGTTGGCCCAAGTAGCGAAGGCGCTCACCGGCGTACCAGGCTTCGCCATGCCGGCCGACATGAAGCCGGGATTGTCGGCCGCAGTCGACTTCATGGCGCCGAGCATCACGCACAGCAACGGTTGCCACGTCGCGGAAGTTGAGATCGATCCGGAGACAGGGTTCATCTGCCTGACCAACTACGTGGTCGTTCACGACTGCGGCCGGATCATCAATCCTCAGGGCGTCGAGGGGCAGGTGCTGGGAGGCGTGGCGCACGGCATTGGCGCTACCTTGTTCGAATGGATGCGCTACGACGAGCAGGGCCAACCCCTGGTCGGAACTTATGCGGACTACCTGCTGCCGGTCGCTGACGTCGTGCCCCGGATTCGGATCGAGCACATGGAATCCCCCACGCCCTTCAATCCACTGGGCGTCAAGGGGGCCGGCGAGGCCGGCACTATCGGCGCACCGGCGGCGATCATTGCCGCGGTCGAAGATGCGCTGTCCGAGTACGACATATTCATCCGCGACCTTCCGCTCACCCCCTACCGGCTCGTAGAGTTGATCGATCAGGCGCAAAAAGGATCGGGCACGTGAAGCCGGCTGGATTTCAATACCAAGCGCCCGAGAGCATCCAGGAGGTGCTGGAGCTGATCGCCGGGTCCGACAACTATCGGCTGCTGGCGGGCGGTCAATCGCTGGTGCCGATGCTCAATCTGCGGCTGCTGGCCCCCGACATTCTCGTGGACCTGAACAGCGTCTCGGAGCTCGCGGGCATCCAGGACGAAGCCAAGGTGCTGCGCATCGGCACCATGACGCGACAGCGCACGCTCGAGAAATCAGCCCTCGTGCGCCGCACATGTCCTCTGCTGGCTTTCGCTCTGGAGCATGTGGGTCATCAGCAGACGCGCAACCGGGGTACGTTCGGCGGAAGCCTTTGCCACATGGACCCAGGGGCGGAGCTCCCGGTCGCGGCGGCGGCGCTTGACGCGACCATGATGCTCGCCAGTTCGCGTGGAACGCGCACCCTGAAGTTCTCGGAATTCCCGGCGGGCCTGCTCGAGGCGAACATCCAGCCTGGCGAGATTCTCACGCACGTGGAGGTTCCCAAGCTCGACCCCGGCAGCGGCGCGGCTTTCGAGGAGTTCAGCCGCAGACCGGCCGATTTCGCGATCGTATCGTGCGCATGCATTCTGACGTTGGACAAACATGGCGCTGTCACCGCCCTCTCCTTGGCTCTCGGAGGCATTGCCCCGATTCCACTGCGCTTGTACGACGTCGAAAAGGCTGCGCTCGGTCGGCGCTTCGATGCCGCACTCGTTGCGGCAGCTCGGACCGCAGCCGCCAGTGTGCCCGCCGAAGACGCCGGCGAATACAGCGCTTCGTACCGATCGCGCCTTGCAGGTGTCCTGACCCAGCGCGCGCTGCAGCGCGCCTACGAACGCAGCACGAATTCAAACCATGGCTGATCTTCACGAAATCAAACTCGTCGTCAACGGCAAGCCCCACACGGCCCGAGTCGAAGCACGAATGCATCTGGCGGACGTGCTCCGGCATGAACTGGGGTTGACCGGCACCCATGTAGGCTGCGAACACGGAGTTTGCGGCGCCTGCACCGTGCTGGTGGACGGCGCCTCCGCACGGGCCTGTCTGATGCTTGGCGTGCAGGCCAAGGGAAAGTGCGTCGAGACGATCGAAGGGCTTGCGGAAGACGGACAGCTCAGCGCGCTGCAGTCTGCGCTCGCCCGGCACGGCGGATTGCAATGCGGCTATTGCACTCCCGGGATCCTCATGACCTTGACCGAACTGATCAGCGAGAGCCGCCAGCAGGAGCGGACCCCAACCGAACGGGAGGTGCGTGCCGCCCTGTCGGGCAACCTATGTCGTTGCACAGGGTACCAAGGCATCGTCGACGCAGCGATGGAGATTCTGGGCGGTTCGAAGCAGGAGGCCCTGTGATGACGCTGCGCGAGAGGCTGCTCGGCACCTGGACCTTGGTGTCCAACGTCAACTCCCGCGACGGGCTCGAGTCGCACCCGTTCGGTCCTGATCCGCTCGGACAACTGATGCTCGCCGCTGACGGGCATTGCTCCGTGCTGATGTTCGAGCGCGACCTGCCGACCTTCGTGAGCGGCAGGCGCATCGCGGGCACGGACGAAGAAAACCGCCGGGTGGTGCACGGCTGCCTGGCGGTCTTCGGAACCTTTGACGTTCTGGAGGCGGAGGGCACGCTGGTACTGAGGGCGATGGCGAGCACCTATCCCAACCTCAACGGCATCCCCATGCGGCGACCCCTGTCCCTTCGAGGCGACCTGCAGACGTGGCAGGTGAAAGAGGCGACGGTTGGGGGAACCTCACAAATTACTTGGAAGCGAACAGGCTCGTAATATGGAACTCACAAGCACAAAGACCGTCCCGGCTTCTGTCGAGGAAACGTACGCAGCCCTGACCAATGCGCAGTTTCTCAAGGACTGCATCCCGGGATGCGAAAGCATCGAAGACGCAGGTGACGGCAAATACCAAGTCACCCTGTCCGCAAAGATCGGTCCGGTGAGCGCGAAATTCAAAGGATCGATGTCCATCGTCGATCCTCGTCCGCCGACGGCCTACAAGCTGGTTTTCGAGGGCAAAGCCGGACCGGCAGGCTTCGCCAAAGGCAGCGCAGACGTAGCGCTGGCCGCGGAGGCCGCCGCCACCAGCATGACATACACCGTCAACGCCGATGTTGGCGGCAAGCTCGCTCAGGTTGGCGCGCGCCTGATTGAAGGGGCGGCGAAAAAAGTCGCTGACGATTTCTTTGGCGTATTCATCGCAAAGATGCAAGCCCGAACTCCCCCGGCAGCGACAACCTATCCAACCGACTCCACGCTGGCTGCGCCGGCCTCGGCGTTCGCGTTACCCGCATGGAAGGTCGCCGCGATCGCCGCCGGCGCGATCGCAATTGGCGGAATTACCTGGCTGCTTCGCTAAGGTTCGGAAATCCGCCCGCGCTCGAACTCTGACGCGGACGGCCCCTTCAGGCCGAAGCGCCGGCCTTGCCCAACGCCCTTTGCACACGTTTTGCTTTTGGGGCCGGCTCCTCGCACGGCTCGATTTGGCGGCGACCTTCTGCAAACATCGACGGAGCGGCCTCCGATGCACGCAATACGCCGCGCGAAGTCTCTTCCAGGTGCTCGGCAAGCAGTTGCTGAGCTTTGGTCGCATCGCGCGCAAGTACGGCGTCCACAAGAGCCTTGTGCTCCGCCATCACGTCGCGTCGCACAGGTTTGACCTTTCCTGCAGCGAGCCCCGCGAGGTTCCGATAGCGCTCAGAACGGTCATACAGAAGTCCACAAAGGTAGCGAAGCCAGCGAGAGCCGCAACCCTCCACCAGGACCTCGTGAAACTGTCTGTGCAATTGACGCCAGTCGCGCCATTCAGCCGCGCTCGAATGCTCGAGAGAATCCGGCACGCGACGCGAAAGGCGATGGTAGGCGGCAAGCACGGCCGCCTCCCAATCGACGCTTCCGATCCCAATGGCCTTGCCCAAGGCGAGCTGTTCGACCTCGATCCGAGTGGTCGTCAGGTCCGCCAGGTCCTCCCTCGAGACCCGGGCCACGCGGAACCCTTTTTGGTCAACCGCTTCGACCAGCCCTTCCGTGACCAGTCGCGACAGCGCCTCGCGCACCGCGGTTGCACCGACTTCATATTGCTGCGCCATCAGGTTGATGCGCAATTTGTCGTTGGGCCGAAGCCGACAACAAATGATGTCCTCGCGCACGCGCTCGAAGGCGAGCGTGGTGAGGTTCTTACCACCACCGCCTGTGGGCGAGTCGGGATGAGGACTGGATGCTTCGTTCACGGGCCGAAATCTGGAATGGAACGATCTTAGCATGTGCCGACATCATGGCGAAACATCGATAGAATCCACCACCATCGAGACTTTAGTGCCGTGAGGGCGGCGAAACTCCTCGGCAAGCCGATCTTCCGCAGCCCCAGCTACGCCTCAGAATGTGGCCTAACAACTGGGACTGGATAGACGGTCTGCTCCGGACTCAGCTGCGTTGACGCGGATGACGCCGCAGCGGCGTGGTCAGTCCAGCACCACACGGCTCGGGTCGAGTTGGCAACTCCGCGCAAGCGGGTCGTCGCTGCTGAAAAGAGAGCATCGACCTCGCCTTCCAGGCTCGGCGCCTGGTGTCCTTGAAAGTCTCGAAAGATGGGCGAGCGCGCTGCCGGGCAGAGCACCGCTCGACAGATCTTTGGCCAGTTGCAGTGCCAGCAGGAGCAGCGCGAATGCGAGATCGCACAATTGCGATAGAGCTTGGCGCCATCGGCGGTCGCGCTGCTTCGGCTCGAGGCTCGCCGCGAGGAAACAACGATGGCACTGGCCGCGCCAAACGCGGTCACCGAAGAGCACCGGCGGGGATGAACGCCCACGCCACCGCCGTCGATTCGTCCAGGTTTTGGGGGTCAGTTCAATTGGACCATGACACCAGTTTGGCGCGCCGATCGACTATGTACTTGTCCGTACCTGGCTTGAGGCATCCCTCAGTAGCCCCACGCGCAGCTGCAAATCGGACGGTCTCATTCACCGCCCATCACGTGCCAAGCCGTTGGATGCGCTCGGCATATCAACGTCGCAATGCGAATTCGTGCTGCGCCGCAAGCCGAGCAACTCGACGCTGCGTTCCCGCAGCAACTCCGAGTCGCTCCCCAGAGCGCGCTGCAGACACTCTTCGATATAGGCGCCATCTCTCTGCAAGCGCGACAGATCGACCCGCCAGCCCACGCCAGCCATGAGCCATTTGAAGTCGACCAAATTGAGGAAGGCGTCGTATTCTTCCGAGCCTTTGGCATGTGTCGCATTCATGTATTCCGCCGCCCACGGATCCTTATCATGCTGAAAATCGGACATCCTCAAGGGTGCGTCCGGCGTTACCTCGGGTAAGGACCTGAACGCCGTCTACGAGGACACCTACACTGCCCTGAAGCCCAACTACCGCCACTTGGTCACCTTCGACGACTGCTTGTTATTCGATATGGCCGGATGGCACCGCGCATCTGGACGGCCGGCCGCGACGGTCAGATGTGGAAAGCGCTCGAAGGCTGAAGCAGAACGACATCTCTATGAGCGCTACCGAATACCACAAGACGCTCTTCGCCTCCGCGACTAACGGCAGTCGTAACTGGCAGCGGCCTTGACCGATCCAGATCCCGCATATGTCGCCTTCTGCGGGTACAGGCACAGCGGCATGGCGATGCTGCCGTCCGCCGAGCTCACGTCGATACGGGCCGGTGCAACGCCTTGCTCCACCCATTTGCGCAAGGCCATGAAGAGTTCGTCGCGGCCGTTGACGTACTGCGGCAGCGGCACCTTGGCACCATCGAGGTTCGCGTTGGTTGACGGGTTTATCGAAGCGCTCGTCGAGAGTGTGCTGTCGTGTGCGAGGCCGGGAATCAGGAACAGTCGATCGAAGGTCTGCACAGCCGCCGTTCCGCCCATCGTTGCTGAAACGCGATAGAAGTAGTTGAGCGAGCCCTGAGGCATGATCTTGTCGTCGGCCAGGCCGTGATAGGTCAGGAGCTTTCCGCCTGCATCCCGCCACGCACCGAGGTCCGGATTGTCCGTGTTGATCTGGCTGAACGCGCTTTGCAAAGCGACGCCTCGTGCTGATGCGGCCGCCAACGTTGCATAGTCGAGCGACTTCCACCTGCTGGTTCCGTTGCCCGTCGCATTCGTGAACGTGTTGCCGGCGTAGGCCGCATCCTGGAGCTCCAGCGCAACTTGGTCGGTTGCGATCGCGAACGGGGTCGCGCCGGCCAACGACAGGGCCAGGTTGGTTCCCCGCGTCAGTCCCCACCAGAGCTGGTCGGAGTTGCTTTGCGTGGGGCCAGCGCCGTTGTCGACCGCGGGGTCGGGAAAGGTGCCTGTGACGGTCTGTCCGTACCAGATCTGGTTGATTACGCGCGCTTCGGCGAGGCTGACGCACGACGCACTGGCGCTTGCGCCCGTCACACCGTTACCGGCCACGCCCGAGCACAGCACATTCGCGTCCTTCGTAGGGTCGTAACGGCATTGGAGCGGATCAGCCAGGAAGCCCAGCCCCAGCGTGTCGCACGCCGTGACGGCCGCGCCGCTGACGAGGGCGATCTTTGACGCGGCCATCGGCGTGCCCAATTCGCGCTGCATCGCCACCTGCGGGTAGAGCTCGGCCGTGATGAACTTTGTCCAATTGAAGGCCGGCGCGCCGGCCAGGATGCCGTTGAAGTCGCTCGGATATTTCTGGGCCAGCTTGAAGCCCTGGCGTCCGCCCGTCGAGAAGCCGTCCCAGTAGGCATAAGCTTGCGCTTCACCGTAGTAAGCCTTAGCGAGCGCCTTGGTCTTCACTGCCATCTCGTGCAGGCTGCGCTCCGCGAAGTCCTGCCAGAGCACCGTATTAATAGTGCCGTCGGGGTTCATCGCAAAAGAGCCGTTGTTGAGCAGCGCATGGCCGTGATCGGAAGCCGAGACGACGTAACCCTTGTTGACGGCCGGCAAAAACTGGGTTCGCGAGCCGATCTGCGCCGGGTCGGCGTGCGTGCCTCCGGCCCAGCCGCCGCTGCCCATCGCGCGAATGACGCGGTTCCACGCCGAAGGTGCAGGCAGCCACACCTCGATGCCTATGCCTGCCGAAGTCGACGGTGCACCGGCCGGTCCGGGGTTCCCGGGACCGACAAGCAGTTTGACGAAGCACATGTCCACTCCCGCGACCGGTGGCGTCGGAGACGCCGGCGTGCCGGAGAGCGCGATCGGGTCGCCGGCCTTGAATGCATGCACCACGAGCACTGACGTGCTGGCGTCGGGCTTGAAATTGGCGCCGATCGAGTCGTCACAGGTGAGCTTCGTTGCGACCGGCGGCGTTGTGGCAACGGGCGCCGGTGTCGTGGGCGAAACGATCGAGGGAAATCCGGCGCCGTTACTGCCACCGCCGCCACAAGCCGCGAGGGTTCCCGCGACGGTCACCATCGCCAGCAGCTTCCATGCCCTGTGCATGAGTAGCACAACGCGGTTCAGGCCCCATCGGGCCGATGCTTCGTATTTCATTTGTCTCCTTTGTTTGGAATTGCCGGGGGCTCGCGGAGTGTTCGCAATCCACAGACAGGTGACAAATCGGAAATTGAAGCGAGCTATTCGAATTGCCTATAGCTAGTGATCGGGATGGCGGCCAAGAAGCGAAGCATGCGCAAGCTGGAGTCGCGCGAATCGCCGTGCCGCGCGAGCACGCCGAGTCCGGGCATCGGCGGCAGACCAGGCAGTGGCAACTCCGCGATCGCACCAGCGTCCAGCAGGTCGCGCACGAAACTCCAGGGCACGAAACCCAGCAACCCTTCCTCTTCGAGCAGCCGGCGAATGAGCGTGTGGCTGCGCGTGATGACCGGATGGGTGCTGACGTCCGCCGGCGCTTGTTCGCATAGCCCGTCGAACACCTGCCGCGCGATCGAGCCCGCGGGCGACAACAACCACCGTTCACGCCATGCGGACCTCCATGTGACGCGGCGCATCGCCGCCAGGCGGTGGCTTGCCGCGCAGATCACGGCCAGCCGGTCGTCCTGCAAGGGCATAAAAGACCAGCCATCAGGAAGCACGGCGGGCCGCCGACAGACCACAATGTCGACTTCTCGCCGCGTCGCGGCCAACAGGAGATCGTCGCCTTCGGCCTCGCGGATTTGGATCCTGATCGCCGGAGATGTGCGGCAGAACGCCGGCAGCGCCTTCAACAGAATTCCGTTCATCGCAGAGGCAGACGCCACGACCCGGACGACGCTCGCCCCTTTTTCCTGGCGCGCGAAGACAATCTCCGCGCTTTCCGCCGCGACCTGCATCAACTGGCGCGCGACCGGAAGTAGGTCAAGGCAGGCCGGGGTCGGGCGCACACCGCGCGCATGCCGTTCGAACAGCCTTGTCTGCAGTAGGCTTTCGAGGCTGGCGAGGGTTTGCGTTACGCTTGGTTGTGCCAGCCCGATCTGCTCAGCGGCGCGCTGGACGCTGCCCAGCTCCGCCACCTTGAGCAGGATCTGGATGTGGCGGAATTTGCCGCGCGCCAGCATTCGATTGAGAAGAACCGAGGCTGTCTCTCGCATGGAATTGATCGGAAATCAGAAGGTGTATGCAACGGCCCCGATCGTAGGCCAACTGCCTGTTGGTTGGCACGGCGGGCCGCAGCGCCGCGCGGCGTTCCTCGCGTTGCTGGGCCTTGCCGCGGCGGGCGCGATGCGGGCGTCCAGTGCCTGGGCAGGCGACACGAGCATCGTGCGCCTCGTCGTCGCCGCGCCACCGGGCGGTTCCTCGGACCTGCTCGCGCGCCGGCTGGCCCGAGACATGCAGCCGGCCCTCGGGCGGCCAGTGATTGTCGAGAACCGGCCGGGCGCAGGCGGCGCCATTGCCGCCGCATTCGTCGCGCGCGCGGCACCCGACGGGAACACGGTGCTTCTGTCGTCGTCCGTCGACGCCGTCCAGCAAACGCTCCACCCGGGACGCGCCATCGACATCCGCACTGACTTCGTCCATGTCACGCAAGTCGCGGCCACCACGAACGTGCTTGTCGTGCATCCCTCGCTGCAGGCACGAAGCGTGGACGCGCTCGTCGACGAAGCGCACGCGCATCCGGGCCGGCTGGCGTACGCAAGTGCGGGCAAAGGATCGTCGGGGCATCTCGCCATGGAAATGCTCAAGCAACGTGCGAAAATCGACGTGGTCCACGTGCCCTACCAAGGAGGGGCGCCCGCCTTCAACGAGTTGTTGAGCGGCCGCTTGCCCCTGATGTTCACCAATCCTGACCAGGCACTGCCATGGATTCGGCGGCAACGCGTGTGTGCGCTCGCCGTGAGCAGTCTCCAGCGCATTGGGGTGCTGGATGCCGTTCCCACCGTCAGTGAGTGCGGATTCCCCGGCTTCGAGGCTACTGCATGGGCCGGGCTGTCCGTGCCACGGGGGACGCCCCCTTCGCGGGTCGGCACATTGCACGATGCAGCGTGCATAGCCATGAACGGTGCCATGCGCGCGGAGGAAGCAAGTATCGGCATTGAGATCGTGAGCTCATCTCCCGAGCGCTATGACGCATTCATCCGAAGCGAAGTTGGCAAGTGGGCCGAACTAATTCAGATGACCGGCCTCGATCTGAATTGAGGTCAGTGGCCCGACACATGCCCGGAAGCTGGCGCTGAGCGATGCCAGCGGTGTGAGAGTCGCGGTGACGGCTTCGACGCTGCCAGCCGCAAAGTCGTCAACGTGCTCAGCATCACGCCCGACGCGGCCGCAAAGGCGAAGTGCTATCTGCTGCTGACGGCGCCCCGGCTTCACTGGACTCCTCGCCGCTACTGCGACAGAACCCAAATAGCCATTGGCCGCCCGGCTCTTGATCAGATATGTGCGGCCTGGCCGGCACAGCCAAACGCCTCGAAGCGGTCCACGCAGAGATCACGCGCGGCCAAGGTCGCATCCTTGAGGAACCTGCGGGGATCGAAATCCCGCGGGTTCCTGGTCATCGCGCGACGCAGCGCGCCGGTCATCGCCAATCGAATGTCGGTGTCGATGTTGATCTTGCGCACGCCATGACGGATCCCTTCGCAGATCTCGGCCACCGGTACACCGTAGGTTTCCTTGATCTCGCCGCCATGCTCGCGGATGATCTGAAGCCACTCCTGTGGCACCGACGACGAGCCATGCATGACGAGATGAGTATCGGGAATGCGGGCGTGGATGGCCTTGATGCGATCGATCGCGAGGATATCGCCGGTGGGCTGGCGGCTGAACTTGTACGCACCATGCGACGTACCGATGGCAATCGCCAACGCATCGACGCCGGTGCGTGCCACGAAATCCGCCGCTTCGTCGGGGTCGGTCAGCAACTGGGCGTGCGACAGCACGCCGACCGCCCCCACGCCATCTTCCTCGCCGGCCAGGCCCGATTCGAGCGAGCCCAGGCAACCGAGCTCGCCTTCGACTGACACGCCCACCGCGTGCGCCATCTCGACCACGCGACGGGTGACTTCGACGTTGTACTCATAGCTGGCCGGCGTCTTCGCATCTTCCTGTAGCGAGCCGTCCATCATGACGCTGGTGAAGCCGGAGCGGATCGACTGAATACAGACAGCCGGACTCGAGCCGTGGTCCTGGTGCATGACGACCGGGATGCCCGGGTACATCTCGGCCGCAGCCTCGACCATCTTGCGCAGGAACGGCTCGCCAGCGTATTTGCGCGCGCCGGCCGAAGCCTGCAGGATGACCGGGCTGTCGGTCTTCTCGGCGGCCTGCATGATGGCCTGGATCTGCTCCAGGTTGTTGACGTTGAAGGCAGGCACGCCGTAGCCGCACTGGGCGGCGTGGTCCAGCAGCTTGCGCAGGGAAATCATGGCCATAGGGTCTCCGGTGGATCAAAAAGGGGAATGCGATTCACGCGCACGCTCCTGGAGCGCGCGCACGGCCGGCAAGGTCTTGCCTTCCAGAAACTCGAGAAAGGCACCGCCGGCGGTGGACACGTAGCCGATCCGGTCGGCGATGTTGAAAGCATTGATTGCCGCCACGGTGTCGCCGCCGCCTGCGATCGAGAAGGCGGCGGAACCAGCGATGGCCTGCGCCAGCGCGCGGGTTCCACCGGCGAACGCTTCGATCTCGAACACGCCCAGCGGGCCGTTCCACAAGACGGTCTTGCAGGCGGCCAGTTCCCCTAGCAACAGACGCACCGATTCAGGCCCGTAATCGAAAACCATCTCGTCCGGTGCGATGGCGTCGACACCGCAGATGCGGGTGACCGCGGCCGCCGAAAGTTCCCTGGCCGTGATCACGTCGACCGGCACGAACAGCCGTGCGCCATGGGCCGCGAGCGTGGCCACGACTTCGCGCGCCGCGGCCACCATGCCGGGCTCGCAGAGCGACCGTCCGACGGCCTTGCCGTCCGCCAGAAGAAAGGTGTTGGCCATGCCGCCGCCCACTGCCAGGACATCGACCCGCGCGGCCAGCGCATTCAGGATCGACAACTTGGTCGACACCTTTGCGCCGCCGACGATGGCGGCCATTGGCCGCGCCGGGTCGGCCAGCGCGCGGCCAAGGGCTTCGAGTTCGGAAGCCATCAGCGGACCGGCACAAGCCTCGGGGGCCAGTCGAGCCAGCGCCTCGGTCGTGGCTTCGGCGCGGTGCGCGGTGCCGAAGGCATCATTGACATAGACGTCGCACAGCTTCGCCATGCGCGCAGCCAGGGCAGGCGCGTTGGCCTTCTCGCCCAGGTTGGCGCGACAGTTCTCGAGCAAGACGACGCGGCCTTCGGTCACCTCGAAGCCGCCGTCGAGCCAATCGCACACCAGCGGCACAGGCATGCCGAGCAACTCGCCCAGGCGTCGGGCCACCGGTGCCAGCGATTCGCCGGCAGCCAGCGCGCCTTCGTGCGGCCGCCCCAGGTGCGAGGCAACCATCACGCGGGCGCCCTCACCCAGCGCATGGCGGATGCAGCCGAGACTGGCACGGATTCGGGTGTCGTCCGTGATGCGCCCCGCGGCGTCCAGGGGCACGTTCAGGTCGCAGCGGATGAACACGCGGCGCCCTCGCAGGGCGACAGTCGCCAGAGTCTTGAGCTTCATGGTGGCGCTTCTTTCAAACCTGCGCCATTGCACACGCGGTGTCGAGCATGCGATTGGAGAAGCCCCATTCGTTGTCGTACCAGGCGCAAACCTTCACGAGCCGACCCGATACCTTGGTGCAGGTCGCGTCGAAGATGCTCGACCTCGAATCGTGATTGAAGTCCACCGACACCAGCGGCTCGTCGCTATAGCCGAGCACGCCCGAGAGCGGACCGGCTGCGGCAGCTTCGCGCATCAGCCCATTGATCTCGTCCACGGTGGTCACCCGGCCAGCGATGAAGCTCAGGTCGACCATCGACACGTTGAGGGTCGGCACGCGCACCGCGAAGCCGTCGAGGCGCCCCGCGAGCGCCGGCAGCACCAGGCCGACCGCCGCAGCCGCACCGGTGCGTGTGGGGATCATCGACTGCGTGGCCGAGCGCGCGCGGCGCAGGTCCTCGTGGTAAAGATCGGTCAGGACCTGGTCGTTCGTGTAGCTGTGGATCGTGGTCATGAGGCCGTTCTCGATGCCGACCGTGCCGTGCAACACCTGCGCGACCGGCGCCAGGCAATTGGTGGTGCACGAGGCGTTCGAAACCACCGTGTGTGCCGGCCGCAGCGTGCCGTGATTGACCCCGTAGACGATCGTTGCATCCACGTCGGCGCCGCCGGGCGCGCTGATCAACACCTTGCCGGCGCCAGCGGCGAGATGGGCACTGGCCCGCGCCTTGGTGGTGAAAAGCCCGGTGCACTCCATCACGAGATCGATTCCGAGCGACTTCCAGGGCAGCTCCGCCGGATTTCGCGCCGATCTCACCTGGATGCGCTGCTCACCCACCACGAGGCAGTCTCCCTCGTGGCGGACCGGCAGCGCAAATCGGCCGTGCGTGGTGTCATGGCGGGTCAGGTGGGCATTGGTCTTCGCATCGCCCAAGTCATTGATGGCCACGATACGGATCGCATCGCCATTGCCATTGCCGTGGGACGGTGACTCGAACAATGCACGCAGCACGTTGCGGCCGATGCGGCCGTAGCCATTGATGGCAACTCTCAGGGTCATGATGCTTGATGGGAAAGGGAAGAGAAAACAGCTGAAGGACTGGACGAAACGGGATCCGCCGTGGCGGCCCGCCGGACCAATGCCCATGCCCGGTCCGCCACCACGTCGGCGGTGATGCCGAAGAGCTTGAAGAGCGCAGCGGCCGGTGCGGATTCGCCAAAGCGATCGATGCCCACGACATCGCCCTCCTCGCCCACGAACTTCCACCAGAGCGCCGTGCACCCGGCCTCGATCGCGAGGCGCGGCAGATGGCGCGGAATCACATCCCGCCGGTAAGCCGCTTCCTGGCGCTCGAACACGTCCATGCAGGGCATCGACACGATGCGCGAGGCAATGCCTCGGGCAGCCAGCAGTTCCGCGGCCGCCATCGCAACGCCCAATTCCGAGCCACTGGCCAGCAGCACCACCTGCTCACCCGCCGAGCGCCGCAACACGTAGCCGCCGCGGCCGATCGAGTCGAGCCGCGGCGTCGCACTTCCGGCGTGCGGCAGCGCCTGGCGCGTGAGCAGCAGGCAGCTCGGGCCGTCGACGCGGCGCAACGCTTCGCGCCAGGCAACGACAGTCTCGGTCGCATCGCCCGGGCGCCACACGTCCACGCCGGGAATCAGTCGCAGGCTGGACGCATGCTCGACCGGCTGGTGCGTGGGGCCGTCCTCGCCGAGGCCGATTGAATCGTGGGTGAAGACGTAGATCACCGGCAGTTTCATCAGCGATGACATCCGGATGCCGTTGCGCGCGTAATCGGAGAACGCCAGGAACGTCCCGCCGAAAGGTCGATAGCCACCGTGCAGCGCCAGGCCGTTCATGACCGCCGACATGGCGAACTCGCGCACGCCGTAGTGCACGTGGTTGCCCGTGCCTTTGCCGAGCAGCGGGCGATGGCCGCGCCAGTCGGTGAGGTTGGATCCGGTCAGATCGGCCGAACCACCCAGCAGTTCGGGAGTGGCCGGGCCGATGAACTGCAGCGCATCCTGCGAAGCCTTGCGAGTGGCGACCGCCGAGCGGGCACCCTCAGCCGCGGTGCAAGCGGCCGACAGCGCAGCCTCCGTCGACGGCGCCGGCGCCGCATCGCGCGCCTGCCGGCGCAGAAACTCGGCCGCCAGCTCGGGATGCGCAGCGGCGTAGGCGGTGAACGACCGTTGCCAGGCCGCGTTCAGGCGCGCACCGCGTGCAACCGCCGACCAGGCTTTCTGCACGGGCTGCGGAATCACGAAAGGCTCGTCGTGCCAGTCCAGCGCCGCCCGCGTCTTCACGACCTCGTCGGCCCCGAGCGGCGCGCCATGCACATCGGCGGTGCCGGCGCGGTTCGGCGAACCCCGCCCGATGGTCGTCCGGCAGCACACCAGCACCGGGTTGTCGGCGTTCAGCGCCGCTGCCATCGCACGGTCGAGCGCTCCGGTGTCGTGTCCGTCCACGTTGCGCACCACGGTCCAGCCATAGGCTTCGAAGCGACTCGGGGTGTCGTCGGTGAACCAACCGGAGACGTCGCCATCGATCGAGATGCCGTTGTCGTCATAGAAGGCCACCAGCTTGCGCAGACCCCAGGTGCCGGCGAGCGAGCAGGCTTCGTGGCTGATGCCCTCCATGAGGCATCCGTCGCCCAGGAACACATAGGTGCGATGGTCGACGATGGTGTGCCCCGGACGATTGAATTCCTGCGCGAGCAGCTTCTCCGCCAGCGCCATGCCGACCGCGTTGGCCAAGCCTTGCCCCAGGGGCCCGGTCGTGGTTTCGACGCCCGGCGTCAAGCCGATCTCCGGGTGCCCCGGGGTGCATGAATGCAGCTGGCGGAATCTCTTGAGCTCGTCCATGGGCAACGCATAGCCGCTCAGGTGCAGCAGCGCATACAGCAGCATGGAGCCGTGGCCGTTCGAGAGCACGAACCGGTCGCGGTCCAGCCAGGCTGGATCCGACGGATCGTGGCGCAAGTGATGCCGCCACAGTGTTTCTGCAATGTCGGCCATGCCCATCGGCATGCCCGGGTGGCCGGAATTTGCAGTCTGCACGGCATCCATCGCCAAAACCCGCAGCGCATTGGCGCAGACTGCCCGCGGCACGGGATCGGTGTGTTGCATATTCATGGTGCTCGCTCCCTCAGGCGCCCAGCAGATTCTTGCGACGCTCGACCAGGCGCATGATCATCGGCGTGAAGATCAGCTGCATCGCAAGTTCCATCTTTCCGCCGGGCACGACCAGGGTGTTGGCGCGAGACATGAACGAGTCGTGCAGCATCGACAACAGGTACGGGAAGTCGAACCCACGCGGATTGGCGAAGCGGATCACCACCAGGCTCTCGTCGGCCGTCGGGATCGTGCGCGCCACGAAGGGGTCGGAGGTGTCGACGACCGGCACGCGTTGGAAGTTGATGTGCGTACGCGTGAACTGCGGACAGATGTAGTGCACGTACTCGTGCATGCGGCGCAGGATCACGTCGGTCACCGCCTCGGTCGAATAGCCGCGCGTGCTGCGGTCACGGTGGATCTTCTGGATCCACTCGAGGTTGATCACCGGCACGACGCCGATCAGCAGGTCGGTGAACCGCGCGATGTCCACCGTGTCCGTCGTCACGCCGCCGTGCAGGCCCTCGTAGAACAGGACGTCGCTGGCTGCAAGCGACTGCCATGGCGTGAAGGTGCCCGGCGGTTGCGCAAAGGGCTGCGCCTCTTCCTCGTTGTGCAGGTACTTTCGGCTCATTCCGTTGCCGGTTTCGGAATAGCTCCGGAAGAGTTGCTGCAGATCCTCGAACAGGTTGGCGTCCTCGCCGAAGTGGCTGAAATGGGGCCGCTCCTCGGCCTCGGCCTTGGCCATGGCGACCTTCATCGACTGGCGGTCGTAGCGATGGAAGCTGTCGCCCTCGACGACGGCAGCCTCCACGTTCTCGCGCCTGAAGATGTTCTCGAACGTGCGGGTTACCGAGGTGGTGCCCGCGCCGGACGAGCCGGTGATGGCGATGATGGGGTGCTTGGCAGACATTGGATTTCTTCGATACGGTGATTCGGTGCGGGGCTCAGGCGGTCGCGAACAGGCCGCGGCGGCCAAACAGGGGCGAGTCGAAGGCGCGCGGTGGCTCGTCGCGGTGGTAGGCCTCGATGCGCGAAACCTCCTGCGCCGAGCCGAACACGAAGCCGATGCGCTGGTGCAGCGCATCCGGCACAACCTCCATGAGCCGCGAGCGGCCGGTGCTGGCGCCGCCGCCGGCCTGCTCGATCAGGAACGAGATCGGGCTGGCTTCGTAGAGCAGTCGCAGGCGCCCTTCGCGCGCCGGCTCGCGGGTGTCGCGCGGGTAGAGAAAGACGCCACCGCGCATGAGGATCCGATGCGCCTCGGCGACCAGCGATGCGATCCAGCGCATGTTGAAGTCGGCCGCACGTGCACCGGACTGGCCCGCCATGCATTCGTCCACGTAGCGCTTCACGGCCGGCTCCCAGAACCGGCTGTTCGATGCGTTGATCGCGAACTCCTGGGTGCGCGGTGGTATCTGCAGGTTCGGATGGCTCAGCACCCACTCGCCCAGCAAGGGGTCGAGCGTGAAGGCATGCGTACCGCGGCCCATCGTCAGGACCAGCATCGTCGACGGCCCGTAGATCGCGTAGCCGGCACAGACCTGCTGCGTTCCCGGCTGCAGGAAGTCCGCGGTCGCGGGGTCGGCACCCGGCGCGACCGCGCGCAGCACGGAGAAGATGCTGCCCACCGAGACGTTGACGTCGATGTTCGACGAGCCGTCAAGCGGATCGAACAGCAGCAGGTACTTGCCACGCGGATGCTCGGGGGGCAGTGGATAGGGCGCTTCCATTTCTTCCGACGCCATGCCAGCCAGGTGACCGCCCCACTCGTTCGCGCGCAGGAACATCGTGTTGCTCAACACGTCCATGGTCTTCTGTTCCTCGCCCTGGACGTTGGCGGTGCCGGCGCTGCCCAGGACGCCGCCGAGCGATCCGTGCGCGACCTTGCGCGAGATGGCCTTGCAGGCCAGCGACACATCGGTGACCAGTGCGTTCAGGTCACCGGTGGCCTCCGGAAACCGGCGACGTTCCTCGATCAGGAACTGGGTGAGGGTAGATTTTCCTCCGGTGGGCATGGGCGTATCTCCAGGTAGTTGATTCAGTGGCCAAAGGCTCGCGGCGGGCCCATGCGGACCAGCAGGTCCGCGGGCCTCTCGAGGCGCCAGACGGGCTCGACCGGTTCGCTGCCGAGCAGGCCATAGCCCCACCCAGCCCAGGCGGCGCGGCATCCAGCGGCGCGCGCGGCCTGGCAATCGGTGGCCGCGTCGCCGACCATCAGCATGTGCCGCGGGTGCGTACCGAGGACCTGCGCGGCCTGCTCGATCAGCAGTGGCGAAGGTTTGCGCAAAGCGGCCGTGTCGGCGCCATGCACGGCGGCGAAATGGCCGAGCAGCCCGGCTCCCTCCAGCACGGCCCGTGCCAAGTCGGTCGGCTTGTTGGTGACCACCGCCAGCGGCATGTGGTCGCGTCCGAATTGCTTTAACAGATCTTCGACACCCGGATAGACCGAGCTGTCGGCGAACGGCCGCCGCAGCGTCACCGCGTCGAAGTCGCAGCGCAGGCGATCCGACAGCCGTTCGAGGTCGACATCCTGCAGATCGATGGCACTCAGCGCCCGCTCGATCAGCACGTCAGGCCCCTGGCCGATCCAGCCGCGTACGCGCTGCAGGTCGAAGCAAGGCAGATCGGCTTCGCGCAGCGCCGTGTTGAGCGCCAGCGCGATGCCGCCGGCGCTGTCCACCAGCGTGCCGTCCAGGTCGAAGGCGATCGCCTGGAAGCTCATCACGCCGGCCTCGCCCGACGCAACGGCGCGGAGTCGCGGATGTCGGCGATCGCCGCGCGATAGTCCTTGTTCCCAAACACGGCCGACCCGGCGACGAGCGTGTCCGCGCCGGCGTCGACCGCACGGCGCGCGTTGTCGGCGTTGATGCCGCCGTCGATTTCGAGCCACACGTCGCGGCCGCTGGCGTCGATCCGGCGGCGCACCGATTCGATCTTCGGCAGCACACTATCGATGAAGGCCTGCCCGCCGAAGCCTGGGTTGACCGACATCAGCAGCACCAGGTCGAGTTCGTCGAGCACGTGGTCGAGCCAGTGCAGCGGAGTCGCCGGGTTGAGCACCAGCCCGGCCTTCACGCCGAGCGACCGGATCAGACGCACCGTCCGGTGTACATGCTCGCTCGCCTCGGGATGGAACGAGAGAATGGACGCGCCCGCCTGCGCGAAGAGCGGTATCAGCGCATCGACCGGCCGCGCCATGAGATGCACGTCGATGGGCACGGGAATACCGTCCCGCATGCAGTGCGGGCGGATGGCCTCGCACACCATCGGGCCGACGCTCAGGTTCGGCACGTAGTGGTTGTCCATCACGTCGAAATGGATCAGGTCGGCACCGGCCTCGATCACGGCCTCGACCTCGTCGCCGAGATGGGCGAAATCGGCCGACAGCAGGCTCGGTGCAATGCGGGGATGGCGGCTCATCGGAAGCTCTCCTGGTGGTGGGGGCGCAGCGTGGTGGCGTTGGTGGCAGTGTGGGCAGCGGTCGCGAGGCGAGTGAGTTCGGGCAGGCCGAGCCAGGCCGCGTCGCGCAGAAGATGGCCGGGCTCTCCCTGCAGCGGCGCGTCGACGTCACCGAGATTCGGGAGCACCAGGCCGGCGTCGCCGAAGTCGGCGCCATCGCTCCAGAAGGTTGGCGTCACCAGCGTCCAGATCCCGGCCGCGCGGGCCGACCGCAGTCCGTTGAGGGAGTCTTCGATGGCCGCTGCGGACGCCGGCCCGATGCCCAGTTCGAGCAGCGCCAACGCATAGATGTCGGGCGACGGCTTCTTGGCCTGCACGCGATCGCCGCACGCGATCACGCTGAACAGGTCGGAGCCGCGCGCACCGAGGGCGGCGGCCAGCAGCGCATCGACGTTCGCTGCGCTGGTCGTGCTGGCGATGGCCAGCCGGCAGCCCGCTGTGAGCGCTTCGTCCATGAGCCTTGCCACGCCGGGCCGCAAGGGCACACCGCCGTCCCGGACCATCGCCGTGTAGAACTTCGTCTTGTCGGCATGGAGCGCGGGCACCAGGGCGAGCAGCCGCCGCCGCTCGGCGTCGGCGAGGTTGAGCGCATCGATGTGGTGGCACAGCCGCTCCTTGCCGCCGGTCACCTCGAGCAGGCACCGATAAGCTGCCGGCGACCAGTACCAGCCGAGGCTCTGGCGCTCAAACGCCAGGTTGAAGGCCACGCGGTGCGCTTCCTCGGTGTCGGCCAGCGTGCCGTCCACATCGAAGATCAGCGCGTCGATGCTCATGCCGTTCCCCCTGCCGACGGCTGTGTCGCGAACACGCGACTCGCGAGCACGTCCTCGGCCTGCAGCGTGCACAGCTGTTCCCGCGTCAACGCCGTGTCCGCCGAGAACAGGCGCGTCGCATGCCGCAACCGGATCCGGTCCAGCGCATTGCGGATCGAGCGCGCATTCGCGAAGTGCGGCTGTTCCTTGCGCAGGCTCAGGTAGCGCGCAAAGGCTGGCCCGGCTGCGCTATCGAAGCTGTAGTTCAGCTGCTTGAGCATCAACTGGGCGATCCGCATCAGCTCGGCTTCGGCGTAGTCGGGGAAGTCGATGTGATGCGCGATACGCGACGCCATCCCCGGGTTGCTGCCGAAGAAGGTGTCCATGCGGTCCTTGTAGCCGGCGAGGATCACGACCAGGTCGTCGCGGTTGTTCTCCATCACCTGCAGCAGGATCTCGATCGACTCCTGCCCGTAGTCGCGCTCATTCTCGGGCTTGTAGAGGTAGTAGGCCTCGTCGATGAACAGCACGCCGCCCATCGCCTTCTTCACCACTTCTTTCGTCTTCGGCGCCGTGTGGCCGACGAACTGGCCGACGAGGTCGTCGCGCGTCACCGCCACGAGGTGGCCCTTGCGCACGTAGCCGAGTTGCTTCAGCACCTCGGCCATGCGCATCGCCACTGTCGTCTTTCCGGTGCCCGGGTTGCCGGTGAAGCACATGTGAAGCGTTGGCGGCGTCGACTGCAATCCCTGCTCACCCCGCAGCTTGTCAATCAGCAGCAGTGCGGCGATGTCGCGAATGCGGCCCTTGACCGGCGCCAGGCCAATCAGATCGGCGTCGAGCCTGTCGAGCAGCCTGCGCGCGCCCGAGGCTTCGAGCAACGCGCCGGGGGTCGAGGTGGTTGCCGCATTCATCATTGGCGGCCTCAATAGCGCGAACCTTCGGGCGCGCGCTGCGCCGCATAGCCTTCGATGCTGTAGCGGATGGTGCGGCCCGGCTCCTCGGTGCGGACCAGGCGAAAGCCCGGTTCTTCCTTCGGGCGATTCACGATGAACGACATCACCACCGACTCGGTGCCGTGGGTCGAATCGAACGCAGTCAGCCGGATGTAGTGGTTCGGGAAGGTCCTGCGGCAGCTCCTCAGCTCCACCATCAGGCCCGCCGCGTCCGTGATGTCGAACATCGGGTTGCCGAACATCTCCCAGTAGGTGTTGCGCGGATGCGGGTCGTCGGTGTACTCGAGGCCGATCGCCCAGCCCTTGGCAAGGCAGTAGTCGATCTGCTTGGTGATCTGCGCGTCGGTGAGCTCGGGCAGGAACGAGAAGGTGCCTTGTGTGATTCGCATGGTGGCTCTCTTTGACGATGGCATCAGGACACGGCCGCGGTCGGCACGAAGTCGGAGGTGTCGGTCGAGGTGTAGTTGAAGCTGATCTCACCCCAGGTGTCGAGCGCGGCCTTCAGCGGCGTGCACCACTTGGCGGCGCCCAGCAGGATGTCAGGCCCCTCGTTCCTGATGTCGCGGCCCTCGTTGCGCGCCAGCACCATCGCTTCGAGCGCCACGCGGTTCGCGGTCGCGCCAGCTTGGATGCCTTGCGGATGGCCGATCGTGCCGCCGCCGAACTGCAGCACCACGTCGTCGCCGAACAAGTCGAGCAGCTGGTGCATCTGGCCCGCGTGGATGCCGCCCGAGGCCACCGGCATGACCTTCTTCAGCGCGCCCCAGTCCTGGTCGAAGAAGATGCCGCGGGGCAGATCGACCACCGTGTGGGTATCGCGGCAGACGTTGTAGTAACCCTGCACGGTCATCGGGTCGCCCTCGAGCTTGCCGACGGCCGTGCCGGTGTGCAGGTGATCGACACCGGCCAGGCGCAGCCACTTGGCGATCACGCGGAAACTCACGCCGTGGTTCTTCTGCCGCGTGTAGGTGCCGTGGCCGGCGCGGTGCATGTGCAGGATCATGTCGTTCTGTCGGCACCAGTGGCTCATGCTCTGGATGGCGGTCCATCCCACCACCAGGTCGACCATCACGATGACCGAGCCGAGTTCCTTGGCAAATTCGGCGCGTCGGTACATCTCCTCCATCGTCCCGGCGGTGATGTTCAGGTAGCTGCCCTTGACCTCGCCGGTGGCGGCACTGGCCTTGTTGACGGCATCCATCACGCACAGGAAGCGGTCACGCCAGTGCATGAAGGGCTGCGAGTTGATGTTCTCGTCGTCCTTCATGAAATCCAGGCCACCCTTCAGGCCTTCGTACACGACGCGGCCGTAGTTGCGCGCCGACAGACCGAGCTTGGGCTTGGTGGTGGCGCCCAGCAGCGGGCGGCCGAACTTGTCGAGGCGCTCGCGCTCGACCACGATGCCGGTCGGCGGGCCGGCGAAGGTCTTGACGTAGGCGACCGGGAACTTCATGTCTTCCAGTCGCGCGGCCTTGAGGGGCTTGAAGCTGAAGACGTTGCCGATGATCGAGGCCGTCACGTTGGCAATCGAGCCTTCCTCGAACAGGCTCAGGTCGTAGGCGACGTAGCAGAAGTACTGGCTCGGATTGTTCGGCACAGGCTCGACGCGATACGCCTTGGCGCGGTACATGCCGCACGCGGTCAGGCGGTCGGTCCAAACCACCGTCCAAGTCGCGGTGCTCGATTCGCCGGCCACGGCGGCGGCAGCCTCGATGGGGTCGACGCCATCTTGCGGGGTGATGCGGAACAGCGCGAGGATGTCGGTCTCCTTCGGCATGTAGTCGCCGTCCCAGTAACCCATTTGCGCGTACTTGAGGACGCCTGCCGCATAGCGCTTGGCGCTGTCGGTGATCTGTGTCGGTTCGTTCATTCGGCCCACGGGCACTCTCCTTGCTAAGGTTGATCGATTCCAGGTGTTCGATGCCTTCAATGTACGAAGCTCTTTTCATTTGTAATAGTTAATCTTTTTCTCGCATTCATTTGCTTTCACTAATGAT
The DNA here is from genome assembly GCF_056400665.1 of Variovorax sp. P5_A3. NCBI lineage: Bacteria > Pseudomonadati > Pseudomonadota > Betaproteobacteria > Burkholderiales > Comamonadaceae > Variovorax > Variovorax sp. P5_A3. The sequence goes on along the minus strand of NZ_JBFUKW010000020.1, from coordinate 89,387 downwards.
CAAGAACGCCACGTTCCGGCAACTCGCCGCCCTGCACGCGGTGTCGCGGCTCGGCAGCGTCTCGCGAGCCGCGAGCGATCTGCACCTCACGCAGCCAGCGGTTTCGATCCAGATCAAGCTCCTCGAGGAAGCTGCCGGAATGCCCCTGCTGGAGCGTGAGGGACGTGGCGTCCGGCTGAGCGGCGCGGGCGAGGTGCTCTCGGGCTATGCGGGGCGAATCCTGGAGCTGTGGCGCGAGGCAGGCGACGAGGTGGCGGCCCAGCGGGGCGGCTTCTCCGGCACCCTGCGCGTGGGCGCGGTGACGACCGCGGAGTACCTGCTGCCGCCGCTACTGGTGGCGTTTGCCGACGGCCGACCGGAGGTCAAGATCCAGCTCAAGGTCGGCAACCGCAACGACATCGTCCACATGCTCGCGGGGCAGGAGGTGGACGTGGCCATCATGGGACGTCCACCGGCCGAACTGAAAACCAAGGCGGTGCCCTTCGCGCGCCATCCGATGGCCTTCCTGGCGGCGCCGACGCATCCGTTGATGACGCGGCGCCGGTTGGCAATCGCCGATCTTTCGGGCGCCAAGCTGCTGGTGCGCGAACGCGGCTCGGGCACCCGCACTACCGTCGAGACGCTCTACCGGGAAGCCGGGATCGCCTTGCGCGTCGGCTCGGAGCTGTCGAGCAACGAGGCCATCAAGCAGATGTGCGCGGCCGGCTTCGGCGTCGCCTTCCTGTCGCTGCACACCTGCCGGCTCGAGCTGGACGCCGGCATGCTCGCGCTGCTGCCGATGACGGCCAACCCGATCGAGCGCGACTGGTATGCGATGCATCTGGCGACGCGCCGGCTGCCGCAACTGGCCAGCGCCTTCATGCAGTTCCTGGCTGACGACGGCCAGCGTCTGATCCTCGCGCAACTGCGCGCGACCTCGGGTTCATCAACGAAGCGCGGTACTGCAAGGAGCCCGAATGACACTGCCGACCGAAGCCGACGGGCGCCAGCCGCTGGCCGATGAGAGCCGTCCGCCACGCTGCGCTGACGCGCGTTGCATTGCAGTGCTCCACCACGTGACCGCGTAACCCGCGGCGCATGAAACCCGCGCAGCCAAATGCCGGGGAGACCGCGGAACCGGGCTTGCCGGGCCGCTGGCATCGCCGCCCTCGAGGGGACTGAGTTCCGCAGCTCCAAGCCTGCCCTGCGCAGGCTTGGACGGAACCGAAGAGCCGCTGCCTCTGGCAGCGACGCAGGACGCCGCAGGCGCTTCGGGGGTGTTTCAACTCAGGGCTGCTGAGTTTCGCCGCGGGCGCCGGTGGAAGGACCGCTTGCACTTTGCCGACCGGATTGGAAGCGTCGCGGCGGCATGCCGTGAGGCGGTCGCCGCGCCTTGCGCCGCGCAGCCATCTTTGTCCAATCAAATCATGCACTTGCAGCGGCCATTCAGGGTTTTCCCAGGGAGCCGTGTGAACTGGTCCGCGAGTTGCAATGAAGAGGAAGCGGCAAGGCATGGCCTCCGAGGCCGACCCGGCCCCTCGCAGGCCCGCCGCTCCCAACGACATCGCCGCCAAGGCAAGGAGACAGCACACGATGGAAACGTTTTACGAGGTCATGCGCCGCCAGGGAATCTCGCGCCGCAGCCTGCTCAAGTACTGTTCGCTGACCGCCACGTCGCTGGGCCTCGGCCCGGCCTTTGTGCCGCATATCGCCCATGCCATGGAGACCAAGCCGCGCACGCCGGTGCTGTGGCTGCACGGGCTCGAATGCACCTGCTGCTCGGAATCCTTCATCCGCTCGGCGCACCCGCTGGCCAAGGACGTGGTGCTGTCGATGATCTCGCTCGACTACGACGACACGCTGATGGCCGCCGCCGGCCATCAGGCCGAGGCGATCCTCGAAGAGATCATGAAGAAGTACAAGGGGAACTACATCCTCGCGGTGGAGGGCAACCCGCCGCTCAACCAGGACGGCATGAGCTGCATCATCGGCGGCAAGCCCTTCATCGACCAGCTCAAGCATGTCGCCAAGGACGCCAAGGCGATCATCAGCTGGGGCTCGTGCGCAAGCTGGGGTTGCGTGCAGGCCGCCAAGCCGAACCCGACCCAGGCCACACCGATCCACAAGGTGATCTTCGACAAGCCGATCATCAAGGTACCGGGCTGCCCGCCGATCGCCGAGGTCATGACCGGCGTGATCACCTACATGCTGACCTTCGACCGCATCCCGGAACTCGACCGCCAGGGCCGCCCGAAGATGTTCTACAGCCAGCGCATCCACGACAAGTGCTACCGCCGCCCGCACTTCGACGCCGGCCAGTTCGTCGAGGCCTGGGACGACGATTCGGCACGCAAGGGCTACTGCCTCTACAAGGTCGGTTGCAAGGGCCCGACCACCTACAACGCCTGCTCGACGGTGCAGTGGAACGAGGGCACGAGCTTCCCGATCAAGGCCGGCCACGGCTGCATCGGCTGCTCGGAAGACGGCTTCTGGGACAAGGGCTCGTTCTACAACCGCCTGACCGACATCCACCAGTTCGGCATCGAGGCCAATGCCGACCGGATCGGTGCCACGGCCGCAGGCGTGGTCGGGGCGGCAGCGGTCGCGCATGCCGCCGCATCGGCCATCAAGCGGGCCGCACAGCACAAGGCCGAAAGCAAGACGGTCGACACCGCCGAACGCTGAAGAATTCAATGCCCCAACGGCAAGGACCACAGCAATGAGTGCATACGAGACACAAGGCTACAGGATGGACGATACGGGTCGCCGTATCGTGGTGGATCCGGTCACCCGGATCGAAGGTCACATGCGCTGCGAAGTGAACGTCGACAGCGACAACGTCATTCGCAACGCGGTTTCGACCGGCACGATGTGGCGCGGGCTCGAGGTCATCCTGAAGGGCCGCGACCCCCGCGATGCCTGGGCCTTCGTCGAACGCATCTGCGGCGTGTGCACCGGTTGCCATGCACTCGCCTCGGTGCGCGCGGTGGAGGATGCGCTTGGCATTACGATCCCGAAGAACGCCTACCTGATCCGGGAGATCATGGCCAAGACGCTGCAGGAGCACGACCATGCGGTGCACTTCTACCACCTGCATGCGCTCGACTGGGTCGACGTGGTGTCTGCATTGAAGGCCGATCCGAAGAAGACTTCGGAGTTGCAGCAGACCGTGTCCCCATCGCATCCGATGTCATCGCCGGGCTATTTCCGCGACATCCAGAACCGGCTCAAGAAATTCGTCGAGAGCGGCCAGCTCGGCCCGTTCATGAACGGCTACTGGGGCAGCAAGGCCTACGTCCTGCCGCCCGAGGCCAACCTCATGGCGGTGACGCACTACCTCGAGGCACTCGACCTGCAGAAGGAGTGGGTCAAGGTCCACACCATCTTCGGCGGCAAGAACCCGCACCCGAACTACCTGGTGGGCGGGGTGCCCTGCGCCATCAACATCGACAAGGACGGCGCCGCGGGCGCGCCCGTCAACATGGAGCGGCTGAACTTCATCGAGGCGCGCATCCGGGAAATGATCGAGTTCAACAACAACGTCTACATCCCCGACGTGCTGGCGATCGGCACCATCTACAAGCAGGCCGGCTGGCTCTACGGCGGCGGCCTCGCCGCGACCAACGTGATGGACTACGGCACGTACGAGAAGGTGATGGGCGACCACGGGACCCAGCAGTTGCCCGGTGGCGCGATCCTGGGCGGCAACTGGGACGAGATCCTCCCGGTGGACCCGCGCGACCCCGCACAGGTGCAGGAGTTCGTCAACCACAGCTGGTACAAGTACGCCGACGAGTCGAAGGGGCTTCACCCGTGGGACGGCGTGACCGAACCCAACTACGAGCTCGGCGCAAGGACCAAGGGCACGCGAACGAACATCGAGCAACTGGACGAAAGCGCAAAGTACTCGTGGATCAAGTCGCCGCGCTGGCGCGGCCACGCGATGGAGGTCGGCCCGCTGTCGCGCTACATCATTGGCTACGCGCACGCGCTGAAGGGCCATCCGCACTGCCAACGGGTGAAGGAGCAGGTCGACCGGTCCGCCGCGATCATCAACAATGATTTCCCGAAGGCGCTGGGCATGCCGCAGACGCAGTACAGCGTGAAGCAGTTGCTGCCCACGACCATCGGCCGGACGCTGGCGCGCGCGCTCGAGGCACAGTACTGCGCCGAGATGATGCTCGACGACTTCAACGAACTCGTGGCCAACATCAAGGCCGGCGACACCAGCACGGCCAACGTCGAGAAATGGGACCCGTCCACCTGGCCGAAGGAGGCCAAAGGCGTCGGCACCGTCGCTGCGCCGCGCGGCGCGCTCGGCCACTGGATCCGCATCAAGGACGGCCGCATCGAGAACTACCAGTGCGTGGTGCCGACCACCTGGAACGGCAGCCCGCGAGACACCAAGGGCCAGATCGGCGCGTTCGAGGCGAGCCTGATGAACACGCCGATGGCCAACCCGGAGCAGCCGGTCGAGATCCTGCGCACGCTGCACTCGTTCGACCCGTGCCTCGCCTGCTCGACCCACGTGATGAGCCCGGACGGCCAGGAACTCACCAGCGTCACAGTGCGCTGAACCACCCCCAAGGAACGGAGACAAGCACATGCAGATTCAGAAAGCACGCAGCACCCTCGCTCGGGTGTCGGTGGCCAAGGCCTTGGCCGCGGCCTTCGCGCTCGCGCTGGCCTCGGCGGCGCAGGCCCATCCCGGCCACGGCACCGAAGGCTTTGCCGCCGGCCTCGCACACCCGCTCGGCGGCTACGATCATCTGCTCGCCATGGTCGCGGTGGGAATGTGGTCGGTGGTCGCGCTGCCGAAGGGCTGGCGTGCCGCAGGTCCGGCGGCATTCCTCGCGACGCTGCTGCTGGGCGCCGTGCTGGCCATCCGCGGCATCGGATTGCCGGGGCTCGAGGCGGGCGTCGCGCTGAGCGTGGTCGCGCTCGCGGCGTTGCTGCTGGGCGCCCGGCGCATCGCACCAATGGCCGGCCTGGCACTGGTCGCGCTCGCCGGGGTGCTGCACGGCCATGCACACGGCGGTGAATTGGCCGGCAGCCATTCGTTCATGGCCTACGCGGCCGGTTTCCTGCTGGCCTCGACGCTGCTGCACGCCGTGGGCCTGGGGGCCGGCGCCGCGCTGCAGCGGCTGCCGGCCTGGGCCTGGCGCACGGCGACCGCGCTGATCGGCGGCAGCGGGCTGCTGATGCTCGCGGCGCGCCTCTGACGCCGGCACGCACACCATCCCGGGACCAAGCCATGAATACAACTTCCTCCCCCGTCGCCCCGGCCCGCGGCGGCGACGACAGCGCCGTGGCGCACGCCCGGTCGATCAAGTCGGTCTATGTGTACGAGGCGCCGGTGCGCATCTGGCACTGGATCAACGCGCTCGCGATCACGGTGCTGGCCATCACCGGCTATTTCATCGGCTCTCCGCTGCCGACCCAGCCTGGCGAGGCCAGCGCGAACTTCCTGATGGGCTACATCCGCTTTGCGCATTTCGCGGCCGGCTACTGGCTGGCGATCGGGCTGCTCGGGCGCATCTACTGGGCCGTCGTCGGCAACCACCACGCGCGCGAGCTGTTCTGGGTGCCGATCTTCCAGCGCGTCTACTGGCAGGAGATCTGGGGCATGGTGAAGTGGTACGCGTTCGTCAGCGCGCGACCCGGGCGCTACGTGGGCCACAACCCGCTGGCGCGTTTCGCGATGTTTTTCGGTTTCCTCCTGCTGATTGTCTTCATGATCGTCACCGGCTTCGCGCTGTATGCGGAAGGCGCCCAGCGCGGCTCCTGGCAGGACCGACTGTTCGGCTGGGTCATCCCGCTGTTCGGGCAGTCGCAGGATGTGCACACCTGGCACCACCTCGGCATGTGGGGGTTGATCGTGTTCGTGATCCTGCATGTGTACGCCGCGATCCGGGAGGACATCATGGGCCGCTCCAGCGTGGTCAGCACGATGATCTCCGGCCATCGCACGTTCAAGGACTGAGCCCATGTCGCAGGATGAATCCATTTGCGTCCTCGGCATCGGCAACGTGCTGTGGGCCGACGAGGGATTCGGCGTGCGCTGCGTCGAGGCCCTGCAGCAACGCTGGGAGTTCGCACCGCATGTGGTGCTGATCGATGGTGGCACGCAGGGCCTCTACCTGATCCAGCACGTCCAGCAGGCCAGCCGCCTGCTGATCTTCGACGCCATCGACTATGGCCTGGCGCCCGGCACGCTCAAGCTGATCGAGGGCGACGAAGTGCCTCGCTTCATGGGCGCCAAGAAGATGAGCCTTCACCAGACCGGGTTCCAGGAAGTGCTCATGCTGGCGCAACTCACCCAACGCTACCCACGGGACGTGCTGCTCGTCGGCTGCCAGCCCGAGGAACTGGACGACTACGGCGGCAGCCTGCGCCCGACCGTGAGACTGGCGATGGAGGATGCCCTCGCGCTCGGCGTCGACGCACTGCGGCGCTGGGGTGCCGCCCCGCGACCGCGCCGGCAGGCGCTGGACGGTGCCGAAGCCGTGACCTTCCGCCAGCTCGACCTCGCGCGCTACGAGGCCGGACGACCGGCCGAGGACGCCGCCTGCCGCCGCGGCGACGAACGCTTTCTGCCGACGCCGGCGCGGCAGCAAGCCTGAGCCCGCCATGTGCATCGGCATCCCCATGCAGGTCATCGCCGTCGAGCCCGGATACGCGCTCTGCGCCGGACGCGGAGAGCAACGACGCGTCCGGATCGCGCTCGTGACGGAGCCGGCGGTCGGCGAGTGGGTGCTCGTCTTTCTCGACAGTGTCCGCGAGCGCATCGATGCGCGGCGCGCCAGCGAGATCGACGGCACGCTCGACCTGCTTGCGGCGGCGCAGGCCGGCGGCGCCAGCGGTGCACCGGCTGCATTCGACCTTCCTTCCAGCGCCAGCGCGCAAGACCTCCTCGCTCTGTGCGGCCGGCAGCCGCCACGCCCCGCCACCGAACTCACCGAAAGCCTTCCATGACATCCGACATCACCGGCAGCCAAACGCTCGTCAACCTGCCGGTCCAGGCGCCGGAACCCCGCCGCGCGGGCTCCGCCCTCATTGCGCGCCTGGTCGACGAGTTCGGCGCGACATGGGTCGACGACCAGAGCATCGACGGCTGGTCCGCGCTCGGCGGTGACCGCGTCGTGCTGTTCGCAGGCGACGCCGTGCGTTTTCCCGAAGGCCAGGACGTGGCCGCCGTGCTGCCCGAGCTGCAACGCAGCTTTCCGGGCCGCTTTGCCGTGGCCGTGGTGCCGCGCGAGCTGGAGGACCAGGTGGCGCGCCGCTTCGGCTCGCAGCGCTGGCCCACGCTGCTGTTCCTGCGCGACGGCGGCTACGTCGGCACCGTGTCGGGCATGCACGACTGGGACGTGTTCCTCCAGCGGGTCGAGAGCGCATTGGCGAGTCCGGTGACGCGCGCACCGACGATCGGAATCCCGGTGGTGAGCGCCACCGGCGCGGCCGCCTCCTGCCACTGAGGACCGCATGATGAAAGACTTCCCGATTCCCGTGCACTCCATCGGCCCCGGCTCCCAGCCCGAAGAAGAAGAGCTCGCCTACATGGCAATGCCGCAGGGCATGGAAACCTTTCGCGCACCCGTGCTGCCGGAACCCGAGGAAATCGCAGCCCATCAGCCGGCGCACGCTGCGCTGCGCGACGCGCTTGCGCAACTGGCCGTCGTTTGCCGCGAAGGCGGCAACCGCCGCATAGCGCTCGACGGTCTTGCACCGGGCGACCTTGCCCTCGTCAACCAGGTTCTCGGCGAGGGCGAAGTCAGCGCCCTGGTGCGGCACGAGGGCACGCCACAGCGCGAGCTGCGCGCCCAGGAGGCGGTCTTCGCCGGCGTCTGGCGCGTGATCGGATCGGTCGACGGCGTGGTTGCGACCGATTGCATTGAACTTGGCGCCATTCCCGATGCGCTGAAGGAAGTTGCACGCGAAGACGTTGCGCCCGTCGTTGCGCGCTGGTCGGGTGCGTTGCCGCCCAACGTGCAGAACGCGCCGGCCGTCCTGGCCGAGATCGAGGATCATTGGCGCGCCTGGGTGCCGGGCCGCCCCGCGCAGGTCATCAACCTCACATTGCTGCCGATGTCGGTGGAGGACATCGGATTCCTCGATCATCACCTCGGCACCGGCCGCGTGCTCATCCTGTCGCGCGGCTACGGCAACTGCCGCATCACGAACACGCGAATGCCGAACTGCTGGCGCGTCGTCTACTACAACTCGCAGGACGTGGTGATCCTGAACACGGTCGAGATCGGCGACCTGCCCGAAGTTGCCCAGGCCGCGCGCGAGGACCTGGAGGACTCTCACGAGCGGCTGGCGGAGGTGCTGCAGTGGCTCGAGAGCGCATGACCGCCAGCAGTCCTGCACGGTTCGAGGGCAGCTATCTCGGCGACCGCGCGAAGCTGGGCGCCTCGGCACGGCTCGAATGCAAGATCTGCTGGTGGGTGTACGACCCGGCGCTCGGGGACGACATCTGGCAGATCGCCCCCGGCACCGCGTTCACCGCGCTGCCGCCCTACTGGCGCTGCCCGCAATGCGACGGCGACGCCGACCAGTTCATGGTCCTCGACGACGCGAGCCCGCCATGACCGGCGCCGATTGCACCGGACACGCCGAGCTGACGCTGCGGACGCGGGCGCTCCAAGCGGTGTTCGCGGGCATCTCGCGCTCGCGCGTGGCCGGCCTGCCCTTCATGAACACCGCACTGCAGGTGGAAGCGGTCGGCTTCGAGCTCGAACCGGCCCCCCCGCGCGATGATGCGCAACACCGGCCGGATCCCCGGGCCGCGACCGGCATTCTGGTCACGCCCTGGTTCATGAACCTGGTGTGGCTGCCGGTCGCGCGACGCGACACGCCCGCACTGATCGGAACGACACGCGTGCGCAACATCGGGCACGCGCAGTTCATGTTCACGGGCTCGCACGAAGACGGCCTCGGGTCGTTCGAAGCCTGCTCGATGTTCTCGCCCATGTTCGAGTTCGCAACGCAGGCCGACGCGATCGCCACCGCCTCGGCGCTGCTGGCTCAGCTGCGCCGGCGTGCCGACGCACCGCCCGACGCACGCCCGGACTCCACGTTGGCGGCGCCGGCGCGGCGCGCTTTTCTGCTCGGGCGCGCTGCCCAGGAACATGCGCCGTGAATACGCTCCAGGTCCTCGGGGGCATGCTGCAGGTGCGGCCGGGGCTGCGACGCCCGCACACCCTCACCAGCAGCCGCCGCGCCCTCGCCGGCCTGTTGCTGACAGGTCAACCTGCGACCGCAGCGCCGCGCATGCTGAGCAGTCTGTTCACCTTGTGTGGCCACGCCCACGCCCTGTGCGGCGCGCTGGCGCTGGCGGCGGCGCAGGGGCAGGAAGCATCCGCATCCGTGGCGCAGTTGCATGCGCTGCGATGGGAGACGGCGCGCGATCACGCGCTGCGCATCGGCCTCGACTGGCCGGTCGAATTGTGCGTGCCAGGCGCAGTGCAGGCATCGGCCGACGACAGTCGCAATCCGCTGCGGGGCTGTCCGTGGCTGGCCGGCGTGGCGCGGTCGCGCGGCGATGTCGATCGGACCGCCTGGCTCTCGCATTTGCTGGGCACCTCGCCGAGCGCCTGGCTGGCACTGTGGGAACAAGAAACTGCCGGCTGGCTCGCTCAATGGTGTGAGCGCAATCACGGTTGGCTGCCCGCGTTGCTGCGCGCCTGCGCTCCGCTCGCGATCGGCCCGTTGCTGCCCGCGGCGCCGCTGCGTCCGCACGCCAGCCCGGCGGACCTGCATGCTCTCGCGGCCGGAATGGGCGGCACGTTCGACGCGACCGCGCCCACCTGGCGCGGCCAATGCGCCGAGACCGGAAGCTGGACCCGGCTGCACGACCGGCGCACCGAACCGCCCGCGAACGCATGGGAACGGCTCGGCGCACGCATCGCCGAACTGGCACGGCTGTCCCTGCCGGACACGCCAAGTCGCAGCGGCGCAGCGTGGCTGGCCACGGGCGCGTTGCAGACCGGTCGCGGCGAAGGGCTGGCATGGGTCGAAATGGCGCGCGGCCTGCTGCTCCATCGCGTGCGCGTCGAAGGACCACCCGGTGACCGGCGCGTGGCCGGCTACGAGGTTGTGGCCCCGACAGACTGGAACTTTCATGCCCACGGCGCCGTGGCACATGCGCTCGAACGGATGCCCGCAACGGGCAGCGAAGCGCAGGCGTCGGTGCGCATCCTGATGGCCGCGTACGATCCGTGCGTGCGCTTCGCKATCGAAGCGCACGCAGCGACCACGGAGTACCACCATGCATGAAGCCAGTCTGGCCGGCGGCATCCTGAAACTTGTCGAAGACGCGGCGCGCCGGGAGGGATTCCGGCGCGTCACCGCGCTGCGGCTGGAAGCCGGACAGCTCTGTGGCGTGGAGACGCGTGCCCTGCGTTTCGCGCTGGAGGCGATCGCGCCTCGAACCTGCCTGGAGGGCGCGTCGATCGACATCCGCGAGCCGCCCGGCACCGCATGGTGCCTCCCATGTGGCGCCAGCGTGGAGATCCAGCGGCGCGGAGATGCCTGCCCGCGCTGCCGCAGCCATCAGCTTCAGGCCACGGGCGGCACCGAGCTGCGCGTGCTCGAGCTGCAAGTCGAAGATCTATAAGGAGACTCACCATGTGTGTCGTTTGCGGATGCGCTGAAACTGAACACGAACACGGCCATGATCACGAGCACGGGCGCGATCATTCCCCCCACGGCGACCTGCATTTCGGTTCAGGCGCGGCCCGCGTATCGGTGCCTGGCCTGAGCCAGGAGCGCACGATCCGGCTGGAAGCCGACATCCTCGGCGAGAACAACCGCATCGCCGCGCGCAACCGCAGCCACTTCGCCGCGCACGGCGTGCATGCGCTGAACCTGCTGTCCAGTCCCGGATCGGGCAAGACCACCCTGCTGTGCGCCACCATCGACGCACTGCGGGCGCGCCACCCGGAGATGGACATCTCGGTCATCGAAGGAGACCAGCAGACGAGTTTCGACGCCGAGCGCATCCGCGCGACCGGCGTGCCGGCAGTCCAGGTGAACACCGGCAAGGGCTGCCACCTGGACGCCCCGATGATCGAACAGGCCTTCGCGCAGTTGCACCACCATGCATACGGCTCTTCGCACGTGGACGAGCGCAGCCTGCTGTTCATCGAGAACGTCGGCAATCTCGTCTGTCCGGCCCTGTGGGACCTTGGCGAAGCCGCCAAGGTGGTGCTGCTGTCGATCACCGAGGGCGAAGACAAGCCGCTCAAGTATCCAGACATGTTTGCGGCCGCCCAGCTGATGGTGCTCACCAAGATAGACCTGCTGCCGCATCTGCGCTTCGACGTGGCACGCTGCATCGACGGCGCGCGCCACGTCAATCCGGCCATCGAAGTGATCCAGTTGTCCGCCACCAGCGGCGAAGGCATGGGTGCCTGGCTCGACTGGCTCGCCAGCGCGGGCGACGACACCGGCCCGCTCGGCGCCTGAAGTCGATGCAACAGCCGCTTCCCACCGTGCTGGCCTGCGGCGCATGGCTCAAGAACACCGCATGCCTGCTTGGGCATCGCCAGGCGCGCTGGTCTGCGCTGCACGGGGACCTCCAGGACCCGACAGCCTGCCGTCAACTGGAGGCCTCGCTGCGGTCGCTCGCGCGCGACGCACGTGACGCGCAGGCGCCGGTGGCCGCGCTGGCGCATGACCTGCATCCCGACTTCTTCAGCACGCGCATCGCCATCGCCCTGGCGCACGAGTGGGGCGTACCAGCAATCGCCGTGCAACACCACCACGCACACATCGCGGCCGTGATCGCCGAACACGACCTGGACGAGCCGGTCATCGGCCTCGCCCTCGACGGCGTCGGTCTCGGCAGCGACGGCACGGCCTGGGGCGGCGAGCTGCTGCGGGTCGACGGCAACGGCTGGGACCGCCTGGGCAGCCTGTGGCCGCTGGCGCTGCCCGGCGGCGATGTCGCGGCACGCGAACCCTGGCGCATGGCGGCGTCGGCCCTGCACGCGCTCGGCGCCGGCGACGGGATTGCCGACCGCTTCTCGCCGAGTGTCGGGCCTGCCTTGGCCGGCGGCGTGCAGCGCATGCTCGCCGCCGGGTTGAATTGCCCGCCCACGAGCAGCACCGGTCGTTGGTTCGACGCGGCGGCCGGCGCGCTGGGGCTGAGCGTGCGCCAGGCCCACGAGGCCGAAGCCGCGATGGCGCTCGAGGCGGCGGCCGCACGCTGGCTGGCCGGGCACGCGGTCACAGCGATCGACGCCTGGCCGGACGCCGGCAACCTGCGGCTGCTCGATCCGCGCCCGCTGCTGGAGCGACTGTTTGCCTGGCCCATGCCGCAACGCAACGCCGACGAGGCCGCAGCCTGGTTCCACCTGTCGCTGGCGCAGGGCCTGGCCGGCTGGGCCGCGGCCGCGGCACGCCAGGCCGGCTGCGGCACCGTCTGCCTCGGCGGCGGCTGCTTCTTCAACGCGATCCTGCGCATCCAGGTGACGCAGGGGCTCCAGGCGCGCGGGCTTCGCGTGCTGTCGGCCGGCCGTTCGGGTTGCGGCGACGCGGCCCTCGCGCTGGGCCAGGCCTGGGTCGCCGCCCACAGCCTGCGCGCCCGAACCTTCCTCACCCCACGAAAAGCCATGCCATGTGCCTAGCCATTCCCACTCAACTGATCGAACTGCGACCGGGCGCGCTGGCGCTGGTCGAGCTCGGCGGCATCCGCAAGGAAATCTCGGTCGCACTGGTGCCCGATGCGGTCGTTGGCGACTACGTGATCGTGCACGTCGGCCACGCGATCGGCCAGATCGACCCCGAAGAGGCCGAGCGAACGCTGGCGATGTTCGGCGCGCTGGCGCAACGCGATGCCGAGAACGGAGCGACCCTGCCATGAAATACATCGACGAGTTCCGCGACGGCGCGATTGCAAGAAGGATCGCCGACCGTCTGCGCGCCGAGGCACTGCCGCAGCGCCAGTACAGCTTCATGGAGTTCTGCGGTGGCCACACGCACGCGATCTCGCGCTACGGCATCAGCGAACTGCTGCCCGCGAACGTGCGCATGATCCACGGCCCCGGCTGTCCCGTGTGCGTGCTGCCGATCGGCCGCATCGACTTGGCGATCCAGCTCGCGCTCGAACACGGTGCCATCGTCTGCACCTACGGCGATACGATGCGCGTGCCGGCTTCCGACGGCCTCTCGCTGGTGCGCGCCAAGGCGCGCGGCGGCGACATCCGCATGGTCTACTCGGGCGCCGACGCACTCGAGATCGCGCGCCGCGAGCCGGATCGCGAGGTCGTGTTCTTCGCGATCGGCTTCGAGACCACGACACCGCCGACCGCGTTGACGATCCGAACCGCTCAGCAAGAGCGACTGAAGAACTTCAGCGTGCTGTGCTGCCATGTCCTCACGCCCTCGGCGATCACGCACATCCTCGAATCGCCCGAGGTGCGGCAGTTCGGCACCGTGCCGATCGACGGCTTCGTCGGGCCGGCGCATGTCAGCATCGTCATCGGCTCGGCGCCCTACGAGCACTTCGCGCAGGAGTATCGCAAGCCGGTCGTGATCGCCGGATTCGAACCGCTCGACGTGATGCAGGCGGTGCTGATGCTGGTGCGGCAGGTCAACGAGGGCCGCACCGAGGTCGAGAACGAGTTCACCCGCGCGGTGAACCGCGACGGCAACCTGCACGCGCAGGCGCTGGTCTCGCAGGTGTTCGAGTTGCGCACCAGCTTCGAGTGGCGCGGCCTCGGCGAGGTGCCGTACAGCGCGTTGAAGATCCGCCCGGCATACGCCGGGTTCGATGCCGAACGCCGCTTCGGCCTCGGCTACCGGCCGGTGCCGGACAACAAGGCCTGCGAATGCGGCGCGATCCTGCGCGGCGTCAAGAGGCCGACCGACTGCAAGATCTTCGGCACCGTCTGCACGCCGGAGAACCCCGTCGGGTCGTGCATGGTCTCGTCCGAAGGTGCGTGCGCGGCGCACTACTCGTACGGACGCTTCAAGGACATCGCGATCAGGGTCGAGGCGGAGGCGCAAGCGTGAACACGAAGAAGGACTACGTTCGCCCGCTCGACATCCGCCACGGCCGCGTCGACATGGGTCATGGCGCCGGCGGCCGGGCGGCCGCGCAGCTGATCGAGGAGCTGTTTGTCGCCGCGTTCGACAACGAATACCTGCGCCAGGGCGACGACGGCGCGTCTCTGGCGATTCCCGTCGGCGCCAAGCTCGTGATGGCGACCGACGGCCACGTCGTCTCGCCGCTGTTCTTTCCCGGCGGCGATGTCGGCTCGCTGTCGGTGCACGGCACGATCAACGATGTGGCGATGTGCGGCGCGACGCCGCTCTACCTCGCGGCGAGCTTCATCCTCGAGGAAGGCTTTCCGCTCGCCGACCTGAAGCGCATCGTCGAGTCGATGGCGGCGGCCTCGCGCGCGGCCGGCGTGCCGGTGGTCACCGGCGACACCAAGGTGGTCGAGCAGGGCAAGGGCGATGGCGTGTTCATCAGCACCACCGGCGTTGGCGTGGTCGCGGCCGGAGTGCGCATCTCGGGCGCGAACGCGCGCCCCGGCGACGTGGTGCTGCTCTCGGGTTCGATCGGCGAGCACGGCGTGGCGGTGCTCTCGAAGCGCGCATCGCTCGACTTCGAGACCACGATCGAATCCGACAGCGCCGCCCTGCACGGGCTGGTGGCGGCGATGCTCGCGGCCTCGAACGGCGTGCGCGTGCTGCGCGACCCGACCCGCGGTGGCCTCGCGACGACGCTGAACGAGATCGCGCGCCAGTCGAGCGTGGGCATGCTGCTCGACGAGGCGGCGATCCCGGTGCGGCCGCAGGTCGAGGCGGCCTGCGAGCTGCTCGGGCTGGATCCGCTCTACATCGCGAACGAAGGCAAGCTGATCGCCATCTGCGCACCCGACTCGGCCGACGCGGTGCTGGCCGCGATGCGCGCACACCCGCTGGGCTCGAAGGCAGCGCGTATCGGCAGGGTCACCGAAGACCCGCACCGCTTCGTGCAGATGGAAACGAGCTTCGGCGGCCGCCGTGTCGTCGATTGGCTGAGCGGCGAGCAGCTGCCGCGCATCTGTTGAGAAGCCATGCAGGCGCAACCCAAGCGGCGAGCTTCAGCGGCGTGCATGGCTGAAATGACGCACGTGCCGCTCCGGATCCTGCTGCTGTGCCACAGCTTCAACAGCCTGAGCCAGCGCTTGTTCTGCGAGTTGCGCGCGCTGGGCTGCGAGGTCTCGGTCGAGTTCGACATCGCCGATCGCGTCACCGAGGAGGCGATCGAACTGTTCCGCCCCGCACTGGTGATCGCGCCGTTCCTGAAGCGGCTGATCCCGGCCTCGGTGTGGCAGCGCCAGCCCTGCCTGATCGTGCACCCCGGGCCGGTTGGCGACCGTGGCCCCGCGGCGCTCGACTGGGCGGTGCGTGAAGACCACGCCGACTGGGGTGTGACCGTGCTGCAGGCGAACGAGGCCTTCGATGCCGGCCCGGTGTGGGCCCACGCCGGCTTTGCGATGCGGGCCGCCGCGAAGGGCAGCCTGTACCGGCGCGAAGTGGCCGGGGCTGCGGTCGATGCGGTCCTGCGCAGCGTGATGCAATTCGCAGCCGGCGGCACCTGCGGCGAACCGCCAGGCGAGCAAAGGCCCTCGATCTGGCGCGGCCCGCTGCGCCAAGCCGAGCGCCGCATCGATTGGTCGGGCGACACGACGGCCACCGTGCTCGCAAAGATCCGCAGCGCCGATGGCCAGCCCGGCGTCCAGGACCAGCTCTTCGGCCAGCCCTGCCACCTGTTCGATGCGCACCCGGCCACCTCGCATGCGCTTGCCGCTCTGCCGCCCGGCGCTTTGATCGGACGCCGCGACGGCGCCGTGCTGCGCCGCACGACCGACGGGGCGGTCTGGATCGGCCACGCGAGCCTTTCCGCGGCCTGCGGCGGCAAGGCTTTCAAGCTGCCTTGCGAACTCGCGTTCGGCGCCGCCTTCGAGGCGCTGCCTGCGCTGCCCGTTCCGCTGGAGCGGGCGAACGAGGAGTGGGGCGAGATTCGCTACCGTGAATTCGGCACGCCCGGCGCGCGCGTCGGCTGCCTGTCTTTCGAGTTCTACAACGGCGCGATGTCGACCGCGCAATGCCGCCGCCTGCTCGCCGCCTGGCGCGACGCCGCCAGCCGCGACACCCGCGTGCTGATGCTGCTGGGCGGCGCCGACTTCTTCAGCAACGGCATCCACCTGAACTGCATCGAGGCCGCGGCGCACCGCGAGGGCGACAGCGCCGCCGACGAATCGATGCGCAACATCGAGGCGATAGACGACCTTGCCGAAGCCGTGATCCGCACCACCGACCGGCTGACAATCGCGCTGCTGCGCGGCAACGCCGGTGCCGGCGGGGCCTTTCTGGCGCTCGCGGCCGACGAGGTCTGGGCACACCGCGGGGTGGTGCTGAACGCGCACTACAAGAACATGGGCAACCTGTACGGCTCGGAGTACTGGACCTATCTGCTGCCGCGCCGCCTCGGCGCCGAGGGCGCGATCGCGCTAATGGCCAGCCGCCTGCCGCTGGGCGCGCCACAAGCCCTGTCGATCCGACTCATCGACCGTTGCATGGGTGAAACCGCGACCGATCTCGAAGCGCTGGCAATCGCAGAGGCGATGGCACTCGCCGCAGCGCACAATATCGACGATCGAATCACTGCGAAGGCACGGCGGCGTGCTGCTGACGAGGCCGCACGCCCTCTCGCCGACTACCGCCGCCATGAGCTTTCACGCATGCATCGCAATTTCTACGGCTTCGACCCGAGCTTTCACATCGCGCGGTACCACTTCGTCCACAAGCTGCCGATGGCATGGACGCCCCGCCACCTGGCCCGGCACCGCGACGGCGTGAAGGCCGCGCGTGCCGAATGATGCCCGTGACGTCGATGCCGACCGTTCTGGTCGTCGATGACGAGGTTCGCTCGCAGGACGCGATCCGTCGCACGCTCGACGAGGAGTTCACCGTGCTGACGGCCGACGATGCAGGCCAGGCCCGCCAGCAGCTCGAACGCCAGCCGGTCAGCGTGATCCTGTGCGACCAGCGCATGCCCGGAGAGACCGGGGTCACCTTCCTGAAGGAAGTGCGCGAGCGCTGGCCCGACACCGTGCGCATCGTGATCTCGGGCTATACCGATTCCGAGGACATCATCGCGGGCATCAATGACGCAGGCATCTACCAGTACCTGCTCAAGCCGTGGGTCCCCGACCACCTGCTGAGCACCGTGCGCGAGGCGGCAGAAGCCCAGACGCTCCAGCGCGACATGAACCGGCTCGACCTGGAACTGCGCACCAGCACGCCGGTGCTGCGGCGCCGGGCCGCCAACAAGCTGGAGCGGGCGCGCAACGCCTTCGACTTCGACCGAATCGAGCGCGCCGACGGCAGTCCGCTCGATGCGGTGTGCGAGCTGGCGGCACGCGTGGCACGCTACGACCTCAGCCTCCTGGTGCTGGGCGAGTCGGGTTCCGGCAAGGAGCTGCTGGCGCGCGCGGTGCACTACGCCAGCCCGCGCGCGGCCGGACCGTTCGTGGTCGAGAACTGCGCGGCGATTCCCGATACGCTGCTCGAGTCGGAGCTGTTCGGCCACAAGCGGGGCGCTTTCACCGGCGCGTTCGATGACCACGTGGGACTGTTCCAGCGCGCCAACAGCGGCACCGTCTTTCTCGACGAAATCGGCGAAACCTCGGCCGCGTTTCAACTGCGATTGCTGCGCGTGCTGCAGGAGGGCGAGGTGCGACCCGTGGGCTCGCCGCGCACCGTGCCGGTCGACGTGCGCGTGATCGCGGCGACCCACCGCAACCTCGAACAGCGGGTGCAAGAAGGGCACTTCCGCGAGGACCTGTTCTACCGCGTCGCCTGCGTGACGATCACGGTCCCACCGCTGCGCGAGCGCGGTGGCGACATCGGGCCGATCGCTCGGCGGCTGGTGAACGAGGTCGGCGTGGCGCTGGGGCGCCCTGGCGCCGCGCTCTCGGACGAGGCGATGGCCTGCCTCATGGCCTACCCCTGGCCCGGCAACATTCGCGAGCTGCGCAACGAGATCTCGCGCGCGGTAGCGCTCAGTGCCGACGATCTGATCGACGGCACCGCATTTTCGTCGCGGGTCCTGCAGGGCCAGGCCGGGCGCACGGTCACAGCCCAGTCGACGTCCCTGCCGGCCAGCGGCACGCTGGCCGAACGCCTCGATGCCATCGAGGCCATGGTGCTGCGCGAGACTCTGCTGCGGCACCGCTGGAACAAGACCCGCGTGGCCAAGGAACTCGGACTCTCGCGGGTCGGGCTGCGTGGCAAGATGGCCCGCTTCGGGCTGGAAGGTTGAACCGATGGACAAGATGCCTAACTTCAATGTCCTGTGGCTGCAGTCGGGTGGCTGCGGCGGCTGCAGCATGTCGCTTCTTTGCGCCGACACGGCGGACTTCCACGGCCAACTGCGCGATGCCGGCATCAACCTGCTGTGGCACCCGTCGCTGTCGCTCGAAAGCGGCACCGAACTGATCGACCTACTCGAACGCGCCATCGATGGCCGCCTTCGCGTCGACGCGCTGTGCATCGAAGGATCGTTGCTGCGTGGCCCGAACAACACCGGTCGCTTCCACGTCCTCGCCGGCACCGGCATCCCGATGATCGACTGGGTCCGCCGGCTGGCTGCGACCGCGCGGCAGGTCGTGGCGATCGGCAGTTGCGCGGCCTGGGGCGGCATCACCGCAGGCGGGAACAATCCGACCGATGCCTGCGGCCTGCAGTACGACGACGATCGCCCCGGCGGCCTGCTCGGCGCGGCATTCCGTTGCGCCAGCGGCTTGCCGGTCGTCAACGTGGCGGGCTGCCCGACCCATCCGGGGTGGGTCATCGACAGCCTGATGGCGCTTGCCGCCGGCCAGTTTTCCGCTGCCGACCTGGACTCCTTGAACCGGCCCCGCTTCTATGCCGACCAGCTGGTGCACCACGGCTGCACCCGCAACGAGTACTACGAGTTCAAGGCCAGCGCCGAGAAGCCGTCCGACCTCGGCTGCATGATGGAGCACATGGGCTGCAAGGGCACCCAGGTGCATGCCGACTGCAACACACGGCTCTGGAACGGGGAAGGCTCCTGCACCCGCGGCGGCTATGCCTGCATTGCCTGCACCGAGCCGGGCTTCCAGGAGCCCGGCCATCCGTTCCACGAGACACCCAAGATCGCCGGCATTCCGATCGGCCTGCCGACCGACATGCCCAAGGCCTGGTTCGTCGCGCTGGCGTCGCTGTCGAAATCGGCCACGCCCAAACGCGTGAAGACCAACGCCACCGCGGACCATATCAAGGTGGCGCCCGCGGTGCGCAAGACGCGCCTGCGCTAGCGTGCCGCCATGACACGCCTGCTCGTCGGCCCTTTCAATCGCGTCGAGGGAGACCTCGAGGTCTCCCTCGACATCGAGGATGGTCGCGTGTCGTCCGCGCGCGTGAATTCGCCCATGTATCGGGGTTTCGAGCAGATCCTGCAGGGCAAGCGGCCACATGACGCACTGGTCTATGTGCCCCGAATCTGCGGCATCTGCTCGGTGTCGCAGTCCGTCGCCTCGGCCCGCGCTCTCGCGGACATGGGCGGGCTGAGGATGCCGCCGAACGGCCAGCACGTGACCAACGTGATCCTCGCCACCGAAAACCTGGCCGACCACCTGACGCATTTCTACCTGTTCTTCATGCCCGACTTCACGCGAGCCGTGTATGCCGGGCGGACGTGGCATGCCGAAGCCCTGCGTCGGTTCGACCCGACCACCGGCGAGCAGGCGCGTCGGGCCATCGCGGCGCGGCAGCGCTGGTTCACGCTGCTCGGCCTGCTGGCCGGCAAGTGGCCGCATACGCAGAGCATCGAGCCCGGCGGCTCCACGCGCGCGGTCGATGGCGCCGAGCGCACGCGCCTGCTGGCGCGTATCCGGGAGTTCCGGCGCTTCCTGGAGCAGCAGTTGTTCGCGGCGCCGCTGCAGCAGGTGCTGTCCCTTGCCAGCGCCGACGCGCTGTGGGCCTGGGATGCCCAGGCCCCCCTGCAGGGCGATTTCCGGATGTTCCTTTCCATCGCACGCGACACGGGCCTGATGGGCCTGGGTAGCGGCCCGGGCCGCTACCTGAGCTACGGCGCCTACCCCCAGCCCGACGGTGGGTTCGCTTTCCCGCGCGGCGTCTGGCATGCCGACGACGGCAAGCTCGGCGCGCTCGATGAGCGCAGCATACGGGAAGACGCCACGCACGCATGGCTCGCGGACGACGGAGGCCCGCGCCATCCCGGCGACGGCCTGACGATACCCGCTGGCGACAAGCCGGGCGCCTACACCTGGAACAAGGCGCCCCGGCTCGACGGCCGGGTGGTGGAAACCGGCGCGATCGCGCGCCAGCTCGCCGCCGGGCATCCGCTCGTGGGCGAGATGGTGGGGCTGCATGGCGGCACCGTGTTCACCCGGGTCTTGGCACGCCTGCTCGAACTCGCCCGGGTGGTGCCCCTGATGGAGCAGTGGCTGCTCGCGCTGCGGCCCGGCGAACCCTACTGTGTCAGCGACGCCATGCCCGACGAGGGCACCGGCATCGGCCTGAGCGAAGCGGCACGCGGCAGCCTGGGGCACTGGGTTTCGGTGCACCGCGGCCACATTGCAAACTACCAGATCGTCGCACCCACCACCTGGAACTTCTCTCCAAGGGATGCCGCCGGCACGCCCGGCGCGCTCGAAAGCGCGCTCGAAGGTGCCCCGGTTCGCCAAGGCGAGACGACGCCCGTGTCGGTGCAGCACATCGTCCGCTCTTTCGACCCGTGCATGGTCTGCACCGTCCACTGATGCCGCCGCGCCGTACCGAACGCCCGAAGGCAGCGCCGAAAGGCGTGGACGATGCTACCTGGCTCGACGTGATCCAGAAGATGGACGAGGTCTACTCGCAATTGGTGCATGACGAAATCGAGCTCGAACAGAAGAACGACGAACTCGAACAATCGCAGCAATTCATCTTCAGCATCCTGTCCGCCATGTCGGACGTGCTGCTGGTCTGTACCGAAAATGGCGAGATCGAAGAGACGAACGCGGCGCTCTGCGAACTGGTCGGCCGCAGCGACATCGAACTGCGCGGTACCTCCCTGCTGGCCTTGCTGGCGGACGCCGACAGCATCGCACGGGCCCAGGCGGTTCTGGTGAACTCCAGCCCCACGCGCCGCGGCGAGACCATCGAGCTGAATCTGTCGGCTGCCGATGGAAGCAGCGTGCCGGTCGACGCAAACTGCACGCCGCGTGTCACGCCTTCTGGGCGCCGCGTCGGCACGGTATTTGTCGCCCGACCGACGGCCGAGTTGCGCCGCGCCTACCAGGAGCTGCGGTCGGCACACGATGCGTTGAAGCAGACCCAGCAGCAACTTCTGCACTCGGAAAAGATGGCCTCACTGGGCAGGCTTGTCGCGGGTGTCGCGCACGAACTCAACAATCCGATCAGCTTCGTGCTGGGCAACGTGCACGCGCTTCGACGCTACAGCGAAAAGCTGCGCACCTACATGGCAGCCGTGCATGCCGGGCAGGATCTGGACGCGCTGCTGGAGCTGCGCACCCAATTGCGCATCGAGCATCTGCTCGACGACCTGCCGTCCCTGATCGAGGGCACGCTGGAAGGAGCGCAGCGCACCGCAGCCATCGTGAACGGCTTGAAGCGGTTTTCGGCGATGGATCCGGAAGAGCGGACACGCGTCGACCTCAACGAAGTGGCCGAACGCGCCATTCTCTGGGTGTCCAAAGGCTCATCGCGGCCCTTGCAAGTCGACTGGCAGCCGATCTCTGCGTGTGTGGTCGAAGGAAGCCCTGGACAACTGCAGCAGGTCGTGATGAACCTGATCCAGAACGCCGTGGATGCGGCCAGCACCTCCCAGCCGCCGCGCCCGCCGCAGCTGTGGATCCAGGCCCGCGCCGGGCCGAAGGGCAACGTCCTTACCGTGCGCGACAACGGACCTGGCATCGCGCCGGAGCTTCTGTCGCGCATCTTCGATCCGTTCTTCACCACCAAGCCGGTCGGCAAGGGCACCGGTCTCGGCCTGTCCATCAGTTACGGGATCATCGAGCAGCATGGCGGAAAGTTGAGCGTTCGCAATCATCCGGAAGGCGGCGCGGAGTTCACTGTCGAACTGCCTGCCGCGAACTGACGGTGCTGAAGCCTTTCCGCCAAGCGCGGTTCGCCCAACTGGCGTCGCGATGTTGCCGGCCAATCGTTCCTGCACTGCGGACCTCGGTGGTGCAATCGTGCTGTAATCTCGGGACTTGCGCAAGTCAAGCCAGACCGCGTAGCCCCAGCGCAAATGGCGCAAGTGGCGAGGCGCATGGCCCCAGGCCGGGCAAAACGGAATGCGAATCCCAGGTCAAACTCTCTTGTTGAAGGCAAAGCTCGCACTCCCACCTGTTCAGCCGATGAGCTTGTCGCGTCCGCGCTTGCTTGATCTGATGTCCGAATCACTGAAGCGGCCGTTGACGCTTCTCTGCGCTCCAGCGGGATTCGGCAAGACCACGTTGCTCTCGGCCTGGGTCAACGAGACCGTGGATCGACCTGCCGTGGCGTGGCTGGGGTTGGACGAAGACGACAGCGACCCGGTGCGCTTCTTCGACTACCTGCGAGGTGCCTTGCAAGGTGCCAATGTCGACGTGGGATGCACAGCGACGGCCCCCCTCTCCGGGGCAGGGTCGCCCAGCCCGAAGGACCGGATGGCATCGTTGCTGGACGATCTCACCGAACTGGACCATCCAGTGGTACTGGTGCTCGACGACTACCAAGCGATCGACAACCCGGAACTCGATGCGGCGCTGACCTTTCTCGTCGAGCACCTGCCAGAGCATCTGCGCCTGATCGTCGCAACCCGCAAGGATCCGCAGTGGCCGCTTTCCCGATGGCGTGCTCGGCAATGGGTTGCCGAGGTCGGAATCGACCAGCTGCGATTCACGCCAGACGAAGCAATGGCATTCCTCGTGCGGAGCATGGGGCTGGCACTCGACACCGAATCGGCTCGGACGCTTGCAGCCCGCACCGAAGGCTGGGTGGCGGGGCTTCAGATCGCTGCGCTCTCGCTGCAGCGGCACGTGCAGTTGCAGGGAGAGGCGAACCTGGCACAGGTCGCCGCTGCATTCAGTGGTGAACACAGGCACGTGATCGACTACCTGGCAGCCGAGGTCATGCGCCAGCAACCTCTGATGCTGCAGGACTTCCTGAGGAAAACCTGCATCCTCGATCGCTTCTCTGCCGATCTTTGCGATGCGGTCACCGAGCGCACCGACAGCCGGCAAATGCTGCTCCAGGTGGAGCGCGCCAACCTCTTCTTGCGGCGGCTGGATGACCAGGGCCGCTGGTTCCGGTATCACCAGCTCTTGGCGGATTTTCTTCGCGAAAGCCTTGCCGAGTCGGAGAGGATCGAGTTGCATCGTCGAGCCAGCGCGTGGTTCGAATCTCACGGGATGGGAAAGGACGCGATCAAGCACGCGCTCGCGGCCCGCAGCGACGTGGATGCGGTGAGGCTCTTTCGCAGTCTCGTGGAGGACATGCTCGCCCGTGGCGAACTGCCCACGCTGCTGGCATGGCTCGACATGCTGCCGGCGTCCCTTGTGCGTCGACATCAGGACCTTGCGGGGTATCGAGCGTGGCTTCTGTTCATGAGTGGCCGCACCGTGGAAGCCGAGGAGTACTACGCTTTGACCGGCGCGCCGAATGTGGCGGAAAGCTCCCAGGAACACAAGGGCATCCTGTTTGCACTCCAGGCCTTTTTCGCGATCACGTCGGACAATCCGGCCCGTGCGATCGAGCTGTCGCGCCAGGCGCTGGATCAGCTGGGAAACAGCACCTCGTTCTTCCGGGTTTGGGCTCTTTTCTACCAGGGGTTGGGTCTGCTTCGCACCGGCCTTCCGAAGCCGGCCACCGAAATGCTGCGGCAGGCTCTCGAGCTGGGGTGGGCCTTCGGGCATCGCATGACCGCGCTCGACGCGCTAGCCCATCTTGCACCGTTGATGAGCGCTCAGGGCCAATTGCGCGAGGCGCAGTTGCTCTGTCACGCGTCGCTGGAGCGTTGTTCGCCTTCCGACGAAGCGCAGGCGCCGATCAGCGGCCTCATCTTGGTACCGATGGGCATGCTGGCATTTGAACGCAACGAACTGCAGGGGGCGGTTGAATCGCTCGAAACAGGTGTCGCGCTATGCAGGCAGCTTGGCAATCTGTACCACACGCTGGCCGGAGAATGTTCCCTCGCCAAGGTCCACCATGCACGCGGTGCGCGTGAGCAGGCGTGGAACGCATTGGCGGCGGCCCAGGATCTGGCAGATCGCTCGCGCAACCCACGGCGCCAGCGCATGGTGAGCATCGCTATCGCGGACCTCCAGCTTCGCGAGGGCAACGTCGCCGCGGCGAAACAGACCTTCGAGGAGATTCGCACCGCTGTCGAATCATCTGTCGAGGGTCAACTCCTGCACGCTCGCCTGCTGCTCGCAAGCAACCATGCGCTTGCCGCGCTTCGCGCGCTCGGCGCGGTCGAGGTGTCATGTCGAAGCCAGGGGCAAGCCGGCATGCTCGTCACGGTCCATGTGCTACAGGCGCTGGGGCATCGCGCCAACGGCGGCCGAGCTGCAACGCTCGAACATCTCGAGAAGGCCGTGTCATTGGCAGCTTCGGGCGGCTATGTTCGCCCGTTCCTCGACGGGGATGCGGCGTTGGCCGGACTGCTGCGCCAAGTGAGCAGCGCCGCTCCGGCATTCGTCAACGGCCTGCTCGAACAATTTCGTCTTCCCTCGGAAGAAAACTTTGTCGTGGCGAACACGGAAGGGCTCACCGCGACTCAACTCGAGGTGCTGCGTCTGGTCAACCAAGGGCTTGCCAACCAGCAAATCGCGACGCAACTCGTGATCACGTTGGGTACGGCCAAGTGGCACGTCAGCCAGATCTTCGAGAAGCTCGGCGTGCGCAATCGCGCGCAGGCGATCACCAAGGCGCGCCAGTTGAAGCTCCTGTAGGTGTTTACCCGTGGACGGGCGTCCACCCTATCTTTCGACAGGTGGCGGATAGGCGAAATTTCGCTGCCGGATCACTAAATTCTGCTCTCGCGACGACGGTGGGTCGTTGCAAGAACAGGAGATACGGATGTCAGAGCCCATGGCCAGCGACACGCGCGGCGATGCCGAGTCGCTGCAGTGCGACTTGCTCGTGGTCGGCTCCGGTGCCTCAGGCCTGGCGGCCGCCGTGACGGCCGCGTGGCATGGCCTCAAGGTGGTGGTGGTGGAAAAAGAAGCCGTCTTCGGCGGTGCCACGGCCTGGTCGGGCGGTTGGATGTGGGTTCCTGGCAATCCACTCGCCAAGCGCGCAGGTATCCATGAAGACCCGCAGCAGCCGCGAACCTATCTTCGAAATGAACTGGGCGCGCGATATGACGCCGCGCGGATCGATGCGTTCCTCGACAACTGCCCGCGCATGGTCGCCTTCTTCGAGGAACATACCGACCTGCAGTTCGTCGATGGGAACGGAATTCCCGACATTCACGGGAACGTGGCAGGCGCCGGCACGCAAGGCCACCAGGTCATCGCCGCGCCATACGACGGCCGCGAAATCGGTCCGTTGGTGGAGCGCTTGCGCAAGACAATGCGCGAAACGTCGTTCCTGGGCATGCCGATCATGGCGGGCGCCGACCTCGCGGCCTTCCTGAACATGACGCGTTCGCTGAAGTCGCTGCTGCACGTGAGCAGACGCTTCATCCGGCACCTCATGGACCTGGCGCTGTATGGACGCGCGATGCAATTGGTCAATGGCGTCGCGCTCATCGGCCGGCTGGCGAAGTCGGCCGAGAAATTGGGCGTGACACTCATCGAATCGGCCCCTGCAAAAGGTTTGATCGTGGAGGACCGCGCAGTGCGGGGTGCCATCGTAGCCGCGGCACGAGGCGATATCGAAATTCGCGCGGCCAAAGGCGTGGTACTCGCGGCAGGTGGATTCCCCCATGACGCGCACCGCCGCAAGGCGCTATTCCCTCGCACACCGACCGGCGAAGAGCATCTCGCGCTGCCGCCCACCGCATGCTCTGGGGACGGCATCAGCCTCGGCGAATCGGCAGGCGGTTGCCTGGTGACGGATCTCCAGTCACCTGTGGCATGGGCACCGGTGTCGCGGGTTCGACACGTCGACGGCAGCGTCGGGCACTTCCCGCACATCATTGATCGCGCCAAGCCTGGGCTGATTGGAGTGCTGTCCAATGGCAAGCGGTTCGTGAACGAAGCCGACGGCTACTACGACTACACCGCCGCCATGGTCGCGAGAGTGCCCGAAGGTCAGGAAGTGGCTTCGTGGCTGATATGCGATCACCGCTTTCAGAGGCGCTATGGCCTCGGCCATGCGCGGCCATTTCCGATCCCGGTGGAACCTTCCATCCGCAACGGCTATCTGCAGCGAGCCGACGCCCTCGAAGACCTTGCCAATCTCTGCGGCATCGACGCCGCGGGCCTGGTCGAAACCGTCAGGCGCTACAACACGCACGCACGCCGGGGCGAGGACCCGGAGTTTGGCCGTGGCTCCACGCCCTACAACCGCAAGCAGGGCGACCTGGAACACGAGGGGCCGAATCCGTGCGTCGCACCGATCGAGCAAAGACCGTTCTATGCCGTGAAAGTGCTCCCGGGCAGTTTCGGAACATTCGCCGGCCTGAAGACGAACGGGACGGCGCAGGTGCTCGACCGGAGCGACATGCCGATCGCCGGCCTGTACGCAGTCGGGACCGATATGGCCAGCGTGATGGGCGGCCACTACCCATCGGGCGGCATCAATCTAGGGCCGGCCATGACGTTCGGATACATCGCAGGCCGCCACGCGGCAGGCTTCGAACTTTCACAACACAGCATGAGGAATAGCCAGTGACCACGACGGAACTTCCCATTCAGACCGCCATCGTCACCGGTGGCGCCCGCGGCCTGGGGCTCGGCATCGCGAAGCGGTTGGCCTCGGAAGGACGCCGGATCATTTTGTGGGATCTGGACTTCGAGAACTTCGCCACATCCCAAGCTGGCTTCGAACCGTTGTCGATGCAGCAGGTCGATGTGGCCGATCTCGAATCCGTAGTGAAGGCCTTCAATGAGGCCTTGTCGGCGGCCGGACGTGTCGACATCCTGGTCAACAATGCGGGCATCAACGGCCCCATCGCTGCGACCTGGGATTACCCCGTCGATCAGTGGCAGCGCGTGCTCGACATCGACCTGACCGGGGTCTTCAACTGCTGCCGAACGGCCATCCCGCATCTGATCGCGAACGGCTACGGTCGCATCGTCAATGTGGCATCGATCGCCGGCAAGGAAGGCAATCCGAACGGAAGCGCCTATGCCGCAGCCAAGGCCGGGGTGATCGCCTACACGAAATCGATCTCGAAAGAACTCGCGCAATCCGGTGTGCTAGTCAACTGCGTGGCACCGACGATGGCCGAGACCGATCTGCTCAAGCAAATGACGCCCGAGTTCATCGCATCGATCAAGGCGAAGATTCCAATGCGGCGATTCATGGAGATCGAGGAACTCGCGGCCATGGTCGCGTGGATCGCGAGCGCGGATTGCAGCTTCACGACCGGCTTCACCTTCGATCTGACGGGTGGGCGGGCAACATATTGACAGGCATGACTGCCACGTCGAGCGGACAACGCCTGCGCAATTGTTTGCTCAAACGCCTGAACCCCGCGCAGCCACCCGAACTCTCGCATCAGCCATGATCGAAGAAATCGAACTTCATCACATCTCCCTGGCCAACCTCACCGTAGGTCGCACTGCGCAGACCGAATTGATTCGGGCGGCAGCCGGGGCGGGATTCGGCAAGGTCGGCTTGTCGATCATGACCGCGACCGCACAGCCGCTGCAGCATGAAGTCATCGGCCGGCCCGAAGTGATCCGGGAGATCAAGGCCGCTTCCAAGGACACAGGTGTCGGCGTCTTCGACGTGGAGGCCTTCGTCCTGTCCCCGCAAACCGATATCGAGCGTTTCAGGCCCGCCCTGGAGCTCGGGGCCGAGCTTGGCGCCACGCACATCTCTTCGATCGGCACGGAGTTTGCGGGCGGCGCGACCTTCTTGTCGAAGGAACAGCGCATCGACCTGTTCGGACGCCTGTGCGACGAGGCCGCCCAGTTCGGACTCACTGTCGGCGTCGAGTTCATGATGTATCGCGACATTCAGACCTGGCGAGACGCCCTGCAGATGATCGTCGCGGCGGGGCGCGCGAATGCCGGCCTGATCCTGGATGTCT
Source organism: Variovorax sp. P5_A3 (assembly GCF_056400665.1). Classification (NCBI taxonomy): domain Bacteria; kingdom Pseudomonadati; phylum Pseudomonadota; class Betaproteobacteria; order Burkholderiales; family Comamonadaceae; genus Variovorax; species Variovorax sp. P5_A3. The sequence goes on along the minus strand of NZ_JBFUKW010000020.1, from coordinate 61,165 downwards.
TGCACTTCTTCCGCGCCGGTGCGGCGCCGTCCGATCTGCTGCAGGTGCCGGTGGAGAGAATCGCCTACGCGCAGCTGTCCGACTGCGCTGCAGCGCCTTTGCCGGTGGAGAAGCTGGCCACGGAAGCGCGTACCTCCCGGATGCACCTTGGCGAAGGCGCGATACCGCTGCAACAGATACTCGATCTGCTCCCGGCCGGACTTCAATTGGTCATCGAGACACCCATAGCGGCCGAAGCCAATTCCTCGACGTTTCAGCGGGCCAAGTCGGCCGCCAGGCACACGACGGATTTCTTCCACGCGCATGCCCGCGCGCCGCGTCACCCGACCGCACCACATCCATAGGTCATTTCAAGCACCTCAACGCAACGGAGACAACAATGGTCATTCGCACACCACACAGTTCAATGCAGTCGATCCTCAGAGGGGTCGCAGCCACGCTTGCCTGCGGGCTGGCCCTGATGGGGAGCCCTGCGCAAGCCCAGATCAGGGATCACAAGGTCAAGCTGGCATTCGTCACGTCGGCTGACACCGGTGCTCTCAACGGCGTCGACAAGTTCGTGGAACTCGTGAAGCAAAAGAGCAACGGCAAGATCAATATCAAGGTGTTCCCCAACGGCACACTCGGAGGCGATGTCCAGATGATCTCCTCCCTGCAGGGCGGCACCATCGACATGAGCGTGATGGGGACCAATGCGCTCGTCGGCGTCGTCAAGGAGTTCGGACTTCTCGATTTTCCGTTTCTGTTCGACAACGAGAAAGAAGCCTCCGGCCTGATCGATGGGCCCGTGGGCAAGCAGATGTTCGACAAGCTCGCGGCCAAGGGCGTGGTGGGCATGCCGATCTCGGCCTTCGGGTTCCGGCATCTCCACAACAGCAAGCGGCCCATCAACAAGGCGGAAGACGTCCAGGGATTGAAGCTGCGCGTCATCCAGAGCCCTGTGTACGTTGATCTGATGGGCGCACTTGGGGCCAATCCGGTGGCCATGTCTTTCACGGAGGTCTACAACGCTATGGAGCAGAACGCCATCGACGGAATGACCAACACCGCGCTGATCGCGTCGAGCATGAAGGCGTACGAAGTGCAGAAATACATGTCGCTGACGGCACATATGTACAACTACATCGTTCTGCTCGTCAGCGGCAAGACCTGGGATCGGTTCAATGCCGACGAGAAGGCTCTGATTGTCCAGGCCGCGACGGAATCGAAGGAATTCCAGCGAAAGAAGATTCCAGAGTACACCTCCGAGGCGCTGGCGGTGCTCGCCAAGAACGGCATGGTCGTGAATGACGTGCCGCCGGCCGAACGCGCCAAGCTGCGCGAGAAGGCCAAACCGGTCGTCGACAAGTACGCCGGTGTCGTGGGCGAAGCGCTGGTCAGGGAAGCCCACGCCGAACTGGCAAAGATGCGCAAGTAGTCGAAGGAGCCCCATCGTGAACAGACTCATCGACGCCTTTTGCCGTCTCTTTGAAACCCTGTTAGTCATCTTGCTTGCACTGATGGTGATTCTGGTGTTCGGCAACGTGGTCCTGCGATACGCGCTGAACTCGGGCATCGCCGTGAGCGAAGAAATCTCGAGGTGGCTGTTCGTCTGGATGGTTTTCCTCGGCGCCGTCGTCGCCCTGAAGGACCACGGACATCTGGGGACCGACATGCTGACGTCGCGCCTGCCGCTGGCGGGGAAGAAGGTGCTCGCGGTGGTTGCCCACGTCATGATGCTCTATGCCACATGGCTGCTGTTCTCCGGCAGCTGGGCCCAGGTCGTCATCAATCGCGAAGTACTGGCACCTGTCTCAGGCGCCTCGATGGCGATCTTCTACGGATCCGGCCTGGTCTTCGCCGCCTGCAGTGCGATCTTGCTGCTTCTGCAGCTGTGGCTGATCGTCTCGGGAACTGCCACTGAAGCCGACCTGAGCTTGAGCCAGGAAAGCGAAGACATGGCCCAGGTTGAAGCGCTGCACCTCGATCAGAGCCAAACTTTCAAGCACTGAGCGCGCGGAGACAGACGACATGACTATATTCATCTTCATCGGCTCACTGCTGGGCGTGATGGCACTGGGCGTTCCGATCGCGTATGCCTTGCTGCTTTCCGGCGTGGCTTTGATGTGGCACCTGGACATCTTCGATGCTCAGATCCTGGCCCAGAACGTCATCAACGGCGCCGATTCGTTCCCGCTGCTGGCCGTCCCGTTCTTCATGCTCGCCGGCGAGATCATGAACGTCGGGGGTCTTTCGCGACGCATCGTCAATTTGGCGCTCCAACTTGTCGGTCATCGACGCGGCGGCCTTGGCTACGTCGCCATTGTGGCCGCCTGCATCATGGCGGCGCTGTCGGGCTCGGCCGTGGCAGACACGGCAGCGCTGGCTTCGCTGCTGTTGCCGATGATGGTACGGGCGGGGCATGACAAGGGCCGCGCAGGCGGGCTCATCGCATCCGCAGGCATCATCGCGCCGATCATTCCGCCGTCCATTGGCTTTGTGATCTTCGGCGTTGCAGCCAATGTATCGATCTCCAAGCTGTTTCTGGCCGGTATCGTCCCAGGGCTGCTGATGGGACTGGGCATCGCCGTCACGTGGTACCTGGTGGCCAACAAGGAGGAGATCGTTCCGCCGCCCAAGGCAACCTGGCCAGAGCGCATCCAAGCGCTGAAGGAGTCCACTTGGGCGCTGGTCCTGCCGGTCATCGTCATCGTGGGCTTGAAGTTCGGCGTGTTCACGCCGACCGAAGCAGCAGTAGTTGCCGCCGTGTATGCGCTGCTGGTCTCTACATTGGTGTACCGAGAACTCTCACTGAAGCAGCTGTATGGGGTGTTCGTGAGTGCCGCCAAAACGACGGCGGTGATCATGTTCCTGACCGCAGCCGCGATGGTGTCGGCCTGGCTCATCACCGTTGCCGACATCCCGGCGCAGACGGTGGATCTGCTGAAGCCATTCATGAACAATCAGACGATGCTGCTGATCGCCATCATGGTGCTTGTCATGATGGTCGGCACGGCGATGGACATGATCCCGACAGTCCTCATCCTGACGCCCGTGTTGATGCCCGTCATCAAGGCCGCGGGCATAGACCCGATCTACTTTGGTGTTCTCTTCATCATGAACAACGCCATCGGATTGATCACGCCCCCGGTGGGTACGGTTCTGAACGTGGTGGCGGGGGTCGGCCGGATGAAGCTGGACGAGGTCACTAAGGGTGTGCTTCCGTTCATGATGGCGGAGTTTTTCGTGATGTTTGTGCTGGTGTTCTTTCCATGGCTGGTAACTGGCCCTGCAAGGTGGTTCGGCGGTTGACCCGGCGACATTGCTCTCGATGGCTTTGCAATCAGAAACTCATCGCGCAGCCGACTGTTGAACGACTCGGTCAGCCCATGTCCGTGGGCTTTCAGGACCACGGGTCGTCGAGCTTCACGCCGCGCCGCCAGGCCTATTCGTCGAGCCTTGGATGTGAACTCGGCGCCGTTGCCCACCGTGATCGCCCTGGGCCATCCACGCTCGAGAGCGGCCTGATCGAGGGCCCTCCAGACGAGCTCTCAATCGAATAAGGCGCGACCGTCGTACACGTTGGACAAGCCATCCTCGGTGCCCGAGCGACGCCGGACGGCCACTACTGAGCGACGACCGGAGAGAGTGAAGCAGGGTTAGTGAGCCTGATCGCCTGATCGGCTCGGCGCTTCGCATACAGGTGTTCGAGATGCCGGCAGAAGGAGAAGGCGGTGTCCTGTCCGCGCGCGCGAGAGTTCAGGCTGGCAAGTTGTTGCTCCGCAGTGATGATGGCTTCGGGTTGCAACTCTCATGGCAAAAGGCTGACGTACGTCATGCAGTCGCGTCAGCGTTTCTCCCCCGGGGTAGTTCACCAAACCGTTCCTTGTAGTAACGGGCAAAAAGTCCGGGGTTAGAAAACTGCCATTTGTGTGCCACCTGCGTGACCGTGGTCAGGCCGCCCCCCACGCGCAGGTCATGGCGCGCAGCGAGGAGTCTTCGATCGAGGGTATAGCGCCACGGCGGTCGCCCGAAGTGCTTGACAAAGCCGAGCGTCAGCGCGCGCACGCCAATGGAAGCGGCCGCGGCGATGTCCACGACGCTGATCGGCTCGGCCAAATATTCGTCGATGAACTCGCACGCACGCCGGAGTGAGCGCGGCAGAGCGATCTCGTGGTCGAGGTACTTGGAGTATGAGTGCGACCACAGCGTGAGCAATTCGAGCAGAAACCAGTGCGTGCGCGCGCGTTCGAGCACTTGGTTCCGGTGCACCGGCTCTTCATGCAAGATATCGAGCATGGCCCGCAAGCGCCTGGCTTGGCTCGTATCGCCCGCGATCCTGGGCGAGAAAGCAGGCACGCTGTCGACTTCAATGCCGAGCAGCGCTTGGGTGGAGCGCAGCAATGCGGACATTGGAATGCAGGTGTTGCGCAAGTCGCCAGGGGGCGTGATCTCCACTCGGCCGCACCATTCGGGGCGAAAAACGATCAAGTCTCGCGAGCGAAACGCTTGCTCTCCTAGAACGCCGTCGCAACTCCGCGGTTCGGTGATGATCAACGACTCCCGAGTTTCGTCCACATCCCAAACCATGCTGGTGTTGTACGACACGCCGCCGAGCAACAGTTCTCCGGAAGACTTGCCGAAAATCGATACGTCCAGCGGTCCGGCGCCAAAGGACTTGACCTTGTGGTGCGCGAACAATCGAGTTGTCACGGCGACGACCTGGTTCATGTCGCCGGTTCTCAGCCGCAATTGTTCAGGCTCCGCGGTTTTTCGATCCTTGTACATACCCACTCCGTCGACACCGGTAGGATGCCGGGAAGCTTGTGGAGCCGTCAAGCCCACTTGTCTCCATACTCTCAGCGGACGATCGTCTGCAGGAAGGTCAGCGTATCAGCCGTTCCGCGCGGAACGATGCTCTGGTGGCTGGCACCCGGGAAAAGCTTGTACGTGACGGCGGGCGAGCCAGCCGTACGGAGTTCGCCCACGAAGTCGTCCACCATTGGCTGAAGCACGGCCGCGTCGGCGCTGCCCTGCAGGATCAACGTGGGCTTGCGCAGCATGAAGCCGGGCATCACGCCGGGATCGTTGGCCGCCAGAAACGCGCTCATGGCGGGGTCTGCGGCCCAATCGGAATTGAAGCCGTTGAACGCGGCCGGAGTCTTCGAAGCCACCGCAGCGCCAACTGCACCGAAAGCCGCGAAGATGCAACTGTTCTTCAGTGTCGGCATCATCGCGAGCAAGTCGGAACCCATCACCTTGCTCGCGTCGAAGCCCGGTTGTTGCGCGATCAGACCAGTAGTCATCATGCCAACCAACAGGTTCTGGAAGACCACGTAGTTCGCCGCATTGCTTGGGTCGCTGGCTGCATTGGCGCTCAGCAGGTCGACCTCATTGCGGATGGAGACGAAGGGCGCTATCGCGACGGCCCCTTTGTAGTCGAGCTCGGGGGCCTCGCCGGCGAATTTCTCCACGGCGACTGCGGCATGTCCCCCGTCGGAGTGGCCAACGACGGCCCAATTCTTCGACAGGCCGGGCATCGACTTGTAGGCAGCCCGGGTGGCGGCGACTAGCGAGCGACTCAAGCTCGAGAAGCTGTAGTAGGGATAGGGGGCTTGAGCCTCCGTGCCCAAGCCTTCGAAGTCAGGTGCCACCACGGCATAGCCAGCACTCACCAGTGCCGCAATCAGGTCCGCATAGCCGCTGGGCTCCACGCCAAGCACAGCGCCTTCCGTTGTCAGGTTGCCGTCGAGCGCGGCGGGCTTCAGGCTCGGGGCGCACGACGGCTGTCCGACTGTCGTCGTCCCGTGCGCCCATGTCACGACAGGCCAGCCACCAACAGGTGGCGAACCCTTCGGCACGAACACCAGACTGGTCGCGCGGATCAGGCTTCCATTGAGCCCAGGCATGAGATGAAGCAGCAGCTTTCCGTCTCCATTGACTCCCGGCGCTACATATGCCGTCGAAGAGAGCACGTCGCCCGATTGCGGCTCGGGGATTTGCGGCACGGGGCGGTCACCACCGCCCCCGCATCCCGCGAACAGCACAACGGCGAACCACAGAGGCAAGTTCCTTGCCGCACGGAGTGCCTTGAACCAGAAAGACGAACGCATGCGTTCCCCTCCAATGTGATGGGTGACAGGCTCCGGCAGTAACTTCCACCGGCTTACCGGAGGGGAATACTAGAAAGGCGTCGGCTCAAGCGATATTCGAAAGAGGAAGCGGCGCTGTCCAAAATGGGAAAAGGTGCCTGGCGATCCCGAGCAGGGAGTTGAGCCAGTTCGGGGCGTTCAATGCAAAAGGCTGCCCTGAATCGCCAGTCAAGGGCCAGCCGAGCCCGGACGAGATGGGCCACCAAGGAGCAAGAACAGTCGTGGCGCGATGTTCATGCGCCGTCGGCCTCGCTCCCCGCCGAGAGCTTCTCATACAAGGCCGCACGAGAGATCCCGAGCAGCCGCGCGGCGGCAGCCTTGTTGCCCTTGGTGGCGGCGAGGGCCACACGAATGCTCTGGGCCTGGGCTTCCGCCATGGCCTGATGCAGCGGCTTGACCGCTGCTCCGGTGTCTGAGCTGGAGACGGCGGAAGGCGCGGAGTCGTTGGCCGGCATGACATCGTCGGCATGCCTGCGTGGCAAAGGCAGCCCCGGCTTGCCTGCCGCTTGAAGCAGTCGCTCGAAGTGCAGTGCCTCGAGCACGAGGTCGTCGGTCATCAGGGACGTCTGCTCCAGCACGTTGCGCAACTCGCGCACATTTCCCGGCCACGGCCGGCTTGCCAACAGCTCCATGGCATCGGGTCCGACCGCCCTCGGTGCCAGCGCGCTCCGGCGTGCGATGTCTTCCGACAACGTGTCCACCAGGTCGGGCAGGTCTTCCAGCCGCTCGCGCAGCGGCGGCAGGCGGATCGGCATGACGTTGATCCGGTAATAGAGGTCTGCGCGGAAGCGTCCGTCCTCCACCATCGCCTCGAGGTCGCGGCTCGTTGCGGAGACGATGCGCACATCGACCCGCTCGACGCGGTTGCTGCCGAGAGGCTCGATCTCCTGCTCCTGCAAGACCCGCAGCAGCTTGCTCTGCAGTTCCATCGGCATGTCGCCGATCTCGTCGAGAAACAGCGTGCCGCCATCGGCCAACTTGAACTTGCCATCGCGCCCCTTGCGGTCGGCACCCGTGTAGGCGCCCGGCGCCACGCCGAAGAACTCGGCCTCCAGCAGTGTGTCTGGGACGGCGGCGATGTTGACACTGACGAAGCGGCCGACGGAACGCCGGCTCGCGGCATGCACAGCATGCGCAAGAAGCTCCTTGCCCGTGCCCGTCTCACCAAGAAGCAGCACCGTGGTGTCGGTGGCAGCGACACGCCGCACTTGGCGCTTCACCTCTGCGACCGCAGCGCTGCTGCCAACGAAGCTGGCGAGGGAATACTTCGGACGCCGCTCGGCCGCCAGTCTGCGCCGGGTATCCTCGAGTTCGCGCTGCAGATCGACCAGCTTGCCGATCAGCGGCTGCATTGCCCCATTGGGCTGGTCGGCGAGCACCAGAGCCACCCCGCCGATAACGTTGCCCTGCTCGTTGCGCAGGGGCAGCCGGCTGACAAGGAAGGCGCCATACTGGTTGGTCAGCAAATCGACGACCACGGGTATGCCCGTGTCGATCACCTTGCCCATGAGCGAGTTGGGCACGACATCCTCGATCCGTCGGCCGATGACGCCGGAGTCTGCGAACGGGCCGAGTGCGATGAAGCGCCGGTAGCCCTCGTTGAACCAGACGATGCGGTGCTCGCGGTCCATCACCACCATTCCCATCACTGCTTCGGCGAACGTGGCAAACATGCGCCGCGCGGCGAGCTGAAGCACACCGCCAGGGTCGAGTGCGACGGTGGAGTCGAGATCGGGTGTCATGGCGTCCGTCGAGTGTAAGCGGGCTGCGGGCCGCTTGCTAAGTTGATCTCACAGTGCCGCAAGCGTCCGGCCAGCAGGACAGTTGTCTGGTGTGACGGCCACCCGGACATGGCGGCATGTCAACCGCTCAGGACAGCACGACAGCCTCCTGACGCCGCGCCGCAATGCGCTCCCTTGCAGCCACGGCACGCTCGGCCCGTGGCATGGGCCTTGCAGTCCACCGAACGGCTCGACCATAAATTTAGGAGACTCCCATGCCATCGAACACGCGCCGCCACGTCACCGCGGTCGCCATCGCCGCGCTGCTGACCGGCCTTATTTCGCCAGCTTCCGCCCAGGCACCAAAGGAAATCCGGATCGCGCAGGTCCATAGCCTCACCGGGCCGCTGGAGGCCTACGGCAAGCAGGCGCAGACTGGCTTCCAACTGGGCCTTGAATACGCCACCGGCGGCACCATGGCCGTGGCCGGCCGCAAGCTCGTCGTGATCGAGCGCGACGACCAGGGCAAGCCCGACGTGGGCAAGAACTTGCTGGCCGCCGCCTACTCCGACGACAAGGCCGACATCGCGGTCGGCGCCACGTCGTCCGCCGTCGCACTGGCCATGCTGCCGGTGGCCGAGGAATTCAAGAAGGTCTTCCTCGTCGAGACGGCGGTTGCCGACTCCATCACCGGCGAGCGCTGGAACAAATACGTCTTCCGCACCGCGCGCAACAGCTCGCAGGACGCGATCGCCAGCGCCGTCGCGCTCGACAAGGACAACGTGCACATCGCCACGCTGGCGCAGGACTATGCATTCGGCCGCGACGGCATCAAGGCCTTCAAGGAAGCGCTGAAGAAGTCCCGCATCGTGCACGAGGAATACCTGCCGATGACGACCACCGACTTCACAGCGGGTGCCCAGCGCATCATCCAGGCACTCAAGGACAAGCCCGGCCGCAAGATCATCTACGTCTACTGGGCCGGCGCCGGCAACCCCCTGAAGATCGCGGACATGGACCTGAAACGCTACGGAATCGAGATCTCGACCGTCAGCACCACCTTGCAGGGGATGGTCCCCTACAAGCAGCTGGCCGGCATGGAAGGGTCGACCTTCTACTACTTCGGCATTCCCAAGAACAAGGTCAACGAGTGGCTCGTGGCGAACCACTACAGCCGCTACAAGGCCCCGCCAGATTTCTTCACTCTCGACGGCTTCAATGCCGCCGTGGCACTGGTCGAGGCGCTCAAGCGCACGAACGGCGACACCAGCACCAACAAGCTGATCGCAGCCATGGAAGGCATGAATTTCGAGTCGCCCAAGGGCAAGATCACGCTGCGCAAGGAAGACCACCAGGCGATGCACTCGATGTACCACACGCGCATCAAGGACGACCCTGCGCTCGCTTGGGGGGTGCCGGAGTTGATCAGGGAAATCAAGCCCGAAGAGATGAACATCCCGATCCGCAACCAGCAATAGGTGCTTTGGAATGAGGCGCCCCCCGGCGCTTCTGAACCAACGGATTGGCAGGAACGGGGCCGGCCCGTCGTTCAGCGCATGCGGCGTCGGCAAAAAACAATGAGATAGGAGACTTGCAATGAAATTTCACGCACTTCTTGGCTTGGCCCTGGCCGTCTCGGCCCTGGCTACATCGCCCTCGGCTCAAGCAGTCGTTGTCGCACTGCCGTCCTTCAATGTAGACACCAGCCAGACCACGGTGTCGGGCATGTCCTCGGGCGGGTACATGTCCAGCCAACTGGGCTATGCCTTCTCGGCCACCTTCAAGGGCGTTGGCGTTTTCACCGGCGGTCCGTACAGCTGCGGCGGGCACTATTACTCCAGCAACTGCATGAGCAACGCCGTGGTCAGCGCCACCATGATCAACACCATGCAGGCCGACATCAACAACTGGAGCAGCACGACCATCGACGACAAGGTCAATGTGGCCAAGCAGAAGGTCTTCCTGTGGGTGGGCAATAGTGACACGACCGTCGGTCCGAACGAGATGAACGCGGTCAATACGTTGTACCAGAACAATGGCGTGGCGACGGCTAATCTCGACTACATCAAGCGCGACAACACCGCCCATGTCATGCCGACCGATTTCGATTCGACCGGCAACAATGCATGCAACAACTCGGCCTCGCCCTACATCAGCAACTGCGGCTACGACGGCGCCAAAGCCGCGCTAAGCAAGTTCTACGGCACGCTGAATGCGCGCAACGACGCGCCCGCGGCCGGCAATTACATCGAGTTCGACCAGAGCGCGTTCATCAACAGCAATCCGGGCATGGCCGCCAGCGGCTGGCTCTTTGTACCGGCCAACTGCGCGACCGGCGCGGTCTGCAAGCTCCATGTGGTCCTGCATGGCTGCGCGCAAAACTACGCCACCATCGGCGACAAATACCTCAAGAACACCGGCTATACCCGCTGGGCCGACACCAACAGCATCATCGTGCTGTTCCCGCAGACGAAGAACGACAGCACCTATCGCATGACAGCAGCCAGCGGCTCGCTCGCCAACACCGGCGGCTGCTGGGACTGGCTCGGCTGGTACGGCTCGAACTTCGCGCAGAAGGCCGGCACACAGATGACCGCCATCAAGGCGATGGTGGACAAAGTGTCCGCAGGCGCAAGCGGCGGCGGCACGCTGCCCGCGCCGGTGGGCGTGGGCACCTCGAACGCCAGCGCCAGCAGCATGACGATCAGCTGGGCTTCGGTCAGCGGCGCCAGCGGCTACAAAGTCTACCGCGACGGTGCGCTGGTCACGGCCTCATCGGTCGCTGCCAGCCCTTACAACGACAGCGGTCTCGCTGCGGACACCACCTACAGCTGGACTGTGCGCGCGGTCGATGCCAATGGCGCCGAAGGCGCGACCTCCGCATCGGCCTCGGGTACGACCACCCGCAGCGATAACAGCTGCTACACGGCCTCCAACCTCGCCCACACGACGGCGGGCCGTGCCTATGCGAATTACGGCTACACCTTTGCGTACGGTTCCCTGCAAAACTTGGGTCTGTGGAACAGCACGGTCATCACCACGCTGAAGAAGACGGGGCCCAGCTACTACGTGGTCGGCACTTGTCCTTGATCTTGTCCCTGATAGAGAACCATGCTTGAAACCAAGAACCTAACGATTCGTTTCGGCGGACACGTGGCTGTCAACGCCGTGTCCTGCCGCTTTGCGCCGGGCACGCTGACCGCCATCGTCGGCCCCAACGGCGCCGGCAAGACGACCTACTTCAACCTGATCTCCGGCCAGTTGCCGGCCACCGAAGGCGAGGTGTGGCTGAACGGCGAGGACGTGAGCCGCTTGCCCGCGCCGCTGCGCGCGCGGCGCGGGCTGGGCCGCGCGTTCCAACTCACGCAACTGTTCCCGCACCTCACCGCGCAGGAGAATGTGCGCCTCGCAGTGCAGGCGCGCGAGTCGGGCCGCCACGGTGGCGGCTTCGACCTCGCGCACGTGTGGCTGGACCGGCGCGCCTGGATCGACGAGGCGCAGTCCCTCCTTGAGACGGTGCGTCTGCTCGACAAGGCCAACGTGCTCGCCAGCGCGCTGGCCCACGGCGACCAGCGCAAGCTGGAGGTCGCGCTCCTGATCGCCCTCGATCCCAAGGTCTACATGTTCGACGAGCCGACGGCGGGGATGAGCGTGGACGAAGTACCGGTGATCCTGGACCTCGTGCGGCAGCTCAAGCAGCGACGCGATTGCGCGGTCCTACTGGTGGAACACAAGATGGACGTGGTGCGCGAGTTGGCCGACCGCATCATCGTCCTGCACAACGGGCAGTTGGTGGCCGAAGGCGATCCCGGTGCGGTGATGGCGTCGGCCGTCGTGCAACAAGCCTATCTCGGCGTCGTGCCACAGGAGCAGCCCGCATGACCGCCTTGCTGCAATTGAAGGACGTCCACACGCACATCGGTGCCTATCACATCCTCCACGGCGTGGACTTGGATGTGCGAGAGGGCGATGTCACCATGCTCCTGGGCCGCAACGGTGCCGGCAAGACCACCACGCTGCGAACGATCATGGGCCTCTGGCGTGCCTCGCGCGGTGCGTTGCACTTCCGCGGCGCACCGATCGGGGCGCTGGCCACGCCGGAGATCGCGCGGCTCGGCATCGCCTATGTCCCGGAAAAAATGGGGATCTTCGCCGACCTGACGGTCAAGGAGAATCTCGTGCTCGCCGCGCGAGGGGCGGCCACCGCCGACGCGTTGGACGGGGCACGGCTGGAGTGGGTCCTTTCGCTCTTTGGCGCCCTGAAGAAGTTCTGGCTGTATCCGGCAGGAAAGCTCTCGGGTGGCCAAAAGCAGATGCTCGCGATCGCGCGCGCGATCATCGAGCCGCGCGCTCTGCTGCTGATCGACGAGCCCAGCAAGGGGCTTGCGCCGGCGATGGTGCAGAACCTGATTGGCGCGTTCGCTGAGCTGAAGCGGCAGCGCACGACGGTGCTGCTCGTGGAGCAGAACTTCGCCATGGCGAAGGCCATCGGCGACCGCGTCGCCGTGATGGACAACGGGCGCATCGTGCACACGGGCGCGATGGCCGACCTGGCCGACAACGAAGCGCTGCAGCAGCGGCTGCTCGGCCTTTCTCTGGGAGTACACCAATGACCACCGCCACTTTGCCCGCGCCTTCGGCCGCGGTGCCGCAGGCGCGCTTCGACCTGCGGCCTCTGGCCCTGCTTGCATCACTGGCGGCCCTCGCGCTGCCTGCTGTCGGCCACACCGGCACCTGGGTGACGCTGACCGTCGCCGGCCTGGCGATGGGCATGATCATCTTCCTCGTCTCGTCCGGCCTCACGCTGGTGTTCGGGCTGATGGACGTTCTGAACTTCGGCCACGGCGTATTCATCGCCTTGGGTGCCTATGTCGCCATGACCACCATGCTGGCGCTGGGCGCCTGGGTCGGCAGCGAATCGCTGTGGCTGAACGCTGCCGCAGTGCTCGCCGCGATGCTCGCCGCCGCGGCAATGGTTGCGGTCTCCGGGCTCGTCTTCGAGCGACTGCTGGTGCGTCCCGTCTACGGCATGCCGCTCAGGCAGATCCTGGTCACGATGGGCGGCCTGATCATCGGCGAGGAGCTGATCAAGGTCTTCTGGGGGCCCGACCAGCTGGCCGTGCCGCTGCCGCAGGCGCTGCGCGGCTCCATCTCATTCGGCGATGCGTCCGTCGAGAAGTACCGGCTGCTGGCGGTCGCTGTCGGCAGCGTTGTCTTCGTGGCGATGTTGTGGGTGCTGACCCGCACCAAGGTGGGCCTGCTCGTACGCGCCGGCGTACAGGACCGCGAGATGGTCGAGGCGCTGGGCTACCGGATACGGCGGCTCTTCATCGGCGTGTTCGTCGCCGGTTCGGCACTGGCCGGCCTGGGCGGTGCGCTTTGGGCGCTGTACCAGCAGAGCGTGGTGCCGCAGATCGGCACTCAGGTGAACGTGCTGATCTTCACCGTCATCATCATCGGCGGACTCGGGTCCACGTTTGGCTGCTTCGTGGGTGCCCTGATGGTGGGCCTGGTCGCCAACTACGCCGGCTTTCTGATGCCGAAGCTCGCGCTCTTCTCCACCATCGCGCTGATGGTGGCCGTGCTGCTGTGGCGCCCGAACGGCCTTTATCCCGTCGGGCAGCAATGAGGGCAAGCACGATGATCGACCGACTGCTCTCCCACGACGCACCGCGCAGCCGCTGGCTCGCCCTGGCGCTGGTGCTCATTGCCATCGCGCTGACTTTCGCCCCGTTCCTCTTTCCCGGCCACAAGGCGCTGGGCGTCGCCGCCAAGGCCCTCGTATTCATCCTGCTGGTGGCGAGCTACGACCTGCTGCTCGGCTATACCGGCGTGGTGAGTTTCGCGCACACCATGTTCTTCGGCATCGGCGCCTACGGCGTGGCGATCGCCAGCAGCCGCCTCGGTGCCGGCGCGAGTTCGGTGCTCGTCGGGCTCAGCGCGGCGCTGCTGCTCTCGCTGCTGCTGTCAGTGGCCATCGGTCTCTTCAGCCTGCGGGTCAAGGCGATCTTCTTCGCGATGATCACACTGGCGGTCGCATCGGGCTTCCTGACGCTGGCCTCGCAGCTGAGCCATATCACGGGCGGCGAGGACGGGCTCAGCTTCCGCACCCCGGAATGGCTGTCGCCCTCGTTCGAGCTTTTCGAGCAGCCGCTGCTCGGCGTGACGATCGACGGCCGCGTGCTCACCTACTACCTCCTGCTGGTGGTGGTCGCGGCGAGCTTCCTCGCCCTCCTGCGCATCGTCAATTCGCCGTTCGGCCGCGTGTTGCAGGCCATCCGCGAGAACGACTTTAGGGCCGAGGCGCTCGGCTTCCGCACGGTGGCGTATCGCACCGTGTCGAACGTGCTCTCGGCCTTGTTCGCCACGCTCGCCGGTGCGCTGCTCGCGTTGTGGCTGCGCTACACCGGGCCGGACACCACGCTGTCGTTCGAGATCATGCTCGACGTGCTGCTCATCGTCGTGATCGGCGGCATGGGAACAATGTATGGCGCGGTGGTCGGCGCGGCGCTGTTCGTGCTGGCGCAGAACTACCTGCAGGATCTACTAAAGCTCGGCGGTTCGGTGCTGAGCGGCCTGCCGCTCCTGCCCCAATTCGTGTCACCGGAGCGCTGGCTGCTATGGCTGGGGATCCTGTTCGTGCTGTCCGTGTACCACTTCCCCAGCGGCATCGTCGGCCGCCTACGCATGTCGCGGGGGTCCGAGCCATGAAGCCGACATCGAATTACCTGCGCTGCGAAGGGCGCGAACTGCATTACACCGAGTGGGCCGGGCCGGACGCCGCGAGCGACGCGGTGATCGCCTGGCACGGCTTCGCTCGCACTGGCCGCGACATGGACGACATCGCCGCGCAGCTGGCGCAACGCTACCGCGTCATCTGCCCCGACACCATCGGACGCGGCCTGTCGCAATGGAGCCCGGACCCTGCGAACGAATACACGTTGCCGTTCTATGTGCGGCTGGCCGCCTCGCTCGTCGACCAGCTCGGGCTGTCGCATTTCCACTGGCTCGGCACGTCGATGGGCGGCGCGATCGGCATCCTGGCCGCCGCCACGACGCTCAGAGGCCGGCTGCGCCGGCTGGTCATCAATGACATCGGCCCGTGCCCGGCCCCTGAGGCCGTCGAACGCATCTTCACCTATGCCAGCCGACCACCGGCCTTCGGCAGCGTGAGCGAACTCGAAGCGTACTTCCGCACTGTCTATGCACCGTATGGTCGCCTCTCCGACGCGCAGTGGCGACGCCTCACGGAAACCTCGGTGCGCCGGTTGCCCGATGGCCGTGTCACTCCGCACTATGACCCGGGGATCGCGATGCAGTTGCAGTCAAGCAACCCGGAAGGGCTGTGGCCGGCATGGGACAGCCTCGACGTGCCCGTGCTTTGCCTGCGTGGCGCGCACTCGGACCTGTTGCTGCCGGACGCCGCGGAGCAGATGCGCACGCGCGGACCGCTCGCGGTGGTGGTCGAGATCCAGGGATGCGGCCACGCGCCCGCGTTGAACACGCCGGAGCAGTTTGCGTTAGTCGAACGTTTCCTGGCCGGAGACGCCCGATCGTCGTAGGCTGTTCGGCCAAATGGCGCGGTGGCATCGGGCCGCGCACCAAGGGGCAAGACGACATTGTTGGTCCCGGCACTTGCACTGCGTCGCCGGGCTCGGCATGGTCCGGGTTTGCCTGCTGACAAGCGCGTTGCTGACGGTCCCGCCCGCGCCGATCAGCTATGTACCTATCCGTACCTGGCTTGAGGCATACCTCAGCAGCCCCCGTGAATTACCAATTCCAGTTCAACGCGCAGGCAGCAAATCGGACGGCCTCATTCAGCGCCCATCATGTGCCAGGCCGTTGGATGCGCTCGGCATATCAACGTCGCTGTGCGCGTTCGTGCTGCGCCGCAAGCCGAGCAACTCGACGCTGCGTTCCCGCAGCAACTCGGAGTCGCTCCTCAGAGCGCGCTGCAGGCACTCATCGATATAGGCGCCATCGCTCTGCAGGCGCGACAGATTGACCCGCCAGCCCACGCCAGCCATGAGCCATTTGAAGTCGACCAGATTGAGGAAGGCGTCGTATTCTTCCGGGCCTTTGGCATGTGTCGCATTCATGTATTCCGCCGCCTACAGATCCTTATCTTGCTGAAGATCAGGCATCCCCAAAGGGTGCGCCGCCTCAAATGCAGGCGCATTGCCTCAAGAAATACAAGTACAACAACTTCGAGTGCCCGCCACTAGCGCAGCACGGTGCCGCCAGCTCCCAGCAGCGTCACTTCCACGAAGGATGGGCCCAGGTGGCTCGAGGCTGTGTATCGGCAATCGAGCTCGTCAAAGCTCTGGAGCTCGAAGCTTTCGAGCGCGCGTATGTAGCCGTCGCGAGTGAGATTGCGGCCGGCGCGCCGCAAGCCTTCCACAATCACCCGGCCGGTCATGAAGCCTTCCAGGGTTTCGTAAGACAGGTTGTCCTCGTTGCCATGCCGAGCCATCACGGAACGGAAGTTGCGCGCAGCGCGCGACGAGCCGAGTGGATGCGGCATCACCTGCGTGATCGCGATGCCGCGGACGTCAGCCTCCAGCAACTCGAACAGCTTGGGCACCGATGTGACCGAGAGGACCCAGGGCGAAGGCAGCGCCGCAAGTGCCTGCGCCTTGTACTGCTTCATCAGGTCGGCCACCGTACTCGGCGACGTGAACAGCAGCACGGCCTGGGGAGCAGCCTTCACGAGCGTCGCGGCCATGCCCCGGCCGTCCCAGTTTTCCGCGGGGTGCGGGACGTCCGCCACCAATTGCGCATGGAACCGCTGCGCCGCCTTGTGTGCAGCGGCCAGGGTGCTCTTGCCGAAAGCGTTGTCCTGGTAGACCACCGCGATGCGGCGTGTACTGATCGTCGCGAGATGCTCCACCATCTTCTCGACCTCATTGGAGTAGGCCGTGCGCGTGTGGAAGAGGTAGCGGTTGTAAACACGAGCTCCGTCGGCTCCAGTCAGTGTGCCCACCGCCGGCAGCCGATACTCCTCGAGCAGCGGCATCGCGGCCAGCGTGATGCCGGTGCCGCCGATGCATGCGAGTCCGAATACATCCGCACCCTGCCCGAACGCACGGACGTTCGTGAGCGCCTTGTCGATGACGTAGTTGTCCTCCCGGCGCACCACCGAGAGCTGGCGGCCATGCATGCCGCCTTGCGCATTCACCTGCGCGAAGCAGGCGAGCAGCCCGTCGGTATAGTTGCGGTAGAGACTGCCCCAGACGCTGTCGAAGCCGATGGTCTGACCGAACACCACCTTGTTGTCAGAGACGCCTGGTTCGCTGCCGCGCGCAGACACGATCCACGGCGCCGAGGCTGCCGCGGCACAGAATGCTCGTCTCCGGATAGGGTTCATTGGTGTCTCCTCTGACTGATAGACGCGCTCGTGTTCGAAAGAGCCCGCCGCGGCTCAGACCCCGCCGTGGCAGACGTACTTGGTTTCGAGGTACTCGTCGAGCCCATACCTCGAACCCTCGCGCCCTACCCCCGACTCCTTGATGCCGCCGAACGGTGCTACTTCGTTGGAGATCAGGCCCTCGTTGACGCCGACCATGCCGTACTCGAGCCGCTCGGCGACACGCCAGGCTCGGCGCACGTCGCGCGTGTAGAAGTAGGCGGCTAGACCGAAGGGCGTGTCATTGGCGAGCTGCACGGCCTCATCGTCGCTCGCGAACCGCATCAACGGTGCGACCGGCCCGAAGATCTCCTCGCGCACAACGGCCATCTCGCTCGTGACGCCAGCCAGGACCGTCGGCGTGTAGAAGTTGCCCCCCAGGGCGTGCACAACACCACCCGCCAGCACGCGTGCGCCCTGGCTTCGCGCTTCATCGACCAGACGGCTGACCTTGGCCAGCGCCCGGCCGTCAATCAAGGGCCCGATGTGCACCCCGGGCTCGACGCCGGCACCGACCTTCAGCTGTTCCACTGCGCGCACCAGCCGCTCGGCAAAGGCATCGAACACGGCCTCGTGCACCAGGAACCGGTTGGCGCAGACACAGGTCTGGCCCGCGTTGCGGTACTTGGAAGCGATCGCGCCCTGCACGGCGAGGTCCAGATCAGCGTCGTCGAAAACGATGAAAGGTGCGTTACCGCCCAGTTCCATCGAAACGCGCTTGACCGTGGCGGCGCATTGCGCCATCAGCAGCTTGCCAACGGGCGTGGAGCCGGTGAACGAGAGCTTGCGCACGACCGGGCTGGCCGTAAGCGCTCCTCCGACAAGCGCCGGCCTCGCGGTCGTGACGACGTTGAGCACGCCGGCCGGAATGCCGGCACGCTGCGCCAGTTCGGCCAGCGCGAGAGCCGACAGCGGCGTCGCCTCTGCGGGCTTCACGACCGAGGTGCAACCCGCGGCCAGTGCAGGCGCAACCTTGCGCGTGATCATCGCGATGGGGAAGTTCCACGGCGTGATGGCCGCGGTGACACCCACGCCCTGCTTCATCACCATCAGACGACGGTCGACCGTCGGTGCCGGGATCAGGTCGCCGTAGGCGCGCTTGCCCTCTTCCGCGAACCATTCGATGAACGAAGCGCCGTACCGCACCTCGCCCAGCGCTTCGGCGAGCGACTTGCCCTGCTCCAAGGTCATGATCAGCGCGAGGTCCTGTTCCGCGCCAATCACGAGATCATGCCAGTGGCGCAGCAAGGCACTGCGCTCCTTTGCCGGTCGCGCGCGCCAGGCGGGCAGCGCGGCCTGGGCTGCGGCGATGGCGCGATCGGTGTCGGCGGCGTCCATGTCGGGAACGGCCGCGATCGTTTCGCCGTTGGCCGGGTTGCACACCTCGTGCGACTCGCCGCCCTGCGTAGCGACCCACTCGCCGCCGATGAACGCCAGGCGCTTCAGCAACGCCGTATCCTTCAACTGCACCATCAGAAAGCCTCCTCGTAGAGCGCGAGCGCGTCGGCAAGCGCCACGTCCCGCGGGTTATTCACCAGCAGGCGCTGGACCTTGAGTGCGTCCTCCGCCAGCATCGGCAGGTCGATCCGGTCCACGCCGACATCGCGCAGGTTCTGCTCGAACGGCATCACGGCCACCAGCGCGGCCATGGCATCGACGAACGCCCGGGCGCCTTCGATGGGAGGTTGGCCGGGCCGCGCCGTGCCGATCACTTCGCCCAGCTGCGCGTAGAGCGGCGCCGCATGTTCCAGGTTGAAACGCAGCACCGGCCGCAGCACCAGCGCGTTCGACAGGCCGTGCGGCACGTGGAAATGGCCGCCCAGCGGATATGCCAGCGCATGCACCGCCGCCACCGGCGCGTTCGCGAACGCCATGCCCGCCAGCAGCGAGCCAAGCAGCATGTGCTCGCGCGCCGTGCCGTTGCGCGGCTCTTCGAGCACCTTGCGCTGGTTGGCATACAGCAGCGCCAACGCCTTCAGCGCCAGCGCGTCCGACATCGGGTTCTTCTTGTGGCGCGACGTGAAGGCCTCGATCGCGTGCACCATGGCATCGATTCCCGTCATCGCCGTAAGGCGGGGCGGCAGTCCCAGCGTGAGGTGGCTGTCGAGCAGCGCGAAGTCAGGGTAGAGCAAGGGAGAGACCACGCCCTTCTTCTCGGAAGTCGGGGTGGTGACGATCGCGATCGGCGTCACTTCCGAGCCGGTGCCGGCGGTGGTCGGCACCTGCACGAGCGGCAGGCGCGGCCCCTGCGCCAGGCCGATCCCGTAGATATCCTGCAGCGCCGCCGGCGTGCGCGCCAGCAAGGCCACGAGCTTGGCGGTGTCCATGGAACTGCCACCGCCGAAGCCCGCGACGCCATCGGCGCCCGCTTCGCGGGCGGCCTGCACGGCGGCGAGTACCCGCTCCTCGGGCGGATCGGGCAGCACGTCGGAATAAACGGTGGCGGCGATTCCCGCGATCCGCAGGCTTGCCAGCGCGGGCGCCAGCAGGCCGGCCTGCAGCAAGGGCTGGTCGGTGATGAGGAAGAAATGGCGCACGCCGAGCCCGCGGGCGAGTTCGCCGAGGCGGCCAGAGCCGCCCTGCTCGCAGACGATGCGCGGCGTGGTTTCGAAATTGAATCCTGTCATTTCGGTTCCCTTGTCAGGCAGCGTGCACCACGCCACGTTCGATGCGCCAGACCTGGTCCACCAGGTCTGCCGAATGCTTGTCGTCCGATTCGCTGAGCAGCACGGTGAGGCCACCGCGCCCCAGCTCGGCCACCACTTCGGTGAGGCGGCGCGAAAGCACCGGCGCCACCCCCTCGAAAGGTTCGTCCAGCAGCAGCAGCTTGCGCCCCGGCATCAGCGCGCGGCCCAAGGCCACCAGCTTCTGCTGGCCGCCCGAGAGCTGCAGCGCGCGGCGGTGGCGGTGCTCGTTCAGCTCCGGCATCAGGTCGTAGATCCAGGCCAGGCGCTCGCGGGCGTCGCGGATGCTGTTGGCCCAGGCGGGCAGCAGGATGTTCTCCTCCACCGTGAGCGCCGGGATCAGGCGTCGTTCCTCGGGCAAATAGCTGATGCCGCGGCCGGCGCGGGTGTGCGGCGCCAGGCGCGCGAGCGACTCGCCGGCGCACACGAGCGCCGTCGAGCGCGAGGGAAGCAGCCCCATGACTGCCCGCATCAGCGTGGTCTTGCCCGCACCATTGCGGCCGATCAGGCCAGCCATGCTGCCTTGCGACAACTTCAGGCTCACATTGCGCAGGATGGGCGTGCCGGCTATGGCGACGTCCAATCCCTGGATGTCGAGGGCGAGCCCGGTCATGCAAGAGCCTCCTCGCGTGCCGGAGCCCGCTTGCCGACCACCAACTCCTGTACGCGCGCGTTGCCCAGCACCGCGGCCGGCGGCCCGTCGGCAATGATCTCGCCGCTGTAGAACGCCAGGATGCGCGAGACGTAGCGCTCCACCACTTCCATGTCGTGCTCCACGAACAGCACCGTGACGCCGCTTTGCCGCACGGCGGCCATCACGGTATCCATCAAGGGGAATTTCTCGTCGGCGCTCACGCCGCTGGTGGGCTCGTCCAACAGCAGCATGCGCGGCTTCGAGACCAGGGCCATCGCGATGTCGACCAGCTTGCGCGCGCCCTGCGGCACGGCACTGGCCTCGCTGTCCGCGTAGTGCGCCACGCCGAAGGCCTGCAGGATGCGGCGGGCCTCGCGCACCGCCTCCGCAGTTTCGAAGCGCCGCAGCACGGAGGGCTGCGCTTCGTGGGCCGCCGCCAGCGCCATCAGCACGTTGTCGAGCACGGTGAGCTGGGGGAACAGCTGCGCGACCTGGAACGAGCGCGCCAGGCCGAGGCGCGTGATCTGGCGCGGCTTCATCCCGAGCACCGAGCTGCCCTCATACAGGATGTCGCCCGAGGTGGGCGGCAGGTACCCGGTCACCATGTTGATGAATGTGGTCTTTCCCGCGCCGTTGGAGCCGATCACTCCGACGATCTCGCCGCGCTGGATGGTCACGTCCAGCGACTTGGCAGCGACCACGGCACCAAAGGTGCGAGTGAGCTGGCGTGTTTCGAGCACACTCATGGGGTCACCTCCTTCGTCACGTGCGGAACCTCGGCCGGAACGGCGGCACGTCTGCGGGACACCAGGCTCCACAAGCCCTTGGGCAAGAACAGGATCAGTGCCAGCAGGACACTGCCCAGCGTGAGCTGCCACAGGTGCGGCGCCTCCTGAATGGCGAAGGTGCGCACCGCGGAGAACACGATGGCTGCCACGAACGGTGCCGCCACATGCGCCGTGCCGCCGAGCAGGGCCATGAAGACGAACTCGCCCGAGGTGGCCCAGAACGCCATGTCGGGATCCACATGGCCGGTGGCGATGGCGATCAGGCCGCCGCCGAGCGCCGACAGGACGGCCGCGCCGCAGTAGTTCAGGTAGACGAGCCCGAGCGGCGAGATGCCGAGGAAGTCAACCCGGATCTCGTTCTCGCGCACGGCCTCCGAGAGGCGACCAAACCGCGAGCGCAGCACGCGGTGGCAAGCCAGGGCCGCAACCAGCGCGATCGCCAACGTGACCAGAAAGGCGACGCGCTTGGCCTGTGACGGATCCGGCTGGAAGCCAAGGTAGCTCGGGTTCGCCACGTTGAAGCCGTCGGTGGAGCCGAGCGCGCTGGACTTCACCAGCATGCCGTAGACGATCATCGACAGCGCCATCGAAAGCATGGCGTAGAAGATGTCGCGGTAGCGCGCCACCATGAGGCCGCACAGCGCAGCCATCGCCAGCGAGGCCACCGCGCCGAGCGCCAGCAGCACGAAGGCATCCTGGATGCCCAGGTGCTTGGCGGCCAGGCCGGCAGCGTAGCCGCCGATGCAGTAGTACAGCGCCTGGCCGAAGGAGACGAGGCCGGCGCGCATTTGCAGCACCACCCCGAGAACCACCAGGCCTTTGGCAAAGGCCAGGGTGAGCAGGAAGCTCAACCAGTCGGGCCCGGCCCAGCCCAGGGCAGCAATCGCCCCGGCCACCAGCGGCAGCCCCAGTTCGGTCTTGAATTTCATCTAGATCTTTCGAGGCTGCAATTGGCCGAACAGGCCCTGCGGGCGGAACGCGAGCACCAGGAACATCACGCCGTAGATCACGAACAGCTCGATCTGCGGCGCCAGATGGACAGCGAAGGAACGGGCGAGACCGACCAGCACCGCGCCTGCAGCGGCGCCGCCGACGCTGCCCAGGCCGCCCACCACCACCACGGCGAACGCCAGCACGATCACCTCGACACCGATGCCCGGCGTGACGGAGATGGCCGGGGCAGTGAGTGCCCCGGCAAGCGCACCGAGCATGGAACCGATCGCGAAGGTGATGGCGAACATCAGGTTGACGTTCACCCCCATCGCTGTGGCGATCTCGCGGTCGTGGATCACCGCGCGCAGCACGCGCCCCTTGTCGGTACGGTTCAGCGCCCACCATGCGGCGGCGCCGACCGCGAGCGAGATCGCCACCAGTGCGAGGTCGTAGTTGGCGAAGCGCAGTGAATCCGTGACCGAACTCTGCCCAAGCAGACGGTAGGGCTGGTACGCCATGTAGGGGTTGACGCCCCACACCAGCTTCACCACGTCCTCCAGGATCAGCAGCAGCGCGTAAGTGACGATCACCATCAGGATCTCATCGCGGCCGCGCAGGTGGCGCAGCAGCCCCTGCTCCACCAGCACGCCCACAACCAGGCCGCCGACGACGGCGCAGCCGAACAGCAGCAGGTAGCTCCAGTACGGACTGGTCCCGGACTCGCCGGAGAAGTACCAGCCCGTGAGCGAGGCGGCACAGTAGGCGCCGATCGCGTAGAAGCTGCCGTGTGCCATGTTGAGGATGCGCATCACCCCGTAGATCACCGTCAGGCCGGCAGCTACGAGGAACAGCCACGAGGCGTAGATGGCGCCGTCGATGACGATGGCCAGCAAGGTGCTCACGAGGTGCGCTCCGTGGTCTCAGGCGATGTTCGGCTGCACTTGGCACCCGGGAAGCCCGCCTTGATCCAGTCGGCATGGCTTGTGCCATCGGGGGGCATCAGGCAGTCGCCCGGATAGTCCTTCACATTGGTGATGGTGGCCTTGCGGGTCTTGGGGTCATACTGGTACTCGCCGTAGGCAACACCCTGTACAGCCTGATGGCCACCGGCGCGGCTCATGCGCACCGTGCCGCTGGGCGATTCGAAGGAGAGACCCTTGAGGCCCGCGATCACCTGCTCCTGCGTCGGCATGGTGCCGGGCTTGCCCGCCTTCTCCGCGGCCGCCTTCATGCCCAGGATGGCCTGCATCATCTTGAACGCGGGGTAGGTCGGCTGCTCTTTGTGCGCGGCGCTGTAGGTCGCGCGCAGCCAGTCGGAGAGCGCGTTCTTCGGCGCGAAGGCGCCAAACGGGCCGCGGCCGCCGACGATCGTGCCGTTGGGCGTCTGGTCCTTGAAATGCTCAAAGCCGGTCTCACCCGCAGTCAGCAGCATCACGCGCTTGTCGAACAGGCCGCGCGCGCCGCCTTGCAGCACCAGCGCCTCCATGTCGCCGCCCCAGAAGCTGGAGTGGATCAGGTCGGGGTTGCTGACGGCCAGCGCGGAGATCTCGGCACCGTACTGGCCCTGGCCCAGCTTCGGCCACTGCTCGGAAACGACCTTGACGTCCGGCTTGAGCTGCTTGAAAGCGAGACTGAAGTCGGCCCAGGCATCCTGGCCCCAGGCATAGTTCTGCTGGATGCTGCCGACCGAACTCACGTTCGGCTTCGTCTCCACGATGTAACGGGCAGCGGCCACGTTGTCGACCACGGCGTCGAGGCCTGTGCGGAATACGTATTTCGGGCTCTTCAGCGTCTCGCCGAACAGGCGAGAGGTGCCGCAGTCGAAGAACACCGTGGGGGTCTTGAGCTCCTCGGCCACCGGGGCAATCGCGAGGCAGTCACCGGAGGAGATGTAGCCGATCACCATGTCGACCTTCTGGCGCTGCACAAGGTTGCGGTATTCCTCCACTTGCTTGGTGGCGCCGCCGTTCTCATCGATCAGCACCATCTCGATCTCGACGCCGCTGATGCCTTTGGTGTTGTAGGGCGCGGGCAAGGCACCCTTGTTGAGCGCGTCGACCACGAGCTTGGCGGCATTGGCGGCGGGCACGCCGAAAGGGCCCGCGGCGGCGCCGGACAGGAAGGTCACCACGCCGATGCGGAACTTGCCGTTGTCGGCGGCGGCCGGCAGCGCGAAGACGGCGCCGGCAGTGACGAGCGCGAAGCTGCGAGCCAGGCGCGTGAGGGGGAACTTCAGGGTCACGTTGTCTCCTTGTGAGTTTTGGGTTGCACTCACGAGGAACATCGCAGGGAGCGTGCCACGTCGTGAAAGCCTTGTGGATCAAGGACTTGGGCGTAATTTGTGGAGAGGTGTTGCGCGGATTCCGCGCACGGCAGCGGTCGGGTCGCGCGGAAACCGCGCATGCCGGATTCAGCCCTGTGGCCTTCGCGGAAGTGACAGTGAGTTGCCTACGGCGCCCCGGCAGCCCGCCTGCGCTCCCGCACCAGCTCCGGCGACGGCCGCAGTTGTTCCGCGGGATAGACCCGCCATCGCCCCAGCATCACCCGGGCCGGCGGAAACCGAGTGTCGACCACCATCTCCCCGATCGCCTGCGCCTGCGCGATCTGGTGCGTTTCGCGGTCGATGCATGAGGCAAACCCGGGCGGATCCTCCGGCAATTCCAGGCAGAGCCCCTCCAGCGCTCCCACGACCTTCTCGACGTCGAATGGCTTGCCGGCCTTGGCCACCGCGCGCGCAATGGCCAGGATCCCCGCATAGGCGCCCTCTGCCGCATAGGTCGGATAGCGCCCCTCCGCCGCAAAAAAGTCGGCCACGAACTTGTGGTTGCGCGGCGTGTCGGGCCAGTTGTTGTGATGGCGCGCCGAGAGCACGAGATTCGGCGGCGCCAGGTCGCCCAGCGCCACCAGCACGTCGTAATTGCCACCTGCATCGAAGTTGGCTATCGGCACCTTGCCGAGCAGTTCGCTGGAGTGGGCCTGCGCGAGGAAGGCGAGGAAGTCGCCCCCCCAAAGGCCTGTCACGATCACGTCCGGCCGCGAGCGCATCAGGGCCGTCAGGTACGCCGAGTAGTCGGGTTCGTAGAGCTTGGGCCAGAGTTGTGCAACGACCTCATAGTTCGCGCCGCTGGCCGCCAGGCTGCGTTGCAGGTCGGCCCACATGACGTGGCCATAGTCGTAGTCCGGCCCCAGGAATGCCACCCGCTTCCAACCACGCTCGCGCTGCTGCTCGGCAAGGTACTTCGCGCCGGCCGCCATCGAAGTGTAGGTGTCGTTCGAAACCCGGAAATAGTAGCGGTGAAAGTCCTCGATCGTGAGCCGCGAGGAGGCGTGGTCGGTGCCGACGAAGATCACCTTGCGCGCACGCGACAGCCGGCTCACCGCCTGCGCCACACCGGAGCTCACCACCCCGCAGAGGAACTGCGCCTTGTCGTGATCGATGAACTGGCTGGCCAGCCGAACGCCATAGGCCGCTTTGGAGCGGTCGTCTTCCACGATCACTCGCAGCCGCGGGCGCCAGTCGCGCGCGCGCTCAGCATCCAGCTCGGCGAGCGCCAGCTTGATCGCCGCGATGCTGTCGCGGCCGTAGATCGCGGCCCGGCCCGCCAGGGGGTAGAGGCAGCCAATGGTGATGTCGGCCTGCCCAACAGGTGCCCCCAGCTCTACGCGGGCATGGGCGCCGGTTGCAGCCAGGCAGGCCATCACCAGCGTGGCGGCGCAGCGAAGCAGATCACGAATCCTCACGGGCGGCCCTCCCCATCGATCCCGAGCCGCTGCAGCCGGCGCAGCAGCGCATGGCGGGAGATGCCCAGCAGGTCCGCGGCCCTGCCACGATGGCCCTGCGCGCGGGCCAGAGCATCGCGCAGCAGCTTCTCCTCCTCGACGGCCAGCTTCTGCTCGATGGCCGCCGAGCGCACCTCCCCACTGTCCAGGTCGGAGGGCAGCTGCGAACGCTCGATCACGCTGCCGGGATGGAGGATGGTGAGACGCTCGATGAGGTTCTTCAGCTCGCGCACGTTGCCGGGCCATGCGTAGGCCGTCAGGCAGGCTCGCGCGTCGGGCGAGAAGCGGATCGGCTCGCAGCGTTCGGACTTGGCATAGCGCGCGGCGAAATGATCTGCCAGTACCAGCACGTCGTCATCGCGCTCCCGCAGGGTCGGCAGGGCGATCGGCAGCACGTTCAACCGGTAGTACAGGTCTTCGCGGAAGCGGCCCCGCGAAGCCTCGGAGGCCAGGTCGCGGTTGGTCGCGGCCACCACCCGAACGTCGGCGGTCACGCCACGGGTGCCACCCACTGGGCGGTACTGACCGTCTTCCAGGAAGTGCAGCAGCTTGGCCTGCAGTGCCAGTGGCAGCTCGCCGATCTCGTCCAGGAACAGTGTGCCGCCGTCCGCCAGCGCGACCAGCCCCACGCGCCGCTGCGTCGCCCCGGTGTAGGCGCCCTTCTCCGCACCGAACAGCTCCGCCTCGATCAGTTGCTCCGGCAGCGAGGCGCAGTTCACCTCGACGAAGGGCCCTCCACTGCGCGCACTCGCCGTGTGGATGGCGCGCGCCACCAGCGCCTTGCCGGTGCCGGACTCGCCCAGCACCAGCACACGCTTGGTCTGGCTCGCCGCAATGCGGCTGATGGTCGCCGCCAGCGCGCGGACCTGTGCGCTCGTACCGATCACTCCGTCGTGGGCGGTCGATTCCTGCCGCCGGTAATCGATCTCACTGGCCATGCGCGCCTTCTGCAGCGCGCCGCGCAGCGTGTAGAGCAATTCATCGAGCTCGAACGGCTTGGTCACGTAGTCCGCTGCGCCGGCCTTCACCGCCTTCACGGCCAGCCGCGTGTCGCTCGTTGCGGAGATCATGATCACGGGCAGCCCGGGCCGATCCGTGGCGAGCCGCGCGAGCACGTCCATCCCGCTCATGTCCGGCAGGTTCACGTCGAGCAACACGATGTCGGGCGCGCCTCGACAGGCGGCATCCAATCCGCCGGCGCCGTCCACCGCGGTCGCGACGCCAAATCCCTCCTCTTCCAGCGCGAAGACCAGTGCCTTCAGCACGCCGGGTTCGTCGTCGATCACCAGCACCTGTTTCAAGGCCTATGTCTCCTCTCGCGGCATCGGCACGCGCAACGTGACCACCGTGCCCGCGCCCACCTGGCTCTCGATCACGAGCGTGCAGTCATTCAACTCGGCCAATTGCCGGGAAATGCTGAGACCCAGGCCCATGCCCTTCGGTCGGGTCGTGAAGAACGGATCGCTCAGCTTCGCGAGCGCCTCGGGCGGCACCCCACGACCCGTATCGCGGACCTCGAGCACGCCGAAGCCGTCGCCGGCGCGCGCCGCACGCAGTGTGATCAGGCCGCCCGGCGGCGTGGCCTGGATCGCGTTGAGCACCAGGTTCAGCATGATCTGGATCAGATGGTCGGCATCGACCCACAGGCGCAACTCGGAGTCGCCCTGGATCGCGAGTGACAGCCGCTGCGCCTTCAGTTCGGCCTTCACCAGGCCATCGACCCGGCGGAAAATCTCGCGCACCGGCGCCACGGCCGGTTCCGGAGGGCGCGGCTTGCCGAAATCAGATAGATCGCTCACCACGCGGGTGAGCCGCGTGACCTCGGTCTCCACGTCCTGCAGAAGCTGGTGCCGACGCGGATCGGCCTCGCGCCGGGCGAGCGCCTGCACCGTCGTCTTGATGGCGGACAACGGGTTGCGCACCTCATGCGCAATGCCGGCGGCAAATTCGCCGAGCGAAGCGAGCCGCTGCGCGCGTGCCAATCGGGCGAACGTGTTGGCAAGGCCCTCCGCCATCGTGTTGAAGGCGCGCGATACGGCCGCGATCTCATCGCGCCCCTGGTCCTGGATGCGGTGGTCCAGTTGGCCGGACGCGATGGCTTCGACTCCGCTCACAAGCTGTGCCACGCGGCCCTGCAGACTGCGCGCGAGCTGGTAGAAAAGGAACACCAGGACGCTGGCGGTGCCGAGCACGGCCACCAGCAGCACACGCCGCGCATTCTCGAAACGGCTGAGCAGCGCCGAGGGCTCGATCTGCAACATCGGTTGCCAGCCGGGCAACACCTCCGGGCCCGCGATCATGCGCTCGGCGGGGGTGACGCGCACGCCGACGGCGTTGAAGTAGCCGGCAGGCGTTTTCAGAACCGGCTGCACGATGCCGGCCACCGAAGGGCCGCCCATCAGTTCAGTCAGCGAGGAGAAGCGTACGTGCAGCGCAATGTCGACCCGGCGCCCGCCCTCAGCGACCGGCAGGGGATGGCGCACCAGGAACCAGCCGGCGAGGCCGTCGCCCGGCGCGGCCGGACCGACCACCTCATTGTTGTCGAAACGCGTGACCGGCAGCGAAGCAATCGAGAACGGTTGCTCGCTCCAGTAGGGCGGCCCGGCGGCCGCCTGTCCGGGCACGAAATGGCGCAGCCGGCCGCCGTCTTCCAGCAGCAGGATGCCGTAGAGGTCCGGCAGATCGGCTTCCAGCTGCAGCAGCCCATGCGCCTCCTCGCCCGCGTCGCTGATGTCGGCGCGCAGCAAGGCGGTCATGGCGGGGTGACTGGCCAAGGTCTCCACCTGATAGCGACGACCGTCGAGAAACGACTCCAGGCGCTTCGACATTGCCGTGAGCTGGACCGACAGGCGCTCACCGACCAGCTCGTCGATCAGCGCCTGCGCATACCGGTCGTACAGCAGGCCCACTGCGAGCGTCGGCACGATTCCCGCCACTAGCGAGATCGCGAGGTAGCGACTTACGACGCTGTTGTTGATGGCCATTCCGGAACTCGTGCCGCGCTAAAGACCAGTCCCGCGCCGGCGCTCACAAGGGTATGGCAACAGCAGAAGAGCAAGTTGGCGATCAATTCGCCCGTCACGATGGCGTGGCGATCGGTCCCATCGCTGCTTCCGGAACCGGCGGCGAACTCGCCCGTCAGGCAAACGAGCTTCGCCCAGAGTGATCTCATGCAAATCTCCGTTGTCGTGCATGGAAAGAATGCCTTCGGTGGCTACGAGCAGCAGATCACTGCACGGTTGGACCAACAGCGGGCTGGGAGGTTGACGATTGTTCGCTGTTGTCTCCGTTGGATGGAAAAGGCGACCAGCGAAGTGCAAAGCCCGTGCCATGCCGACTCCCATGACGCAGCCGCGAGCGGCGCCCCCGAGCAGGGTCTGGCACATGCGAAGAATGCGGCACCTGTGTCCGGTTCTATGGACATGTCGTCGTCTCCAATGACTGAAACCATGGACACCTGTCGGACAAAACATACGTCGCGCGGCGCCGCTCTTTTCCCTTGCAGCCTCACCCGGCCATACTGGCGAACTGATGTGCGCAGCAATGCGATTCAATCGCTCAACTGGAACACTCAGCAAGCCATGCTACACGTGAGCAGCGAGCCAATCACAAATCAGTGGCGTTGTTCTAAACGCGACATTGTGGAAACAATGGACCCCTGCTTCTACTAGGCAGTACTCCGCGTTGGCTCCAATTCGATCTGCAATTTTCTTTGCAGCGGCCGCAGGAATTCCTGCATCAGCCTGGCCATGCATGACAAGGACAGGGCACTCGAGACGATCACACCAGTCTTCAAGTGTGAAGTCACGAGCGACCTCACGAGCCGCGGCGATCGATTCGACTCCCACGATATGGGCGAAGCGCCAACTGCGAATCGGGTCGTCCCAATTCATCACACACATGTCGAAATAGCCACTGACCGAAATGCACGCTCGAATCCTTTGGTCGGCCGCCGCCGAGCTGACCGCGAGCATGCCGCCGAAGCCGAAGCCGACGACGCCAATGCGATGCGGGTCGATGCCCTCCTCCGCCTGCACATAGTCGATGACAGCAGAAACGGCTTCGTGGTACGAAGGCCGCATCGGCATCCAATCGGACACTTCGCCCTGGCCGGGGCCGTCGAACGAGAGCGTTGCCATGCCCCGTGCGAGAAACTCCCTCTCAATCGCGAAGTGTTCCTCCTTGGATGAGTCGGAGCCGCAAACAAGCAAAGCCAGCGGCACCCGAGCTACCCCCGGTGGCAACCGAAGAACCGCAGCGAGCGTCCTTCCGCTGTACGGAATCTCGAGCCGCATGCCGGGGACCGGCTGCAGCGGCAAAGCTCGCGTATAGCACGCAACCTTTGCCACTGCAGCGCGCTTCTTTTCATCGAGATCCTCAAAGTGAAGATACTGAGCGAAGTGGTACGCGAGGGCTGCCTTTGTAAGAAGCTGACCGGCACTCACCAAGTGCCCCTGCATAGCTGCTGTGTCGCCGAGTTTCTCAAAGTCTGCGCCTACAGTCGTCCAAACAGAAAACCAGTCACTGTTCGAAACGATTCGCTCCATGTTAGCCCGCACCAGGGAGCAATCAAGCCCCTGGTTTGTCATGCGGAACAAAGAGTGTCCGGCGGCCTTGAGCGCGAGGTAGTCCGTTTTCATGCTTCAGAGCTTCAGAACGGCACGGTGCCCTTAACGATGGTCCGATAGAGCAGCCGGCGCTGAGGAAGCGCGTAGTCACCTACCCCTTGATGCAAGGTCAGCGCGTTGTCCCACATGACGACATCTCCTGGCGCCCACGTGTGGCGGTAGATGAAGCGTGGCTGGCGCGTGAAGGCGTACAGATAGTTGAGGAGGCGTTCGCTTTCCTCCTGTTCCATATCGAGGATTTCAGTGGTGAACCCCTCGTTCACGAAGATGGACTTCTCTCCAGTGCTGGGGTGCGTCCGAATCACAGGGTGAACCACGGAGTCTTCTAACCGGGACTCGGTGTCCTTGTTCATCTTGTTGAAATGGCTGGCCCGCTGGCCTGGCTTCTTCTTGGAGGCTACAAATCGTGCCTTCCGGCCTTCCAGCTGCTCCTTGATCTCTGTCGGCAGCGCATAGTAGGCCGCCGCCGTGTCGGCGAAGTCCGTTGGCCCTAGCACCCTGCCGCCCTTCACCGGCACTTCGAGGGCATAGAGAATGGACACACGGCTGGGAGTGCGCGTATAGCAAAGGTCGCTGTGCCAATATTGCGCGGCATCCACGGCCCCAATCTGGCGACCGTCTTCGACGATGTTCGACAGCACGAAGACCTCCGGGTTGTCGGGCTTGGCGAACTGGGTCATCGCATGGATGTCTAGTTCCTTGCCAAAATACTTGCTGAAGTGCAGCATTTGGCCGTCGTCGATTCGCTGGTTGCGAAACACCAGAACTCGATGCTGATGCAACGCAGCCTCGAGATCCCCGAGCCACTCTCCCTCAGGTAGCAGTCCCAGATCAAAGCCCTCAACAACGGCTCCAAGGGGTGCCGCAAGGGGACGCACTTCAAATTCGTTTTTTGTCTCGACAGTCATGATTCACTCCGGTTGAATATTGGCATCGCTGGCCACCTTTTTGTACACCCCAATCTCCCTGGCGATTCGCGCCTTGAAGACTGCGGGACCGACATTCAGGATCGGGTCGTACCCGTTCACTTTGAACTTTTCCTGAACTTCTGGACGCGACAGAAGTTCTTGCAGCATCGAATTCCACTTCTGGACGATCTCATCCGGAAGGTGTGCGGGCCCGAGCAGCCCGACCCATACCTCCGTCTCAAACCCCTTGACCCCCTGTTCGGCAAAGGTCGGAATGTCGGCGGCGAAGGGAAGCCGCTTCGCACTCGCCACGCCCAGCGCCCTGACCTTGCCTGCCTTGATCTGCGTGAGCGCAGCCGCGGACCAGGTCGAATCAACCTCGCCGGCAATGGCTGCCAGCAACGACTGATTCGATCCCTTGTATGGAACGTGCAGGAATTTCGCGCCGACGATGGTCCCAAAATACTCGCCAGCCATGTGGGGGGCTGTTCCGTTACCGGAGCTTCCATAGGAGACGCCGCCAGGTTTTGACTTTGCCGCAGCGATGTAGTCAGCAACGGTCTTGTAGGGCGAGTTCGCGGGAACGACCAGGATATTGGGCGTGGACGCCACCAGCGTGATCGGCGAAAAGTCCTTGACCGCGTCAAACTTCAAGGTGGTTCGAAGTGCCGGATTGATCGTGTGATTGTTGGCCGTCATCAGCAAGGTGTAGCCGTCCGCTTTGGATCTCGCAACCAGATCGTTGGCGATCAATCCTGCGGCCCCGGGTTTGTTGTCGATGATCACCGGCTGCTTCAGAATCTTCGAAGCTTCCTGGCCAAGCTCTCTAGCGAAGATGTCTGTGATACCTCCAGGCGCGAAGCCAATGACAATGGTCACAGGTCGACTGGGATAGCTTTGAGCATTGGAGGCGAACGGCACGAGCAACGCAACGCTCGAAGCAACGAGCGGTAGCGCCAGCGAGCGCCTGAATCGTTGTCCCAACCGAGCTGCAAGTGCCCTCGAGGGTCGTAGAAGAATTCTCATGATCGATGTCCTAACAATGTTCGATTCAATGTCGTGATGGCAGATGCAAGCAGTCATACAACGAGCCCAAAAACAAAGCCGCCATCCTCAGTCGGATCGGCCGGTTCGCGATTTCGTTTTCCGAGCGCACCAGATACTCCATGGTTGATAGCTGCAAAGTGGCAAGTAAGAGCGAAGAGGGAAAGAGTTTCATGGGCGAGTCACCTTTGGACATCGTTTGATTTGCAAAGCACTCGTAGAGCCCCCAACCACTCAAGCCTTGTTGTTCGGCAATCCTCTCCCAGTTGCTGACAAGAAATCTTGTCAGCTTGGGATGAGCCGCAAAGAAGTCGAGGGCACATAGCAGCAAGCCATTCAGCTCCATCCGCTCCAATCCCGAGTTGTCAGCCCAAAGACGGATGTTGGACATGACCTGCGCTTTTGCCGCCTCGAAAAGACCGTCCTTATCGTCAAAGTAGTAGTAGACGAGCTTCTTGTTCAGGCCAACGGACTCGGCCACGCCATCGATCTTGATGTCCTCGAATCCCAATCGTCCAAATTCAGCCACTGCCGCCTCAAGCAGCCTAGCCTTGGTTCTTTCCTTGTTTCGGGTGCGTGGCGGGGCAACGGCGGTCATACGGGTACTCGATGGTGGCGGTGCATGGATCGCGGCATGGGGGGCATACGGCTTTTCACCGCCGCATGGCCGAGGCCCTTGGGACCATGCGGCCTGCGCAGACGGGTGCGTCCTCTGCTCTTCCATTCGCCCGCAGCAGCCGGGCACATGCCGCACGCGTCGGCACACAGCTCTTGCAAAGAACTTCTCAGCGGCCATCGGGCATGCTTCGAAAGGACAGGCGCGGCTCAAGTCAGTGCTCGAGATCAGTCGCGGTGACGTCCTTGACCTCGCCCTTGACGTTCATCCGACCTTCGTAAACCGGGCGCGCGCCCGTAGTGGGTCCCTGATACTGAACAAAGAACAGCGTGCCGCCCGTTTCCGTTGTCATGGCCTCTTCGTAGTGGGGGTCGCCATGGAATACGACGGTCCCCGGCCCATAGACCTTGCCGCCCATATTGAACTCACCGTCGATCACGTACCAGACCTGGGCGAAATCGTGCTTGTGCAAGCGGAAGCCCGCACCGGGCTCGTAGTGCAGGAAGCCCGCATTCGGCTCCGTAGGGCGGTCCGCGTTGGTGTGGAACAAGAACTTCGTCTTGTTCTTGAAGCGGCCCATCTCCCAGTCCATCGAATCGGGATTCCGATATTCAGGGGGGTTGTGCTGGCTGAGATCAAGCTGAACCTCATTGGACATGTCAT
The DNA here is from genome assembly GCF_056400665.1 of Variovorax sp. P5_A3. Lineage (NCBI taxonomy): Bacteria > Pseudomonadati > Pseudomonadota > Betaproteobacteria > Burkholderiales > Comamonadaceae > Variovorax > Variovorax sp. P5_A3. The sequence goes on along the minus strand of NZ_JBFUKW010000020.1, from coordinate 27,229 downwards.
CTCCTTGGATAATCGCCTTCAGGCGTGTTGCAGAATTTGGGGAATACGCGCAGCGGGCGGCGTGTTGCGGGAGCGGCCACAGCGGACCAGCCCATCGATCACTACCATGCCAACGCCGGGCAAGTCGCCGGCAGCAATGCTCTCTAGCAGGTTGGACTTGGAGGAATGCTGCGCAGTGTCGAGAAAGACGAAGTCGGCGGCGCGACCGACCTCAATGAAGCCGCAGTTGAGATTGCGTATGCGCGCGGTGTTTCCGGTCGCAAAGCAAATGGCCTGCTCGGCGGGCACCTCGCCAATGCTCGATAGCATGGCGATCAGCCGCAGGATGCCTGTGGGCTGCACACCGGACCCTGCAGGAGAATCGGTCCCCAGGATGACACGGTCCAACTGCCGCAGTTCCTTGGCCGAACGGAGGGCGAACAGCGCGGCAAACTCGTTGCCGTTGTGAACGATCTCGATCGCTCTGCCACATCCCTCGCACAGACAGCGGATCTGCTTGGTCGACAGGGCGGTGTGGCCGCCGTTGATGTGGCCGATGATGTCGGCATCGGCTTCCAACACCATCTCGGCGTCGACATAGCCGGAACCGGGCACGGAGGGCCCGCCGGTGTGGATGGTGGACTGAATCCCGTACTTGCGTGACCACTCAACCATCTTGCGTGCGGTCGGCCCGTCCTTGACCGATCCCAGCCCGATCTCGCCAAGCAGGGTCACACCCGCCGCGGCAAGTTCTCGGAAATCCTCTTCAACCATGCCGTGTTCAATGACCGGAGCACCCGCGAGCAGCTTCACGCCTCCGGGGCGGCTGTTCGCGTAGGCGCGCTGGGCGGTGATGGCCAACGCCTTGATGCCAACGATATCGCGCGGCCTGCCCGGAAGATGAACTTCGCCGGCCGAGATCATGGAGGTGACTCCGCCGTTCATAAACGATTCGATCCAGCCGATCTGGTTTTGCCTGGGAGTCCAGTCGCCGAAAACCGGATGCACGTGGCTGTCGATCAGCCCCGGGGCGAGCGCGCAGCCATTGGCATCGATGACCATGTCGGCTTGCTCACAGTCCAAGTCACCGAGCCGGCCGATCTCGACGATCATCCCATCTTCACAAAAGACGGCGTCGGCGTCCTTGATTGGGTCGTTCAGGTCACCCGTCAGCATGAGGCCGACGTTCTTGATGAATAGTTTTCCGGCGGGGGCGGATGGAGATTGATCGTGCATGTTCTTAAAGGGAAAGGTACTGGCTGCGAATTTGCTTGTCAGCGATCAGCTCTCGCATGTCGCCCGAGAAGCGAACTTGGCCCCGCTCGAGCACATAGGCACGGTCGGAGACCAGGTTTGCGAAGTGGATGTTCTGCTCCGACAGGAGCACGCTAAGGCCCTGCCGCTTGAGTTGCTGAATCATGTGCGCCATCTGCTCGACAATCACCGGCGCCACGCCCTCGGAGGGCTCATCGAGCATGACCAGATAGGGGTTGCCCATCAGAGTCCTCGCCACGGTGAGCATCTGCTGCTCGCCCCCGCTCATATGGCCGCCCGGACGCTGCGGCATTTGCCCGAGGTTCGGAAACATCGCAAAGAGTTCGGCCGTCGTCCACGCGCGCATACCCTCGCGGGGCAGTTGAGCGCCCACCGTCAGGTTCTCCATGACGGTCAGCTCACTGAAGATGCGACGCTCCTCCGGCACGAAGCCCAGGCCCAGGCGGGAGATCTGGTGCGACTGGAGCATGGAGATCTCGTGGCCCCGAAAGACAACGGAGCCGCTGCGTCTGCGCACCAGGGCCATGATGCTTTTCATGGTCGTGGACTTCCCGGCGCCGTTGCGCCCCATGAGCGCCACGACCTCGCCCGCGTTGACATGCAGGTCGATGCCGAAGAGGATCTGCGCCCGACCGTAGTAGGCGTTCAGGGCCTTGACCTCCAACAGGGTTTTCGTCGGCATGCCGTGGCTCCGTCCAAGTCTTCGCTGGTGAACGTCTTTCCGGTGCCGAAGTAAGCTTCCTGCACCTGCGCATCTGCTCTGACCGCCTGCGGGTCGCCCTGCGCGATGAGCGTGCCGCGTGCCAGAACAATCATCCGGTCCGCATAGCCGAACACCACATCCATGCTGTGCTCGGTGAACAGCGCCCCGATCCTCTGTTCGATCACCAGGCGCTTGGTCAGCGCAATCAGTTCGTTGCGCTCCTTCGGCCCCATGCCCGCGGTGGGCTCGTCCATCAACAGCAGTTTCGGCTTGTTGGACAACGCAATCGCCAGTTCCACCCGTTTGACGTCGCCATAGGCCAATACGCTGCAGGGCCTGTCCGCATGGTCTTGCATACCCACCTGCTCCAACAGCGACAAAGCCTCTTGTCTGTAGGAGTGCGACATCGCCTGCCGTGCATGGAACACGCTGGACCTGTGCGAATGCAATGCAAGCTGTACGTTTTCCATGACGGTCATGGAACCAAACGTCGCTGCGATCTGGAACGTGCGGCCGACGCCATGGCTCCAGACCTGCCTTGGCGATTTGCCCACGACATCAACCCCGTCCAATATGACTTGCCCGCTGTCGGGCTTGAGCTGACCATTGAGCATATTGAAGCAGGTGGATTTGCCCGCGCCGTTGGGTCCGATCAGCGCTAGCAGTTCACCTGCCTGCACCTCGAAGGACACGTCGCATACCGCAGCCACGCCCGCGAAACGCTTGCTCAGATGGCGTACCGATAGCAAGCTCATGCCTTGACCTCCAAGGCCGACACCGGCTCCGCGACAGGCCCCTTACGCGAGCGGGACGTTCTGAACGACTCAACCATCACCTGCAACGAGCCGACAATCCCGGCCGGGAACACGATGACCAATGTGAGAATGATCAATCCCAGCAGCGCACGCCAGTAGTCCGTGCTGCGAGCCACCGTGTCTTGCAGCCAGACGAAGACCGATGCACCGACAATGGGCCCAGCGATGGTCTGCACGCCGCCCAGGAGTACCATGACCAAGCCGTCAATGGACTTGGCCACATGGACGGCCTCTGGCGAGATACTGCCCTTCGCGAACGCGAACAGCGTCCCGGCCAAGCCGCCGAATGTGCCGGCAAGAACGAAGGCTGCCCACTGCACGCGCTTGCAATCGATCCCGATTGCGCCCGCGCGCAACTCCGAGTCACGCACGGCGCGCACGGCGAAGCCGAACGGCGAGAACAGAGCCCGTCGCATGTACCAGATACCTCCTAAGGCGAGCGCGAGCGAAAAGTAGTAGTAGGCAGTGGTCGAACGCAGCCATTGCGGCGGCCGCAAACCAATCAGCCCATTGCTTCCGCCAGTTACCGCATCCCATTGGTAGGCGATGGCCCAGACCAGTTGTCCGAACGCCAGGGTCAGCATGGACAGATAGACGCCGGAGAGCCGGACGCTGAACCAACCGAAGACAACCGCGCCGACCGCCGCGCCGAGGACGCCCAGGGGAAGCGCGGTCATCACGCCCAGACCTGCCGACTTCACGAACACCGCTGCGACATAGGCGCCCAGCCCGAAATACGCCGCATGGCCAAAGGAGTGCATGCCACCTGGCCCCATGATGAAATGCAGGCTCGCCGCGAACAGCATCGCGATCAGCACGTCGACGCCAAGAACCATCAGGTAGGGGAAACTGCGTTCAAGCGCAGGCAGCGCAAGCAAGACCACTGCCGCAACGATCGCGGCGCGGCGCATCCGCTCAGAGGCAGGGCGCAAGACCGGCTCCTGACCAGCTGCCACCGAATTCGTGCTGGAGGGCCTGCCCAGCAAGCCGTGCGGGCGGAACACGAGGACGACCGCCATCACGACAAACTCCACTACGAGGGTGAACTTGAACACCGGCAGCGCAACTCCGAACAGGGTGATCGTGCCAAGCGCGATGCACAGCGCCTTCAACTCGCAGATGAGGAGCGCAGCGACAAAGGCGCCCGGGATGGATCCCATCCCGCCGACCACGACCACAGCGAATGCTGTTCCAATGGTGTCCATGTCGAGTGCCAGGCTGGCGGGCATGCGCGGTCCTTGCAAGGCGCCTCCGAGGCCAGCCAGCAGGCAGCCCAACGCAAACACCGCGGTGAACAGGCGTCCCTGGTTGACGCCGAGCGCGCCCACCATCTCTCGATCCTGTGTGGCGGCACGCACCAGCACGCCCCAACGGGTGCGCTTGAACAGGAGCCAAAGCGCACCGAGCAGCGCCGGTCCCAATGCGATCATGAAGATGTCGTAGGTGGGAAAGAGCGTGCCCAAGACGGACACGGCGCCTTCCAGCCCGGGCGCTCGCGGCGCGAATAACTCGTCAGCACCCCATAGCCACAGCGCGGCATCCTTGATGATGAGCACCAAGGCGAACGTGGCCAACAGTTGGAACAGCTCCGGAGCGCTGTAGATCCGGCGCAGGATGGTCAGCTCAACGAGTGCACCTAGGAGCCCCACCAGCAGCGCCGCCAACAGGGTGCTGATCCAGAAGCCGAGCGCACCGCCCCCGATGGCAGTCACTAGGCTGTAAGCCAAGTAGATGCCGACCATGAAGAATGAGCCGTGCGCGAAATTGACGATGCGAGTGACGCCGAAGATCAGCGATAAGCCCGACGCGATAAGAAAGATCACCGATGCGTCAGCCAATCCATTGATCAGCTGAGGAAGAAGGCTCTGCAAGGTCATGGCCAGGCCTACTTGGCGGGACGCAGCTTCGAAACTTCGCTGTCCGACGGCACGACACTCGCGCCGTCGATGTACCGGTAGTCAACCATGTAGCCCTTGCCATCCTTCAATGCGACTTTGCCGATATAGGCACCCATGGTCGACTGGTTGTCTTGGGCACGGAAAACGACCGGCCCCATGGGCGTGTCGACGCCTAATCCCTTGAAGGAGGTCACCACCGCCTCAGGATCGGCCGATCCGGCCTTACGCAGTCCTTGCGCGAGGGCATGCAGCGTCGAGTACCCGACCAGCGAGCCCATGCGCGGGAAGTCGCTGAATTTCTTCCGATAAGCCTCGACGAATTTCTTGCTCTCCGGCGTGCCGAGTGAGTACCAGGGGTAGCCAGTCACGATCCAGCCCTGCGGCGCCTCGGCGCCGAGCGGATCCAGGTACTCCGGCCGGCCGGTCAGCATGGAATAGACCTGAACAGAATCAAACAGCTTGCGGCTGTTGCCCTCACGAACGAACCTGCCCAGGTCGGCTCCGAAGAGGACGTTGAAGATGGCGTCCGGCTTGGCATCGAGCAGCGCCTGCGCAATGGCACCCGCATCTACCTTGCCCAGCGGCGGCGCCTGCTCCGCAACGAATTCAACGTCTGGCTGTTGGCTCTTCAGAAGCTTTTTGAACGTAGCGGCTGCGGATTGCCCGAGTTCGTAATTGGGGTACACGAGCGCCCAGCGCTTCTTATTCTGCTTGGCTGCCTCGTTGGCCAGCATGGCGACCGACATATAGGTGGATGGGCCCAGCCTGTAGACGTAGCGATTGCCCTCGGACCAGATCACACGGTCTGTGCCGGGCTCGCCAAAGAGATAGAGCACCTGACGGTTTTTCGCGAAGTCCGCCAGGGCCACAGCCACGTTCGAAAGGAAGCCTCCGAAGTACAGGCGGACGCCTTCACGCGAGTACAGCTCTTCGGCCACACGAACGGCATCGCCGGGGTTGCCGTTGTCATCGCGCGAGATCACCTCGAGCTTGCGGCCAAGCACTCCTCCCGAGCCGTTGATTTCGTCCAGTGCCAATTGCCAGCCGCGCTTGTAGTGGTCGAGGTACGAGGGCGTGACCTTGTAGCTGTTGACCTCACCAATCTTGATGACGCCCTGCGCATGACATGCGCCGGCGACCGCCACGGCCAGTGCGGCCAGCCAGCTCCGTGAGAGGAAGTTCATGATGCCGATCCTTGAAAAAAGTGCATAACTGATTGATATGGATCCATTTGCAGATTTCATGCCAGTCTACGCTCAGCTTTCAAGAAATTACTCGCGGGTTAACCCTTGTAATAAGCACACGATCACGAGTTATGGATCCATTATTCGAGTAATGGACCCTGATCTGCACGTGCATGCCACGACTCTGTGCGCTGACCTTCGGGTTTTTGCTGCATTTTGGTGCCGGCTACGGACCGATCGCACCCACATCGACCTGAGTACGCACAAACGGGCCAGTATTGCCGGGCATGCGTTTTGCTTTTTGATTTTTGGATCCAATAAAGACATTTAAGGATGCTCTATGCAACAAACCATATACACCACCTGCACACTTGACTGCCCGGACGGCTGCGGAATCCGCGCCCAAGTCGAGGACGGCCGGATCGTCAAGCTCGAGGGCCATCCGGAGCATCCCTTCACGCGTGGCTATCTGTGTGGCAAGACCTACCGGTTCCCGGAACGCGTCTACAGCGAGGAGCGTCAGCTGTACCCCATGCGTCGGGAGGGCGGCCATCGAGCGGGGGCGTGGATACGAATCGGCTGGGAGGAGGCACTGGAACTGGCCGCGGACAGGATTCGCCGGTTCATTGCACAGGACGGCAGCCTTTCTCTCATGCACTACCAGCGCACCGGCTCATGGGGCGCAACCAAGCATCTGAGCCGTCGTTTTTGGAATCTCCTGGGTGGCGTGACGACGACCAGCGGCTCTCTTTGCAGTGGGGCCGCGCGCGCCGGACAAGCCATGGACTTCGGCATACGGCTTGGTCACGATCCGTCGGATCTCGTCAACAGCAAACTCGTGCTTCTGTGGGGACGGAATCCCATGGCAACCAACCTACACACCGTGCCCCTGCTCAAGGAAGTCCGCGCGGCGGGTGGCAAGGTCATCCTGATCGACCCCGTGCACAGCGAGTCCGCGACGATCTGCGACTCCCATGTCCAACCCCGCGTGGCGCGTGATGCCGAGCTGGCCTTGGCGATGGCAAAGGCCGTCCTTGAAGCGGGCCTGGAAGACAAGGAGTTCATAGCAAACCACTGCACCCACGTCGAGGCGTATCTTCAGCTTTTGGAGCGGCATTCGATGCACGACCTGTGTGCAGCCTGCGGCCTGTCGGAGGTCGCAGTGCGCACCCTGGCCGTCGAGTACGCGACAGCGCGACCTGCGGCGATCCTGTTTGGCTGGGGCCTCAACAAGTACAAGCACAGCGCCGAGATCTTCCGCTGTGTGGACGCCCTGGCCGCCCTGTGCGGCTACATCGGTGTTCCCGGGGGGGGCGCCACCCTGGGGTTCCAGACCCAGCGCCACTTCGACAAGAAGGTCGAGGCTGCGGATCGGGCCACCGCGGCGCGTGCCATCCCAGAGCCTCTGCTTGGCCAATGTCTGCTCGATACGCAGGACCCGCCCGTGCGCATGATGTTCGTCAACGGCGGCAATCCGATCAACCAGTCGCCGAACTCGAACCTTGTGGCGAAGGCCTTTGACCGGCTGGAGTTCACGGTTGTTGTGGACATGTTCCTGAACGATACGTCGGACTACGCGGACCTGTTTCTGCCCACCACTACCTTCCTGGAGGAGGAGGATATCCTGGTCTCCTGGGGCCACAACATCATCGGCGGCGTCAATCCGGTCATCGCCCCGGTCGGCGAGGCTCGCTCGGATCTCTGGATTTTCCAGGAGTTGGCCAAGCGCCTTGGCATCGGCGAAGAGATGGCAGGTTCGCCGCGCGAATGGCTGCAGCGCATGCTCAAGCCGATGGAGGCGCAAGGCCTGTCCGTCGAGCGCGTCATGCAGGGGCCGGTGCGCTGCCCGACGGCACCACAGGTGCCGTTCGCGGACAAGAAATTTCCGACCCCGTCAGGCCGATTCCAGTTTATCGACGACATCGAGTTGCAGCAACGCGAAGTACAAGGCTATCCCCTCACCTTCGTAACCAACTTCAGCAAGACATGGCTGCTCTCACAGATGACCTCCACCGAGCACCCGGGACCCTTCGTGCGCATCGGCACCGACACCGCCGAGCGATACGGCGTGAAGGACAAGGACGAGATCATCGTCCGGTCCGCGGTCGGGCAGCTGCGATTGACCGCACATGTCGACGCACGCGTCGGCCCCGGGATGGTGGTGATGCCGGTGGGAACCTGGATCAAGCGCGGGGGTGGTGCGAACGTGCTGACCGAAGACGTGCTGAGTAACTTCGGCGAAATGGCCGCTTACGGCGATACGCGTGTCGCCATCGAACTCGCCAGCCCTACCCCCTAAACCCACGAATTGGAGATCCGAAGTGACCGTCGTAGTGACTGAAAACTGTGAGAACTGCCGCTTTGCAGAGTGCGTGGCAGTGTGTCCCGTGGCATGCTTCCACGGCGACGAGAAGATGCTGTATGTCGATTCGGACACATGCGTGGATTGCGGCGCGTGCGTTCCAGTCTGCCCCGTCAAGGCCATCTATTTCGAACACGACCTGCCCGCGCCGATGTCGCACTGGCTGGACATCAACCGCGAGCGCGCATCCATGCTCCCCAGCGTCACGGAGCAGTCCGAGGCCTTGCCAGGCGCATGGGAAAAGCGCGCGTCGCTCGGCTTCTGAGGCAGTCCGTGCAAAGTACCTTCAACTCACCTCCCGAGATCGCCATCGTCGGCGCCGGCCCGAGTGGCTTTTATGCAGCCGAGGCACTGCTCAAGCTGGGCATCAACGTGGCACTGATCGAGCGCCTTCCCGCCCCTTTCGGCCTGGTGCGCTACGGCGTGGCACCGGATCACCAGAAGCTCAAGACGACCATCGCCGCGTACGAGCGCATCGCGCAATCTTCGCACCTGCACTTCTTCGGCAACGTGGAGGTCGGTAGGGACGTCAGTGTGGACAGCTTGCGCAAGATGTTCCACGCCGTAATCTTCGCCCATGGTGCGCACGGCGACCGCCCGCTCGGCATCGGCGGGGAAGATTTGCGGGGCTGCCATGGGGCATCGGCCTTCGTCGGATGGTACAACGGCCACCCGGACTGCCGGGACCACGCCTTCGATCTGAGCCAGGAAGCTGCCGTCATCCTCGGCAACGGGAACGTTGCCCTTGATATCGCCCGCATTCTTGCCAAACCGGTCGAGGCACTGGGCGCCTCCGACATTGCGGACCACGCCCTGCAGGCGCTGGCCGCAAGCAATATCCGGGATATCCATATCGTCGGACGACGCGGCCCTTCGCACGCCAAGTTCTCCGCCAACGAGCTGAGGGAGTTGGCGCAGATCGAGGACTGCTCGATTCATTTTGATGCATGGGATCTCGCCGAGCCAAACCCGCCCAACTCCACCGTCGCGTGGCTCAACTCGCTCGCGCACAGCGCCGTGAACAGCCATCGCCGCCGGATCCACTTCCATTTCTTCAAGCGGCCCGTGCGTGTGGAGGGTACCCAGCGCATGAGTTCAATGGTGCTCGAAAAAACCCAGGCCTGCGAAGCGGATCCGTCCAGGACTACGGGAACGGGGGAGGAGTGCCAGATTCCGGCCGGCCTTCTCTTCAAGGCGGTGGGCTACCGCGGCCGCGCCATCCTAGGCCTACCGTTCGACCATGAGCGGGGCGTGGTACCAACACTTCAAGACAGAGTATTGGGAGACGAAGGGCAGGCGATCCCGCGCCTCTATGCAACGGGGTGGGTCAAGCGCGGGCCATCCGGTGTGATCGGCACAAATCGTGCCGACAGCGTTGCAGTCACGCGCCGAGTCGTGGAGGACCTGGCAGCGGAACATCTCGGCAATGTTGGAGGCGCGCAGGCCTTGCGAGAGCACTTGTGCGGACGAACGACCATTGACTTCAAGGACTGGCTTCGAATCGACCAGGCCGAAATCGCGGCCGGCCTCGTCGCATCCAAGCCCCGTGAAAAATTCACACGCGTCCAAGAGTTACTTGCGGCTGCGCAGTAGAGGGTCCCTATGCATCCAACCACCCCGCACGATCTCGAGATTTCCGATCACGACGCTTCGGAGCTAGGGCATCAGGACTTCCCAACGGTGCCAGCGAGCCTGACAACATTGCTCACGCGGCGCTCGGCTGGTCCCCGCCACCTAGCGCTTCCTGCTCCAAACGAAGCGCATCTGACGGTCATGGCTCTGGCCGCCCTGCGCGCCCCGGACCACGGCGCGTTGACGCCCTATCGCTTCATCGTCGTCGAATCCGACTCGATCGATCTGCTGGCCGACCTGTTCGGTGAGGCCGCCCGAGCGGAGGGCGCGTCGAGCGAAGCTGCCGCCTTGGAGATGGAGCGCGCTCGGCGAGCGCCCTTGACCATCGCAGTGATTGCCAACCTTTCCGTCGAGCGACCCATCCCGGCGCACGAACAGTGGATGGCCGTCGGCGGCGCGATCACGAACTTCTTGAACGCAGCGCATGCCCTCGGCTTTGCGGGCAAGATGCTCAGCGGACGCAAGGTCCTCAGCCCCTGCCTTGCGCGCGCCTTCTGCAAGGAGGGCGAGTATCTCGTCGGCTGGATCGTCCTAGGCACACTGAATTCGGGGTGGACTCCCCCGAAAGCCCGGCACCCCCACTCCATCCTGTCCAAATGGCCATGTTCGCAGCGCCCCGGCGCTCAGGATCGGGCGTGAGCCTGGTTCTCCAGCCAGGCGGCCACGAACTCACCGGACTCCACGACGTGCAGTGCCATTGCCTGCCGCGCGGCCATGTCGTCGCGCGCCTCCAGTGCCGCGAGGATTGCGTCGTGGTGCGCGATGTTTCTCTCCATCCGGTGCTTGTACATGCCAAGCGCGGAAGAGGCGATCACACCGCGCGAGGAGCCCAGTTCGAGGTCCGCAATGATCTTTTGCAAGTACGCGTTGCACGACGCCTGAAAGATGATCGCGTGGAACTCGCTGTTCGTGGTGACCCATTCCTTACGGGCCGCTTGGTAGGCGCTCGTTTCCGCGTGATCCACGGGACTGTCGGCTCGCAGGCGGTTCAGGTCCGTGACAGCTTGCACAAACCGCTCGTGGATCTTCCTCAGCTCGATCAGCTGCTGGTCCGTGATCCATTGCGCAGCCAACTGTGCCGCCAACCCCTCCACCTCCGAGCGAACGCGATAGATATCCCTCACATCCTTGGAGCTCTGAGACTTGACTACCGCTCCGGACTGGCTCTGGTCGACGATTCCCCGAGCGGCGAGCTGGGACAACGCCTGCCTCACGGGCGTCCGACTCACTTGGAAAGTGTTTGCAAGTGCCACCTGCTTTAACTTTTGGCCGGGGAGGTATTCGCCTGTGGAGATCTTGTGCTGAATCTGGTCTACAAGCTGATCGACCAGTTTTTCTTCTGCCGAGAAAGCCATACTGCCTTTGGTGGTTAATTTGGATTGATTCGCACCATTTTACCGATGATTGGATCCAGAATAGGAATTTTCAGGACCATACCGATCTAATATGGATTGATTCTGACTTGCCTCATGCCTTTCGGGAGCGATGGAGAGCACATGACCTCACTGCACCTCAGCCACTATGCACTACTCCAGATCGGGCTCGATGCGGGCGAACATGAAATCGAGCACGCCTACTTGCAGCGTCTCGCGGGCCTGCCCAAGGTTGGCTGGCGCCGGCAGCTGTGGCTGTGGGCGACCGGCGAGAGCGAAGAAAGCCTACGGCATGCCAGAGACACCTTGCACGACAAGAACGCCAGGAAACGCTATGACCAGAAACTGGCAGCCGAGCGCTGGCAATGGATCCCGATGACGTGAAACCTGATCCCGGCAGTTCTCGATCATCAATGCGCGTCATCCCGATGCTCAGTCAGCCCGCCGCAGTGCCTTCGCTTGAGGTGGCGGCGTCCAGCAGGCCCGATCCTGGCGCACAGTTGTCGGACCGCCTGGGCCGCCCGCTCACCGACTTGCGCATCAGCGTCACCGACCGCTGCAACTTCCGCTGCAGCTACTGCATGCCCAAGGAGGTATTTGACAAGGACCATGTCTACCTGCCGAATAACGCACTGCTGAGCTTTGAGGAGATCACCCGCACGGCCAGGCTATTCGTGCAGCAGGGCGTGCGCAAGATCCGGCTCACCGGCGGCGAGCCGCTGCTGCGCAAGAACATCGAGCTGCTGGTGGAGCAGCTCGCGCAGATCCGCACAGCGGAAGGCGCCCCCCTGGAGCTCACCCTCACCACTAACGGCTCGCTGCTCTCACGCAAGGCGGCCGCCCTGAAGGCCGCGGGGCTACGCCGTGTCACCGTCAGCCTGGACGGGCTGGACGATACGGTGTTTCGCCGCATGAACGACATCGACTTCCCGGTCGCCGACGTGCTGGCGGGCATCGAGGCCGCGCAGGCCGCAGGCCTCGGTCCGCTAAAGGTCAACATGGTCGTCAAGCGCGGCACCAACGAACGGGAGATCCTACGCATGGCGCGGTACTTCCGCGGCACCGGAGTGGTGCTGCGCTTCATCGAGTACATGGATGTGGGCGCCACCAACGGCTGGCGCATGAACGAAGTGCTGCCCTCGGCCGACGTCATCGCGCGCATCCACGTCGAGTTCCGCTGGTGCCACTGCAGCCCTCCACACCCGGCGAGACGGCGCAGCGCTGGGCCTATGCCGAAACCGGCCACGCCGATGACAAGGCGCCGCGCCGCGTCGAGATGAGCTACATCGGCGGATGATGCAGGCGCCCGCCATGCCCGCGCAGACCATCGCGCCTGCCGACATCACGGGATTGCTGCTGGCCGGCGGACGCGGCACGCGCATGGGCAGCGTCGACGGTTCTGTCGCGCTAAGCCGAGGTTGGTAAGCTGAGGCGGAACTGTTGACTGGACGAAAACGTGATCGAGGCTTTGCGCAAGGTGATCAAGCGGATGCATTACCCGCTGGAGGTGATGCTGGTGTGCGCGCGATGGTACGCGGCCTATCCGCTGAGCCTGCGGCACATTGAATAGATGATGGCCGAGCGCGGCGTATCTGTCGATCACGCCACGGTCCATCGCTGGGCGATCAAGATACTGCCCATACTGGCGTCGGTGTTCCGGCGACGCAAACGCCGCGTGGGCACGAGTTGGCGAATGGACGAAATCTATATCAAGGTCGCCGGCCAGTGGAAGTATCTGCACCGCGCCGTGGATCGAGACGGCGACACCGTTGACTTTCTGCTGCGCGCCAAGAGAGACCGCGCTGCCGCACGTCGTTTCCTGGAGCAGGCCATCGGACTGCATGGCGTGCCCGAGAAGATCACCATCGACAAGAGCGGCGCCAACACGGCTGTCATCCAGAGCGTCAACGATGACGCCGGGGTGGCCATCGAACTGCGGCAGAGCAAATACCTCAATAACGTCGTGGAGCAGGACCATCGCGCGATCAAACGTGTCGTGCGTCCCATGCTGGGGTTCAAGTCCTTTCGCTGCGCACGTATCCTGATTGCCGGCATTGAGTTGATGCACATGATCAAGAAGGGCCAACTCCACCGCGCCCAAAGCCAAGCCTCGCCCGCGGCATCGCAGTTTTATTTGCTGGCTTTCTGAGCGACACCGAGAAACCGCGCTCGCTCAGGCCGGCGCTGCTATTGCGACAGAGCCAGTGCTGTTCGGAAAGACGCAGTACATGAAGCGCTGACCGGGTGCGTTGCACTCGGTGCTCTCGCCTCACCGGGGTAGGCATTCTCGACGTCAAGATCAAAGTCGCGGGACAATGCCCTGTCACTCCTATGCCTGCAGCTCGACCCCCAGGCGCCTCCCGGATCACTCCACGGACTGCGTCTCTGCCGGGGACTGGAAGAACAGGGGCCGGAACCGTTCGCGAAGCAGATTCTTCTGCACCTTTCCCATCACATTGCGCGGCAGCGCGTCCACCTCGAAACAACGCTTCGGCACCTTGAAGTTGGCGAGCCTGGTCCTGAGGCGCGAAAGGATGTCTGCCTCTTGCAGCTGCGCCCCTGCCCTCACAACGACCACCGCCACGCCGACCTCGCCAAAATCCGGATGCGGCAGGCCGACCACTGCGCTCTCGACAACCTCCGGCAGTTCATCGAGGCAGCGCTCGATCTCGGCCGGATAGACGTTATAGCCGCCGCTGATGATCAAGTCCTTGCTTCTTCCGACAATGGAGAGATAGCCGGCGCCATCGATCCTGCCCACGTCTCCGGTCTTGAAGAATCCGTCCCCCGTGAACTCCTCACGCGTCTTCTCCGGCATACGCCAATAGCCACTGAAAACGCTCGGCCCCTTGACTTCGATGCCGCCGATCTCATCCACTGCCGAACGCCGGCCGTCCTGCGCCACACGCAATTGCACGCCGGGCAGTGCGTGGCCGACAGTTCCCGCCCTCCGGCGGCCTGCTGCGTGATGGTAGGGATTGGAACTCAGCATGAGGGTCTCGCTCATTCCATAGCGCTCGACGATCTCGTGGCCCGTACGAGCCGACCAGGCGTGGAATGTCTCGACCTGCAACGGCGCCGATCCGGCCAGGAACAAGCGCATGTTGCGCACGGCATCGCGATCCAGGCCAGGATCGGCCAGCAGGCGCGTGTAGAGCGTGGGCACGCCCATGAAGACACTGGCTTCGGGCATCCTGCGCAGCACGGACTTCGGCTCGAACTTGTCGAACCAGATCATCCGGCTGCCGCTGATGAGCGCACCGTGGAGGGCCACGAAAAGACCGTGCACATGGAAAATGGGCAGCGCATGGATGAGCACGTCGCCAGGCCGCCAGCCCCAGTAGTCCTTGAGGACCAGCGCGTTGGACAACAGGTTGCCATGACTGAGCATGGCACCCTTGCTGCGTCCGGTAGTGCCGCTCGTATAGATGATGGATGCGAGATCGGTGCCGCGTCGCGCCACGGCCTCGTGCGCGGCCGGCATTGCCGCCGAGCGCTCCAGCAACGAGCCCGTCTGGTCGTCGTCGAGGGTGAAGAGATGCGCTACGCCGGCCTCACGCGCGACATCGTCGACCCACGCGGCATTGCGAGACGCGCAGACCACCACGGCCGGCCCCGCGTTCTCGATGAAGTAGGCGATCTCCGCGCTCTGGTAGGCGATGTTGAGCGGCACGAACACGAGGCCTGCACGCAGCGTTGCAAGATAGAGCAGCATCGCCTCCACCGACTTGTCGACCTGCACCGCGACGCGGGAGCCCGCGGGCAGCGCCAGCGCGTCGAGCAGGTTGGCGATCTGCGCCGTCGCAACGTCGATGTCACGCCACGTGTAGCGGGTCCCGTTGGCGGTGTCGATGGCCAAGGCACTCAGCTCGGAAGGAAAGGCGGCGCGCAAGGCCGAGAAGAGGCTTTCGTTGACAAAGGGTTCCGATGGCATGGTGGATTCCCGAAAAAGGTGAGATAAGGAAGGGGCAGCAAATGAGCAACTGCCGAGTCCTGCGAAGTGTCAAGGGCGTCTTCGCGCGGGACAATCAGTTTCTGTGCATCGCTCGGATGCGCTGCATGCACCTTTCAGCGCACAGGCGCCCAGAAGCGCGGAAGACAACGCGAGGCATATCGCCAGCGCCGAAGGCCCCCAAAACGACATCGCCAACGCGACGACCACAGGGCCTACCACGGAGCCTGCCGACCAACTGGCAAGCAGCGCGCTCGACAAGCCGACAGCTCCCTGGCCCTTGCCGGCGATCGTGAGCTGCGACGCATGCGCGAGCGACAGTGCATACATGGGCAGTACCGTGCCACCAAGCAGTGCCGCCAAGGCCGAAAATCCTGGCGCCATCGAGGGACCCGGCTGCCATGCGAACAGCCCCAGGGAGGCAGACGCGGAAACTGCAGCACAGGCGCCTATCACGCGCAAACCGCCGTGCCTGTCCACAGCGGCGCCCAGGGGCCACTGCGTCAGAAGACAGCCTGCCTGGGCCGCCGCGGCCAGCAATGCGGCGGTCTTCGCGTCGAAGCCCCGCGCCTGGGCGTAGACCGGCATTATTGCGATCAGAACGCCGCCGACCAGCCCGGCGTGGAGCGCCGCAGCGAGGCCGAGCGGCGATGCCCTCCAGATCTGGCGCATCGGCAGCCATGCCACGCCCGGCGGCGGCGGGGCGACCGCACGCGTCAGCCCGACCGGCACGAGCGAGATCGCGAACAGGAGGCCGATCAAGCCGAATGCCGCGAACGACCCTGCCAGCGTGAGCCATGCCGACGCCAGTTGCCCGCCGATCTGACTCAGCCTGTTCAGCACGTTGTAGAGGCCGAAGACGTGTCCGCGCAACGCGGGCGCGGTGCGCTCGTTGATCCAGCTTTCGTACACCACCGCGACGCATGCGCCCGCGATGCCCATCAGGAACCGGATGCCGCTCCAGGCGGCCGGACTCGGCGCCAGCCACAGCGCGAGCGTGAGCATCGCCTGCGACACCGCGCAGATCGAAAAGGTCCAGATATGGCCGATCTGCCGAACCATTCGCACGGCCATGAAGCAGCCGAAGAGGAAGCCGGCGGCAAAGGCCGATGAAACCGCCCCGATCCATGCGGTGGCGGCTCCCGCCGCGAGCATGTGCAGCGGCAGGTAGACCTGAAGTGCCCCGTGGGCCGCCTGATTGAACAGGGCCGCGCCGATGATCGCAGCCAGCGAGGCGAGCGCGGACATGGTGCCGGAAGCACTGGTCCCTTCCTTGCCTGCGCCGTGCCCGTTCATTCTTCGCCGCGATGCGCAGCGGAATCAGATGACGCGGTCGCGCTCGAGGGCGTCGATTTCTTCCTCGCCCATGTCGAGTTCGGCCAGCACTTGCCGGTTGTGCTCGCCCAGCCCAGGAGCGGGCCTCTGCGGCGGGCGGGCGCCGTCGCGCATGTGGATGGGAATGTCGATGAACTTCCTGCCCGATCCGATCGGCACCTCGACCACCATGCGTCGATGCTGCACCTGCGGATCCACCAAGGCCTCCTCGACCGAGTTGATGGCGCTCGCGGGAACGTCCGCGGCATCGAACAGATCCAGCCACTGGGCGCGCGTCTTGCGGCCGAAGACAGCCTTCAGCAGCGGTTCGAGCTCGGCGTGATTGGCCGCGCGCCGCGAACCCGTCGGGAAGCGCTCGTCCGCCAGCAGTTCTTCGATCTCCATGGCCCTGCACATGCGCACCCACTGCTCGTTCGTGTCGACGCAGACCGCGATCGGGCGATCCAGCGTCGCGAAGGCCTGGAATGGCGCGATCAGCGGGTGCCGGCTGCCAAGGGCCTTCGGGATATCGTCGTTGTTCAGGTAGCGCGCGACCGCGTTCTCCATCAAGGCCAACTGGCAGTCGAGCATGGCGATATCGATGGCCTCCGCGCGGCCGGTACTGCTGCGCTGCTGGAGCGCCGCCAAGATGCCGACAGCCGCGAAAAGGCTCGCGCCGATGTCACCGATGGACGCGCCCACGCGGCACGGCCCACCGCCCGGCTCGCCGGTGATGCTCATCATTCCCGACAGCGCCTGCGCCACGACGTCGAAGGCCGGCTTGTGGCGGTAGGGGCCGTCCTGGCCGAAGCCCGAGATGGAGGTGTAGATCAGGCGCGGATTGATCTTCGCCAGGTCTTCCTTGCCGAGTCCGAGTCGGTCCATGACCCCCGCCCGGTTGTTTTCGACCAGCACGTCGCAGGTGGCCGCGATCTTCTCGAAGAGCGCCTTGCCGCGCGGATCCTTGAGGTTGATCGTGACGCTTCGCTTGTTCCGATTGACGCTCAGGAAATAGATGCTCTCTTCGTCGACCATCGGCTCGATGATCCGGGTGAAGTCGCCGCTCTGGGGCCTTTCGATCTTGATCACGTCGGCGCCCAGCGCACCCAGCAGCCAGGTGCAATAGGGCCCCGCCAGCATGTGCGTCACGTCGAGCACGCGCACGCCGGCAAGCGGGCCCCGCGCGTTCTCCTGTGTTTCTGTCATTCCAGCTTCCTTGTGTTGTTTCGGGCTTCGTTCAGGCGCCGGTGAAGACCGGCGCACGTTTCTGCATGAAGGCGGAGATGCCTTCCTCGTAGTCGCTGGAGAGGTAGCACGCGAGCAGCAGGTCGTCGTCCGCGTCCTTGGGCAGCGAGGCATCGCGAAGGCGGCGAAGCGCTTCCTTGGTCGCCCACAGCGTCAGCGGCGCGAGCGTGGCCAGATGGTCGCCGATCTCCTGCGCGCGTTGCAGCAGGCGGTCTTCGGCCTGCACCACTTCACGCACTGCGCCGGCAGCCAGCGCAGCCGAAGCGTCCAGCAGCGCAGCGTCGAACACCATGTCCTTCGTCCGTGCGTAGCCGATCATCCCGACCAGCCGCGCATAGTTCTTGATGGACAGGCAGTTGCCGACCGTTCGTGCGATAGGAAAGCCGAAGCGCAACGACGGCGCCGCGATCCGGATGTCACAGGCTGCGGCCATCAGCGCGCCGACGCCGACGCAGGCACCGGCCATGGCCGAGATAGTGGGCACGCGCAGCTGCTCCAGCGACTCCAGCATGTCTTCGGAGTTGACCTCCATCGCCATCGAGCTCACCGCAGAGTTGGCGTCCCCGAGGTCACCCATGTCCTGGCCCGCCACGAACGCCGGCTTGCTGCCCGGTGCCCCGGTCAGCACCACGGCACGAACGTCCTTGTCCGCGCCGAGCTCCCGGAAGAGGCCGGTCAAGGCGCTCTCCATCTCGTGGGTCAGCGCATTGCGGGCGGCTGGACGGTTGAAGATGATCCATTCGGTGGCGCCCTGGCGCTTGCGCACGATGGCTTGGTTGGCGGGCAGGTCTTGCAGCATGGGGGCTTTCAGGCTTGGCTGAGGGAGAGCACCTGGCAGTCGTCGACCGGCAGGCAGGCGGTGAGGTCCGCACCGACTTCGGCGCGGACCCGCGGCGGCACGTGGATGCGCAGGACCTGGTCCTGCGCCGTACGCAGCGAGACGTCGCGGTATTCGCCGAGATAGGACGAACGCACGACGGTGCCTCGCAGAAGATTGCAGTTCGGCGCAGCGTCCGGCGCGTCCCCGGCCAGCGTGACCTTGGACGGGCGAATGCACAGCGACACCGCGCTGCCGTCTGCCAGTGGCGCGCTGGCGCGGCCCAGCAGCACCTGGTCGCCGAAGCCGACGCGGCCCGCGCCGAGATAGCGCCCGCGCAGCTCGTTGTTGCTGCCGATGAAGGTGGCAACGAAGGCATTCGCAGGTCGATCGAACAGCTCTTCGGGTGTACCCAGCTGCTCGACGCGCCCGGCGTGCATGACCGCCACGCGGTCGGCAGTGGCCAGCGCGTCGGCCTGGTCGTGGGTGACCAGCACGGTCGTGATGCCCAGCGCCTCGTGGACCCGGCGAATCTCGAAGCGCATCTCCTCGCGCAGGCTGGCGTCGAGGTTCGAGAGCGGTTCGTCGAGCAGCAGGATCCGGGGCTCAACCGCGAGCGCACGGGCGAGGGCCACGCGCTGCTGCTGGCCGCCTGAGAGCTCGGACGGGTAGCGATCGCGCAAGGCGTTCAGCTGTACCGTCTGCAGCACCATCTTCAGCCGCTGCCCGATCTCGGCGGAAGAATACTTCTTCAGCTTGAGACCAAAGGCCACGTTCTCGGCCACCGTCTTGTGCGGCCACACGGCGTAGTTCTGGAACACCAGCGAGACGCCGCGTTTCTCGGGGCCCACCACCTGCCGCGCACTGGAGAGCAGCTGATCGTCGGCCCAGATCTCGCCAGCGGTTGGCTGTTCGAACCCGGCCAGCAACTGCAACGTGGTCGACTTGCCGCATCCGGAAGGGCCCAGCAGCGCGAGCAATGTGCCGTTTTCGATGGCCATGTCAATGTCGTGAAGGGCGCGCTGCGCGCCGAAGTCCTTGCGCAACTTCGCGATGCGGATGCTGCTCATGCCATCACCTCCGTGGTCCTGAGCGCATGGCGCGCGGCGCGCCGGGCACCGATGCGTGCGCCGCCCGCCGTGGCCAGCCGCGCGACTGCGACGAGGACGATGGTGCTGACGACCAGCAGCACGCTCATGGCGCAGAGAGTCTCGTAGTTGCCGCCGTCCTTGGCGTTGTAGATGAGCGTTGTCATGACATTGGTCTTGGGAGTGACAAGGAAGATCGCGACCGACAGCTCCCTGATGATGGGAATGAAGACCAGCAGCCACGCCGCGATCAGTCCGTTGCGCAGCAGTGGCGCCGTGATGTGCGCGAATGCCTGCACTTCCGTAGCGCCAAGGCTTCGCGCCACGCGTTCGAGGTCGGGCGAAATGCCCTTGATCAGCGCGGAGCCCTGGGTGAACGCGATCGGAAGAAAGGTGGCCGAAAAGGCCGCGATCAGGATCCACGGCGTGCCGTAGAGGCCGAATGGCGCCTTGGCGTAGGCCGCGAAGAAGCCCACCGACAGCACCACGCCCGGGATGACGATGGGCAGGGTGGCCAGCCCCGCCAGCAGCCCCGTGAAGCGCACCGACTTGCGCTCGACCAGGTAGGCGACCACCGTACCCAGCAGCACGCAGATAGTGGCGCCCGCGATCGCGAAGCCGAAGGAATTGAAAATAGCAGTGCGTGTCTCGACGTTGCCGGTCAGCAGCAGCACGTACCAGTCGAGCGTGAGGTTGTCAAAGCCGAGGCCCCGGCCCCAGGCCTTGCTGAGCGACACGACCAGCAGCGCCGCATAGGGCAGCACGATGGCCGTCAGCGGCACGAGCAGCGCGAACGCGAAGGCGGGCCAGCGCCATCTCTTCAGCGCAATACGCTTCGTGCCGCGTGCCTTGCCGGAGATCACCGTGAAGCGGCGGCGTCCCAGGATGCGCCGCCGCACCAGGAAGAGCGCCGAGGTGATCAGCAGCAAGGGAACGCAATAGGCCGCGGCCAGAAACAGCTCCGGGGGAAACTGTTGGTACAGCTCGGCGAGCCGCGTCGTGACCACCTGCACGCCGCTCGGTCCGAGCAGGAAGGCCGGGACGCCGAACAGGGTCAGGCCCTGGATGAACGAGAGGATGAATCCGGCGATGATGGCCGGCATGACCAGCGGGATGGTGACGCTCCCCATGGTCCGCCAGGTGCCGCTGCCGAGCGTGGTCGCGGCGTCCTCGAGCTCAACGGCCATCGATTCGAGCGCGCTGCTCACGATGGTGAAGGTGAACGGCACCGTATAGATCGCGCTGACGAAGACCGCGCCCGTCATCGAATAGATGTCGAACAACGCCGCCTCGCTCCCAGTCATGGAGCGCCAGAGGTTGTTGAGCCAGCCCGAGTTCGGCGCGCCGAGCAGGATCCAGGCCGTGGCGCCGACGAAGGACGGCGTCACGAAAGCGGCCAGCGTGAGCGTCCTCACGAGGCCGCGCGCCGGCAGGTCCGTCCTCGACACCAGCCAGGCGACCGGCACGCCGATCAGCACCGACACGATCGCCACCACGGTGGCGAGCAGCAGCGAATTGAGGATCGGACCGATCAGGTCGCCCTGCGTCAGGATGCGGGCGTAGTTGCCCAGGGTCCACGCCTTGGTCAAGTCATCGTGGACGCTGTTGAAGAGGATCCAGCCGAAGGGCTGGACCACCAGGAACCACAGGCAGACCGTCACCACCAGGGTGGCGACAACTTTCGATGGTTGAGCGTTGCGAAGGAATCGTGGCACGGGTGCTTTCCTGTCCGTGCTCAGCGCATGATCTCTTTCCACTTCGCGATGCCTTCGGCCACCTCCGCGGCCAGGTTGTCGGGCTTGTTCCGGTACCACTTGATGCTGTCCAGGCTGCGGCCGTCGGCCCATGCGACATCGGTGCGCAGCGTGGGCCAGAAGTTCTTCGAGAGGATCTGCGAAGCCTCCTTCGAGTACAGGAAGCTGTGGTACAGCTTGGCGGCGTTCGGGTGGGGCGCGTTCTTCAGGATGGCCATCACGCCGAGGTTCAGGATCAGGTCGTCGCTCGGCACCGCCACGTCGATCGGGTTGCCGGCGGCCTTCTGGGCCAGCGTATAGCTGAACGGCGCGGCGGCACCGACCAGGCGCTCGCCCGAGAGGATGTCCGTCACCGTGTCGACGTTCGACTGGCCGATCTTCGGCCGCTGCCGGGCCAACCGGCGCAGGAAGTCGTCGCCGTACTTCGAGCGCATCGCGACCACCCAGCTGGCGACGTCGCCGGAAGCCGCCGGACTGCCGATCGTGATCTTGCCTTGCCATTCGTCGTCCAGCAACGCGAGCCAGCTCGCCGGCGGCTTGCGCACCTTGGCGGACTGGAAATTGATGCTGGTCAGGCTGATCGCGCCCAACGTGAAGGCGGAATCCGGATCGAGCTTGCGCACGCCGGCCGGAACCATGTCGAGGCCGCGCGGCTCGTACGGCAGCAACGCGTTGGCCTTCTTCAGGTCGATGAAATGAAGGATGTTCGTCGTGCCGAGCGAATCGCACTCGGCCACGTCGTTCTGCAGTTCGAGCCGCAGCCGGTTGTAGACCGTCTGCGATCCCTGGCGAAGCAGACTGACCTCGATGCCCGGGTAGCGGGCTTTGAAGGCATCGCGGAATTCCTCTGCCGTCTTCTGTTCGTACGAGCCCCAGTAGAGCGCGAGCTTGCCCTCCTTCTTGGCGGCTGCATAGAGCTCGTCTTCCTGCGCGAAAGCCGGCACGATGCCGAGGCCTGCGATCGCCCCCAAGGCGACGCCGGATTGGACGAGACGACGGCGCGAGAGCTTGTCGGACATGATGTTTCCTAGATTGAAGAGCTGAAAGAACGAGCTGAGAAAACTAGTAGTCGCCCGTGGTGGCACCGCCATCCACGACGATGGTCTGGCCCGTGATGAAGCTGGCATCGTCCGAGGCCAGAAAGGCGACCACGGACGCGATTTCCGCAGGCTCGCCGATCCGGCCCAGCGGCGTGCGCTGAACCCACTCCTGGCGCACGGCGTCGGGCACCCCATGCGTGATCGAGGTGTTGACCACGCCTGGGGCCACCGCGTTCACAAGAATGCCCCTCTTGCCGCCTTCCAGCGCCGCCGTGTGGGTCAGACCGAGGAGTCCCGCCTTCGCTGCCGAATAGTTGGCCTGGCCGAAGGTACCAAAGACGGCGGTCGAGGCAATGTTGACGATGCGCCCCCAGCCGCTCTTGTCGATGGCGGCGAACGCGGCTTGGCAGCCCAGCCAGCTGCCGCGCAGGCAGACGTCCATCACCGCGTTCCATTCATCGTCGGACATCTTGCCCAGCGAACGATCGCGCACGATGCCGGCCACGTTGACGAGAATCTGCCAGCCCTGGAAGGCCGGCGCCAGCGAAGCGACGGCGGCATCCCAGCTTGCGCGGCTGGAGACATCCAGCTCGACCGCCGTGGCCGCATGCCCCTGAGCGACCAATTTTGCGGCGAGTGCCGCTGCGCCGGACGAAGGAAGGTCGGCAACGATGACGGCGGCGCCCTCCTGTGCAAGGCGCCGGCAGACGGCCGCGCCGATACCACCGCCGCCGCCCGTGACCAGTGCGGTACGGCCCGCGAGTCGATGTTCCCGCGTCATGCCGCCCCCTTCCGGAACAATGCGAACACGTCTTCGCCTTCCTGCACCACCGTGTCATCCTGCTTGCGCAGCGAAATGCCGACCCGCACGATCCCGCGGTCGTCCTTCGACGTGCTGTTGCGGGCTTCCAGCACCGTGCCGACGTAGTGCAGGGTATCGCCGGCGAACACCGGGTTTACGAATTTGCGCCGGGTCTCGAGGAAGGCCAGCATCGCCCATTGGTCCACCTCCGAGCGCATGCCGGTGCTCATGGCGTGCGACAGCATGCCGTGCGCGATCCTGCGCCCGAAAGGCGTGTCCCTGGCGGCCTCCGCATCCATGTGGAGCGGATTGAAGTCGCCCGTCAGGCCTGCAAACCAGACGATGTGCGCTTCGGTGATCGTGACGCGGCTCGAGGTGAAAGTCTGTCCCGCTGCAATGTCGTCAAGGTAGATGGTGGGGGTCATGCGGCTGCGGCTGGTTTGAAGAATGGGAGGGTGAGGGTGTCGTCCACCTGTTCAAAGTCCACTTGCACGGCCATGCCGATCGCGATCTCGTGCTCCTCGATGCCCTTGAGCGTGCAGAAGAACATCACGCCTTCCTCGAGCTCCACGATGGCGCAGGTGTAGGCGGGACGGCGCGGACCGTTGCCGCGGTGGATAACGGTGAAAGAGAAGAGCGTGCCGCGACCGCTGGCTTCGACCCAGACCGGCCGGTATTCCGGCGCATGGAGGGAGTGCGCGCGCGGGTACCACTGGTATTTGCCCGTGGCCGGGCATTGCTGGATCAGCAGCTTGCGCGACCGGGCCGCCTGCCAGTAGGGCTCGCTGGTTTCGTCGTGCACGGGGTGGGTTCGTTCTGTCACAGCGGTTCCTAGATGGTCAGGATGGCAGTGGCTGCAGCACAAAAGGTGCCGCCCAGTCCGTGCGCCAGCGCCACTTCCGCATCGGGCACCTGCACGCCGGGTCCCTCACCGCGCAGTTGGCGCGTGCTTTCGATCAGCGTGAAGATGCCGCGCTTGCCAGGGTGGTTCGAAGACAGGCCGCCGCCATCGGTATTGCACGGCAGCCGCCCCCCCAGGGTGAGGTTGCCGTCCTGCACGAAGGGGCCGCTCTCTCCTGGGGCGCAGAAGCCCAGGTCTTCCAGCGCCAGCATCGGCGTGATGGTGAAGGCGTCGTAGAGCTGCGCGACATCGACGTCCGACGGCGTCAGCCCCGCCATCGCGAAGGCGCGTGATCCCGACAGGGTCGCCGGCGTACGCAGGTCGCGGTCGATCTGGCTGATCTGCGTGCGGTGGATCGCAGCGCCGAAGCCCGCCACATGCACCGGCCGCCTCCTCAGATCGCGCGCCCTTTCGCGGCTGGCGAGCACCACGGCACCGCCGCCGTCGGTCACCACGCAGCAGTCCAGTCGCCGCAGCGGGGAGGCTACCAGCGGCGAGGCGACCACGTCTTCGACGGTGATCGGAGTGCGCATGCGGGCATCCGGGTTGCCCGCCGCATGCTGACGGAAGGTCACCGCGACCTGCGCCAGTTGCTCGCGCGTTGTGCCGTAGCGATGCATGTGGCGCCGGGTGAACAGCGCGTAGGTCGATATCAGCGTCGGGTCGTAGGGAAGTTCGTACTGGCCCGGACCCGCAGGGAACACGAACGGATCGAAAGAGGGCGTCTTCAACGGCCACCAACGCGGGCAGGCGGCATAGCTGATGACCACGACCTCCGCCTGTCCCGTGGCGATCGCGGTGGCGGCGCGGCCCAGGTGGACGATGTAGGAACATCCGCCCACGTCGGTGCCGTCGAAATAGGTGGGGCGCAGGCCCGCGTACTCGGCAAACTCGATCACGCTCTCGACCGCGCCGCCTTCTGCCCAGTCGCCCGAGGCGCAGCACAGGCCGTCGACGTCGGAGAGCGACAGGCCCGCGTCTGCCAGAGCCCCGAGCACGCATTCCATCTGCAGCGTAAAGGGATGGACCTGGGGTGCATCCCGCCGGGTGGATTCGTGGATGCCGACGATCGCGGCCTTGCCAGCGACGTTCAAGGGCTCACCCCGCCATGGCTGATACAGAGGCTGTGGTGCATGTTCATCGCCGAATGGTAGAAATGCCCCATCCTCTCAACAAGCAGTTAGCTTGTTCGCGATTGGTGCCTTAAACGCACCAATTGCCGGTCGTCCGCGAATCACAATGCGACGCTGGACCTCGCGAAGACCTCGACCCGAGGGTCTTGACACTCAGGAGCAACGCCCAATGAAGCAAGCAAAAAGTCCCCTGCTGTCCGAAGGCCACGTCGTCAAGCCCGAATGGATCGACGTCTACGGCCACATGAACATGGCGCGCTATGCCGCGCTTTTCGACGAGGTGGGGTTCGCGCTGCTGGATCCGGTCGGAATCGGCGAGACCTACACCCGAACGACCCGGCGCGGTGTATTTACGGTCGACGTGCGCATCCGGTATCTGAAGGAATTGACCGCAGGCGTACCACTGGCGGTCGGCATGCGGCTCGTCGGCGTGGATCCATTGCGCCTGCACAGCTTCCTGGAACTGACGAATCTGCAGACCGGCCAGCTCGCCGCCACCATGGAGCAACTTGCCGTGCACGCGAGCCTCGACAGCCGCTCCGCCCTGCCCTTCGATACGGACCTGCAGGATCACTTGCAATCGGTCGTGAAACAACACGCGAAAGGCGGCGGCCCGGAAGCCGGCGTCTTGGTCCTGAAGTGTGGCGCGTCGCTCGCCCGTTGACTAGGGTCGACCCGGGGACGTGGGCGGCAGATCGAATCGCAGAATAGGCGATCGACGCACTTTGGTGCGTGGAGTGCACCAAATCCGGCTGGCGTCCGGATTTGGCCACGGCACGGAATTTGCCACGCTTGTTCACGACACCATGCCCACTCGCCGCCTGCCTCCGCTGATCACCGTCCGAGCCTTCGATTCCTACAGCCGCATGGGCAGCGTCAGGGCAGCAGCGGACGACCTTTCCGTGTCGCACACGGTGGTGTCGCGCCACATTCAGAATCTGGAAGAGGCGGTCGGCGTCAAGCTGGTCAGGAAGAGCGGCCGCGGGCTGGCCCTCACGCGCGAGGGAGAGCGCTTCGCCGCCAAGGCCCGGCGTGCGTTCGACATCCTGACCGAGGCAACGGCCGAGCTTGCGCATGAGCGCGGCGACGCCATTCACATCTGCTGCATGGCGGGGCTGGCCACGCACAGGCTTCTGGCCCGCCTGCCGGCCCTCGAGGCCAGCCTGACGGGCACGGTCGTCATCTTGCAGCCCACCACTTCGCGCCCGGATTTCGGCAAGGACGAAGCCGACGCCGAAATCATCTATCTCGAGAGCCCCCAGGTTGCGGACGGGCTGAAGGCCGAACTGCTCATGCGGCCCCGCATCATCCCGGTGGCCAGCCCGGCGCTGCTCAGGCGCTTTCCGAAGGTGGCCACATCAGGGCAGTTGCTCCAGCTGCCTCTGTTGCACGAGAAATCGACGGCGCTTTGGGAAAGCTGGCTCGAATCGACGGGCTTGACAGACATTCCGCCGCTGCGAGGCACGCGGCTCTGGCATGGGCACCTCACGCTCGAAGCCGCGCGCCTGGGGCAAGGCGTCGCCCTGGTGAGCGACTCGCTGGCGAGCGACCGCATCGCGGCCGGCGAGCTGGTCGAGGTCGTCAATTCTTGCGTGCGACTCGGCGGCTACTACTTCGTCGCGCCCATCAGCAAGTGGAACGACCCCGTGCTGGCCAAGATTCGCGCCTGGCTCAGCACCACGCTGCTACCGGCTCCGGAACGCGAACAGTCGTGATTGCGCTTCGCGGGCGGAACCCGGCTCAATCCTGAAGGCATACATACTTGAGT
Source organism: Variovorax sp. P5_A3 (assembly GCF_056400665.1). NCBI lineage: Bacteria > Pseudomonadati > Pseudomonadota > Betaproteobacteria > Burkholderiales > Comamonadaceae > Variovorax > Variovorax sp. P5_A3. The sequence continues at coordinate 194 of NZ_JBFUKW010000020.1, read as the reverse complement.
TCCAGATAGTCCTCGATGCCATGCCGCGAGCCTTCGCGGCCCAGACCCGACTGCTTGACGCCGCCGAAGGGCGCGACCTCGTTCGAGATCAGCCCGGTGTTGACGCCCACCATGCCGGTCTCGAGCGACTCGCTGACGCGCCGGATGCGGCGCCTGTCCTCGGTGAAGACATAGGCGGCGAGCCCGAACACCGT
>NZ_JBFUKW010000019.1:0-126062 GCF_056400665.1 Variovorax sp. P5_A3 | reverse complement strand
TTGGCGCTGGGCGCGATGCCGATGGTGCCGGTGCATGCAGGGCCCAGGTCCGACAGGATGTCGCCGAACAGGTTGCTCGCCACCACCACGTCGAAGAAGTCCGGGCGCTGGACGAAGTGCGCGGTCAGGATGTCGATGTGGAACTTGTCGAGCTTGACTCCAGGATAGTTCTTCGCCATTTCGGCCACGCGCTCGTCCCAGTAGGGCATGGTGATCGAGATGCCGTTGGACTTCGTCGCGCTGGTGAGATGCTTCTTCGGGCGCGAATGGGCCAGTTCGAATGCGAACTTGAGCACCCGGTCCACGCCGACGCGCGACATCACGGTTTCCTGCACGACGATCTCGCGCTGGGTGCCTTCGTACATGCGGCCGCCAATGCTCGAGTACTCGCCTTCCGTGTTCTCGCGCACGATGTACATGTCGATCTCACCCGGCTGCCGCGGCGAGCCGTCGCGACGGACCACCGGGGCCACGATGCCCGGCATCAGGCGCGCGGGCCGCAGGTTGATGTACTGGTCGAACTCGCGTCGAAAGAGCAGCAGCGAGCCCCAGAGCGAGACATGGTCCGGAATCTTCTCGGGCCAGCCGACCGCGCCGAAGTAGATGGCATCGTGGCCACCGACCTGGTCCTTCCAGTTGTCCGGCAGCATCTTGCCGTGCTTCTCGTAGTAGTCCCAGCTCGAGAAATCGAAGTGGTCGAACTTCAGGTCGATGCCGAACCTGCGCGCCGCCGCATCGAGCACGCGCAAGCCTTCGGGCGTGGTTTCCTTGCCGATGCCATCACCGGCGATGACTGCGATTCGTTGGGTGCTCATGTCTCAATCCTTGTGGTTCGCGTTGAAAAATGAAAGTGCCTGCGCCAACAGTTCACGCGGGGCTTCTTCGGGAATGTAGTGGCCGCAGGGCAGCGTTTCGCCCGACACGTCGTCGGCACGCTGGCGCCAGAGGTCCAGCACGTCGAAGCAACGGCCGACCACGCCATGCTCGCCCCACAGCACGCGCAGCGGCTGCGCCAGCTTGCGGCCGACAGCGGCGTCGGCCCGATCGTGGTCGAGGTCGATGGTGGCCGAGGCGCGATAGTCCTCGCAGATGGCGTGCGCAGTGCCGGCGATCGACGCGCAGCGTTCGTATTCGGCGAGCGCTTCAGGTGCAAAGGGTGTGAGGCCTGCGTGGCGCCCTCCCATCACGCTACGCACATAACGCACGGGGTCCGATTCGATCAGCGCCTCCGGCAAGGGCGACGGCTGAATCAGGAAGAACCAATGCCAGTAAGCACGGGCAAAGGCATCCGACGTGTTTTCGTACATCGCCAGCGTGGGCGCGATGTCGAGGAGCATGAGGCGATCCACCGCATCTGGATGATCTGCCGCAAGCCGATGGGCCACGCGTGCGCCCCTGTCGTGCGCCAGCACGCCGAAACGCTCGAAGCCGTGGTGCCGCATGGCGTCGAGCGCGTCGAGCGCCATCTCGCGCTTGCTGTAGCGGGCATGCGCGAGATCGGCCTCCGGGCGACCGGAGTCGCCATAGCCACGCAGGTCGAGCACGACCACGGTGAAGCGCTCGGCCAGGACGGGCGCCACACGATGCCAGATCACGTGCGTCTGAGGATGCCCGTGGAGCAGGAGCAAGGGTTTACCGCTGCCGCCGACGCGCCCGTGCAGCCGAACACCGTCGCGCGACAGATCGAAGGTGGAGAACGAAGCGAACATGCGATGAATTGTGCGTTGCGTGCCCCTTGCCATCAAGCAACAATCGACCAATTGATACTTTCCCAAATGGCAGCAATGGACCGGAGTGATCTCGAACTCGTGATGGCCATTCGCGCACGCGGCAGTCTTGCGGGCGCCGCGCTCGCGCTGAATGTGGTGCCCTCGGTGGTGACCAAGCGCCTCGGCGCGCTGGAGGGGCGGCTCGGCCAGCGGTTGTTCGACCGCACCACGCGCCGCCTCAGCGCCACGGCGGAAGGCGAAGCGGTCTGCCTCCATGCGAAGGGTCTGCTCGAAGGCTTCGCGGCACTCGAGAACGAACTCGGGGAACGTCAGAGCGAGCTGAGCGGCACGATCCGGCTCGTCGCCACCTTCGGATTCGGCAGGCGCTGGCTCGGGCCGGCACTCGCGGTCTTCAATGAACAGCATCCGGGGCTGCAGATCCAGTTGACCCTGGCCGAAAAGCTGCCGGACCTGGGCGCGGAAGGCCACGACGGCGCAGTGTGGCTATGGGCGCCGCAACATCGGCGTGCGGGTGCCTGGGTCACGCGGCGCATCGCACGCAACCAGCGTGTCCTCACGGCCGCCCCGGCCTACGTCGAGCGACGCGGCGTTCCAGCCGACGCCGCCGCACTGGCGTCGCACGACTGCCTCGTCGTGCGCGAGAACAGCGAGGGGAGCGAGCGCGAGTTCGCCCTCTGGACACTGCGCCATGCGAAGGACGGCACCATGACACGCGTCCATGTGCGCGGCCCGTTGTCGAGCAACTCGGGCGAAATGGTGCGCGACTGGTGCCTGGCCGGGCGCGGCATCATGCTGCGAAGCCTCTGGGACATTGCGCCGCACCTTGCCTCGGGCGAACTGGTTCGCGTGCTGCCGCATCTTGCGATGCCCGATGCCGACATCCAATGGGTCGCCCCCTGGCGGCCCAAGACGCCCCGCCGTGTACGGGTGCTCATCGACTTCCTGGTCGAGCGCTTTCGCGGGGAGCCGTGGAAGGTCGACCGTCCGAAGTCGCGCTGACCCGTTTCAGCGCTCGCCGCGGACCACCAGGCTCACGCCGACCGCCGTGGTGGCGATGCCCGCCACCGTCACCAGGGTGATCGGCTCCGCGAACAGCAGCCACGCCATCACGGCAGTGCAAGGCGGCACGAGATAGAGCAGGCTCGTCACCGCCGTGGCGGTGCCTCGCTGGATGAGGATGTACAGCAGCGAACTGCCGCCCAGCGACAACGCCAGGACGGACCACGCCATCGCGCCGCCCGAAGCCAGGTTCCATTGAATGCTGTCGGTTTCCAACGCGGCAAAAGGCAAGGTCACGAGCAGCGCCGCCGCGGTCTGGATCGCGTTCGCGCTGCGCGCGTCACAGGGCGCGAGGAAGCGCTTCTGGTACAGCGTGCCGGCGGTGATCGACAGGAGCGCCATCAGCGCCAACCCCATCGTCAGGACGCTGACTTCCCCGCCCTGCCCCAGCTTGCGCGACACGACAAGCACCAGCCCCGCGAACCCGAGAAAGAGGCCTGCCCACTGGCGACGCGCGATGGTGCCGCCGTTCATGGACATCCAGACCGCCGTCAGCACCGGCTGGATACCGACGAGCAGTGCAATGAGCCCGGAGCCCATGCCGGCCCGGACCGCCGCCCAGACGCCGCCGAGATACCCCGCCTGCATCAGGATGCCGGTCACCGCGAGATGGCCCCACTGCACGCGATCGCGCGGCCACGCGACGCGGGCCATCCGAGCCCAGACGAGGAAGCAAATCACCGAGAGTGCATAGCGCACCGAGAGGAACTTGAGCGGCGGCGCATAAGGCATGCCGTACCGCGCGACGATGAAGCCGGTGCTCCAGATCAGCACGAAGACCGCCGGCATGACACGCAGCCAGCCCGCCGAGCGGGCGGCGCCCGTCATTTCGCCCGGGCCCGGATCTCCGGTATGGCCTTTTGCAGGTAATAGACCATCGACCAGACGGTGAGGACCGCGGAAATCCAGATCAGCCACTGCCCCCACGCGCCGGTGTCGATCGTGCCGAACAGCACGCCGTTGAAGAGCAGGAAGGGAATCGCCACCATCTGCACCACGGTCTTCACCTTGCCGACCATGTGGACCGCGACGCTCTTGCCGGCGCCGATCTGCGCCATCCATTCGCGCAGTGCGGAAATCGCGATCTCGCGGCCGATGATGATGAGCGCCACGAACACGTCGGCGCGGTTCAGGTGGACCAGCACGAGCAGCGAAGCGCACACCAGGAACTTGTCGGCGACAGGATCGAGGAAGGCGCCGAAGGCCGAAGTCTGGTTGAGCCGGCGCGCCAGGAACCCGTCGAGCCAGTCGGTCGCCGCGAACACGATGAACATCACCGTCGCGATGAGATTGCGCGACGGCTCCGACAGCGGCAGGTAGAACACGCCCACGATCAGCGGGATCGCGACGATGCGCGCCCAGGTCATGATCGTTGGCAGGGTCCAGAACATGTGAACGAGTATATGGCCCGCCCTGACGCAGTTCCGCCGGGCGGCCTAATGCAAGGCCCGGTAGATCTCTTCCGCCAACTCGAAGGCGATGCCCTCGACCGACGCGATGTCCTCGACGCTCGCGGCCGCGACGCCGCGTATTCCTCCGAAGCGTTGCAGCAGGCGCGCGCGACGCTTGGGGCCGATGCCCGGGATGTCCTCGAGTTGGCTGCCGCCCACCCGGATCTTCGCCCGCTTGGCGCGCATGCCGGTGATGGCGAAGCGGTGCGCCTCGTCGCGAATCTGCGCGACCAGCATCAATGCCGCCGAGTCGCGACCGAGGTAGACCTTCTCGCGGCCATCGGCGAAGACGAGTTCCTCCAGGCCGACCTTGCGGCCTTCGCCCTTTTCCACGCCGACGATCAGCGATAGCGGTAGCCCCAGTTCGCTGAACACTTCGCGCGCCATCGACACCTGGCCTTTGCCGCCGTCGACCAGCACCAGTTCCGGCATGCGCGCGGTGCGCGTGCCGGGAGGCGCGTCCGTGCCTGCGCCCGCAGCATCACCGGCCGGAGGCGCTTCGGTTTCGGCAGCCATCGCCTCGGCCAGCTTGCCATAGCGGCGATGCAGCACTTGCCGCATCGCGGCGTAATCATCGCCCGGCGTGATGCCTTCGATGTTGTAGCGACGGTATTCGCGGTTCTGCATCGCGTGGTGCTCGAACACCACGCACGATGCCTGGGTCGCTTCGCCCGCCGTGTGCGAGATGTCGAAGCATTCGACGCGGAAGTTGTCAAGGTCGTCCGGCGCCAGTTCGAGTGCATCGACCAGCGAGCGCGTGCGCGCCTGCTGGGAGCCCTCTTCCGCCAGCAGGCGCGCAAGCTGGAGGCCGGCATTCGTGCACGCCATCTCCAGCCAGTGCCGACGCTGCTCGCGCGGCTGGAAAACCGCCGTCACGCGCGTGCCCGACTGCTGGGAGATGGCCTCGATCAGCTCGCGACTCACCAGTTCGCTCAGCACCAGCGTGGCCGGCACGGGCACGTCGATGTAGTGCTGCGCGATGAAGGCCTCCAGCACCTGCACCTCGACCGGGTCGGCCAGCGGCGGCGCATCATCGCCCTCGGAATCGCCTTCCACGTGCTGCATCTGCGTCGCGTCTTCCACGTGCACCGGGAAATAGGCGCGGTCGCCCAGGTGCCGGCCGCCGCGCACCATCGCCAGGTTCACGCAGGCCTTGCCGCCTTGCACCTTGACGGCGAGGATGTCCACGTCCTTGTCGGATGCGATCTCGACCGACTGCTGATGCAGCACGCGCGACAACGCCGACATCTGGTTGCGCAGTTCCGCCGCCTGCTCGAACTCCAGCTTCTCGGCGTGGGACATCATCCGCGCCTCGAGTTGCGTGAGCACGGCCTGCGTATCGCCCATCAGGAACGCCTCCGCATTGGCCACGTCCTGCGCATAGTCCTCCGGCGTGATGTAGCCAACGCAAGGGCCGCTGCAGCGCTTGATCTGGTAGAGCAGGCAGGGACGCGTGCGATTGCTGTAGACCGTGTCCTCGCAAGTGCGCAGCTTGAAGACTTTCTGCAGCAACTGGATCGATTCCTTCACCGCCCACGCACTCGGATACGGCCCGAAATAACGATGCTTGCGATCCACCGAGCCACGGTAGTACGCCAGCCGCGGAAACGTGTGCGACGCGATCTTGAGGTACGGATAGCTCTTGTCGTCGCGAAACAGGATGTTGTAGCGCGGCTTGAGCGTCTTGATCAGGTTGTTCTCGAGCAGCAGCGCCTCGGCTTCGGAGCGCACAACCGTGGTCTCCATGCGCGCGATCTTCGAGATCATGTGGCCGATGCGCGTGCCGCCGTGGTTCTTCTGGAAATAGTTCGCCACGCGCTTCTTGAGATTGCGCGCCTTGCCCACGTAGAGCACCGCGCCCGCCGCGTCGAAATAGCGATAGACGCCGGGCAATTGCGGCAAGGCCGCCACTTCGCTGAGCAACTGATCGGAATGCGTTTCTGCCATTGTTCTTATTGTTCTTGCTGTGACGTCCCCGTGCCGGCCGGCAGCACCGGTTCGCAGCGCACGTCCGTATGGACCGAATTCGCGATGAAGCACTGCTCGTGCGCCGAGTGATGCATTGCTTCGACCTGTTCCTGCGTGGGCAGGCGCTCGCCGGAGAACTGCACTTCCGGCCGCAGCGTGACAACGGTGATCGCGACCTTGCCCGCCGCGTTGCGCGCCATCTTGCCGGCCGCGCAGTCGGCATACCGTTCCACGCAAAAGCCACGCGAAGCCGCGATCGACAGGAACCACAGCATGTGGCAACTCGACAGCGAGGCGACGAAGAGTTCTTCCGGATCGACGGCGCTGGCATCCGACATGGGTAGCGGCACGACGTGCGGCGAGGACGAGCCGGCCCATTCCGCACCGCCGTCGAAGCGGATCGAGTGACGGCGGCTGTAGCGATTGCCGACGAAGTCCTGGCCGTCGCGTTGCCAGAGGATGTCGGCCGAGTGTTGTGACATGGATGCGGTCTCCGGTGTCTCCGTGAGGGGCTGTAGAGTATCCCGCGATGCGCTGGGACATTTTCTGCAAGGTGATAGACAACCATGGCGACGCTGGCGTCTGCTGGCGCCTGGCGGCGGCACTCGCAGGGCAAGGCGAGTCGGTGCGGCTGTGGATCGACGATCCCTCCGCGCTGGCGTGGATGGCACCCGATGGCTGCGAGGGCGTCACCGTCGTCTCCTGGACAGAGGCGGCGGCCGAAAGCCATGCCCACAGCGCACCCGCGCCGGACGTTCTGGTCGAGGCCTTCCGCTGCGACCCGGCGCCTGAAGTCATCGAACGCTTCGCCGAACAGGCGCCGAGAAGCGGTTCGATGCACCGCTGGATCAACCTCGAATACCTGTCGGCCGAACCCTATGTCGAGCGCCTGCACGGCCTGCCCTCCCCGGTCTTCAGGGAGCCGGGCGCCGGGCTGACCAAACACTTCTTCTATCCCGGCTTCACGCCCGCGACGGGCGGGCTGCTGCGCGAACCCGAATTGATGGCGCGACGAGAGCGCTTCGACCGCGGCGCCTGGCTCGCACAGCAGCGCATTCCCTGGCAGGGTGAGCGCCTCGTCGCGCTGTTCTGCTATGAGCCGCCGGCGCTCGAAGCCCTGCTCGTCCAGTTCGAGCGCGACGACCAGCCGACCCGCCTGCTGGTGACCGCGGGGCGCGCCACTGCCGCCGTGCCCCCCGGACCGGCACAGCGCGGCGGGCTCTCGATCTCGTGGCTGCCCTACATGCCGCAGGCCGACTTCGACCGCCTGTTGTGGGCCTGCGATCTGAACTTCGTGCGCGGGGAGGATTCGCTGGTCCGCGCGATCTGGGCCGGCGCGCCGTTCGTGTGGCAGATCTATCCGCAGGACGACGACGCCCACCACACCAAGCTCGACGCGTTGATGGACTGGATGGGCGCACCGCCGTCCCTGCGCAGCTTCCACCACCTCTGGAACGGAATGGCGAAAGCCCCGCTGCCGGTTCTGACCCAGGCCGCGCTCGAAACGTGGCGTTCGCCAGCGCTGGCAGCCCGCGCCTGCCTGCTCGAACAGGACGACCTTTTGACGCGTCTGCGGCGTTTCATCGTCCAAAAAAGCTAAAATTGCGGGCTTTGCGGATTTCCGGCAGAGGGCATGCCCCGACGCCGCACCTTCCGCTGAACCCGCCGCGGTGAATGCGCCGTAGGGCCAAAGGGCCCGACGACGCACCGAGCGGCCAACATCCAGAGACCCTGATTATGAAAATCGCTCAAGAAATCCGCGCTGGCAACGTGATCATGCACGGCAAGGACCCCATGGTCGTCCTCAAGACCGAATACAGCCGCGGCGGCCGCAATTCCGCCACCGTGCGCATGAAGCTCAAGAGCCTGATCGCCAACTTCAATACCGAAGTGGTCTTCAAGGCCGACGACAAGATCGACCAGATCGTGCTCGACAAGAAGGAGTGCACCTACTCCTACTTCGCCGACCCGATGTACGTCTGCATGGACACCGAATACAACCAGTACGAAGTCGAAGCCGAGAACATGGGCGACTCGCTCAACTACCTCGAAGACGGCATGCCGGTCGAAGTGGTGTTCTACGACGGCAAGGCCATCTCGGTCGAACTGCCGACCAGCGTCGAGCGCGAAATCACCTGGACCGAACCGGCCGTCAAGGGCGACACCTCGGGCAAGGTCATGAAGCCTGCCAAGATCTCCACCGGCTTCGAGATCGGCGTGCCGCTCTTCGTTGCGCAAGGCGACCGCATCGAAATCGACACCCGCACGGGCGAATACCGCAAGCGCGTCTGAGCGACCGCCCCTCCTGAAAAGGCTCCCTCGGGAGCCTTTTTTGCGTCCGCTTCAAATCACCGGGCCCGAAAACTGCTGGGCGCACAATTCAGCTTCGCTTTTCTCGCAAGACCATGCCCAACACACACGACCTTCACGACAAACGCCTCGCCGACGCCTGGGCCACCCTGYAGGCCCATTCGGACAAGGGTCTCCCCCTGCACAACGACCCATCGCGGCTGGCCTTCGCCGATCCCGAATTCCTGCTGCGCCGCGAGACGCGCGGACTTCGGATGCAGCTCGAACTCATGAAACCGGACCTCGAAATGCGCGCCCATGGCATCGAGAACACGGTGGTCGTTTTCGGCAGCGCGCGATTCCGCAGCGAGGAGGAATCGGGCGCCCTGATCGCCCAGGCAGAGGCCTCGGGCGACACCATCGCCACCGACCGCTGGCGCCGGCTGGCACGCAGCTCCCACTACTACGAGAAGGCGCGCGCCTTTGGCAAGCTCGTCGCCCAGTACAGCAATGACCGGGAGCCGCAGGACAAGCTTTTCGTCTGCACCGGTGGCGGACCCGGCATCATGCAGGCGGCCAACCGCGGCGCGTATGAAGGCGGCGGCCTGTCGGTCGGCCTGGCAATCGCGCTGCCAATGGAAGAGGAAGCCAATCCCTATGTCACGCCGGCGTTGAGCTTCAAGTTCCACTACTTTGCGATCCGCAAGATGCATTTCATGATGCGGGCGAAGGCACTCGTGGCTTTCCCGGGCGGCTTCGGCACGTTGGACGAGCTTTTCGAGGTCATCACGCTGGTACAGACCCGGAAGGCCAAGCCGGTCCCGATCGTGCTCTTCGGCTCGGACTACTGGAAGCAGCTCATCAACTTCGAGTTCCTGGCCGAGGAAGGTGTCATTTCCCCGAACGACGTGAAGCTGATCGAGTACGTGGACGCCCCTCAAGACGCTTGGGACTACATCAAGACCTTCTATAAACTCTAACTCGCCCCCAGGCTTGCCCACTTCGTGTGGCCGCCTACCCCCTACCGGGGGCAACACCGGCGGCCCGGCGGAGCCGGATCCGCGGTGTTTCACGATTGGTCCGGCTTGCCGGCCTCCTCTTATTCTTGGGGGTCGGTGCGGGGGGCTTGGAGGCCCCAGACCGAGCGGGTGCCTAGCGCCACTACACCGCCGACGATCCAGAAGACGCCCGCTACGCCTATCAGCGCGCCGGCCGCGCCGAAGAGCATCGGCATGGCGACGCTGGAGGCGTTGAGCGTCATCACGCGCAGGCCGAGTGCCTCGCCATGCCGTGCGTGCGGCGTGATCTGGTGCAGCATGCTCATCACCATCGGCTGCACCGCGCCGAGCGCCACGCCCAGCAGCACCGAGCAGACGCCCATGCCGAACGCGGAGCCCATCAGCGGGTAGGCCGCGAACACCAGTGCGGTGATCACGTTGGAAGCGGTGATCACGACACGTTCGCTGAAGCGCGAAGCCACCAGCGGCAGGACGACGCGGATGCCAGCCGCCGCCACGGCGAAGGCGCCGAGGATGGTGCCGATCATCGAAGCGCTCAGGCCGCGCTCGTGGCCGAGGATCGGCAGCACGAAGGTGTGGACATCCCACGAAGCGGACTGGAGCCAGTTCACGAACAGCAGCCGCCTGAACATCGGCTCGCTCAGCAAATCCCAGGCGCGTGGCTTGGGTGCGCCGGGGGGCAGGCGAACCGGTGGCAACTCGGCCGTACCGCGCGCCAGCAGCCAGCACGCAATCGGTAGCATCGCCAGCAACGCGAAAGCCACCCGATAACCGAGCAGGTCGCCCGGCGTGGGGCCGGCATGGTCGATCAGCAGGCCCGTGACGAAAGGCCCGACGAAATTGGCGGCCGCCGGCGCGATCGCCAGCCAGCTGAAGACCTGCTTGAGCTGCGTCGGGTTGCTCGCCGCGCGGCCGACATGGCGTTGCAAGGCGATCACGGCGATCCCGGTGGCGCCGCCCGTCAGCAAGGCCGCGATGCAAAGCACCGGGAACACGGGCAGTACCGCGGCCATTGCGGCACCAGTGGAAGCGGAAACGACGGCAATCGTCAAGGGACGCCGCAGGCCGTGCCGATCCGCGAACCGCCCGGCCGGAAGGGCGAGGAAGACCTGCGTCAAGGCGAACAGCGCCAGCAACACGCCGACCGCGGCCGCGCTGTAGCCTTCACGCAGCGCCAGCAGCGGAGCCGCCAGCCGGGTGCCCGTCATCGCTGCATGCAGGCAGACCTGCGCGAGGATCAGGCGAAGGAGGCCGGCATTCACGTCGGGCTGTCGTCCTCGCTGTCTGCGGGCGGGAGCAGCGCCTGCGACTGCGCCTCGGGCAACGCCTCCACCTTGCGCAGCGCGAGGCGCATCTGCTTGGCGCGGGTGTCCGCCTTGTCGAGCGTGTCGGAAGCCTTGGCAACCTGCTCCTTGATCCGCGAAACCCATTCGCCGTAGCGCTCGAACTCGGTCTTGACCGCGCCAAGCACCTTCCAAACTTCGGAAGCCTGCTGCTCCAGCGCCAGCGTCCGAAAGCCCATGTGCAGGCTGTTGAGCATCGCCAACAGCGTGGTCGGCCCGGCGAGCGTCACGCGGTGCTGCCGCTGGATCGCGTCCATCAGGCCCGGCCGGCGCAGCACCTCTGCGTAGAGACTCTCGACCGGCAGGAAGAGGATCGCGAAGTCCGTGGTGTGCGGCGCGGCGAGGTAGTTCTCGGCGATCGACCTCGCTTCGGTGCGGATGCGGGTTTCCAGCGCCTTGGCCGCGAGCTCCGCGGCGCCGGGATCGGCCCGCTCGTGCGCATCGAGCAGGCGCTCGTAGTCATCGCGCGGGAATTTGGCATCGATCGGCAACCAGACCGGCGCGCCGTCGCCGCCACGACCCGGGAAGCGGATCGCGAAGTCCACGCGCTGGCCGCTGCGCGGCTTGGTCTCGACCTGCTTGGCGTACTGGTCGGTCGTCAGCACCTGTTCGAGAAGCGCTTCGAGTTGCACTTCGCCAAACACGCCGCGGGTCTTCACATTGGTCAGCACGCGCTGCAAGCTGCCCACGCCGACGGCCAGCGTCTGCATTTCACCGAGTCCCTTGTGGACCTGCTCGAGCCGGTCCGCGACCTGCTTGAAACTCTCGCCCAACCGGGCTTCGAGCGTGCTCTGCAACTTCTCGTCGACCGTCTTGCGCATCTCGTCCAGCTTGGCGCTGTTGTTCTGCTGGAGCTGCGAGAGCTGGGTTTCCATCGTGGCGCGCACTTCTGCGAGCCGGCGAGCATTGGATTCGCTCAACCCTTGGAGCTGGGTGTTGAGCGTGTCGGCCAACGTCTTCTGCAACAGCGTGAGCTGCTGCGCGAAGGCGTCGATCTGCGCGTTCTGCGTGCGCGTCGACTCCGCCCCCTGCTGGGTCAGCGCCTGCTGGAAGGTGGCAAAGGCCTGCGCGGTTTCCTGCCGCGCGCCGCGGGAGGATTCGCCGATCTCGTGGCGCAACTCGCGCTCGATGCGCTCGTTGCCCGCTCCCAGCGTCGCGACCAGCGCCGAATGGTCGGGCGCTGGCTGCTTTCGCAGCAACAGCCAAAGGATGAGGATGAAATTCAGGGCGGCAAGGGCCAGCAGGATCCAGGTTTCGGTCACGGGAATGGTTGTCTTCTTACTTGGCCGCAATGACTGCGGGATTGAGCGGCGTGACCGGCTTCCGGTTCACCAGGTAGCCGATGAGATTGTCGACCGCCAGGTCGGCCATCGCGCGCCGCGTCGGCACGGTGGCGCTCGCGATGTGCGGCGTGAGGACGACGTTGGGTACGGCAAGCAGATCGGGATGCACCTTCGGTTCGCCCTCGAACACGTCGAGGCCGGCCGCCGCAATGCGTTTGTCACGCAGCGCCATTGCCAGCGCCGCATCGTCGACGATCCCGCCACGCGCGATGTTGATGAGCGTGGCGGTAGGCTTCATCAGCGCCAGTTCGGCCGCGCCGATGGTGTGATGCGATGCCGGCGTGTAAGGCACCACGAGCACGACGTGATCGGCCGTCTTCAGGAGTTCTTCCTTGCTGGCATAGCTGGCCTTGCATTCCGCCTCGAGCCTCGCGTCGAGCCGTGAGCGGTTGTGATAGATCACCTTCATCCCGAAGCCGTGCGCGCCGCGCTTCGCAATGCCCTGCCCGATCCTGCCCATGCCGATGATGCCGAGCGTGGCGCCGTGGATGTCGGAGCCGGAGAACATGTCGTAGCTCCACTTTTCCCACTTGCCCGCGCGCAGGAAATGCTCGCTCTCCGCGATGCGGCGAGCCGTTGCCATGAGCAGCGCGAAGCCGAAGTCCGCCGTGGTTTCGGTCAGCACATCCGGCGCATTAGTGCCCAGGACGCCGTGCGCCGTCATCGCGTCGATGTCGAAATTGTTGTACCCGACGGCCATGTTGGCGCAGATCTTGAGATCGGGGCAGGCATCGAGCACCTCGGCGTCGATGCGCTCGCTGCCGGTGGTGAACGCGCCCTGCTTCCCCTGGAGCTTTTCGATCAGCGTGGCCTTGCTCCAGGTCTCGTCGTTCGGGTTGGACTCGACCTCGAAGTGTTCCTCGAGCCGGGCAATGGTCTCGGGAAAGATCGAACGGGCCACGAGGATCTTGGGTTTGCTCATGATCAGCGGAAGAAGATGAAGGTGGCAATGATGAAGAGCGGCACCAGGATGACGCCCGACCACAGCATGTAGCCGAAGAAGGTCGGCATCCGCACCCCGCGGCTTTCAGCGATGGCCTTGACCATCAGGTTGGGCGCGTTCCCGATGTAGGTGTTCGCGCCCATGAACACGGCGCCGGCCGAGATCGCCGCCAGCGTCGCCGCGTAGGTGGTCATCAGCGCCTGCGGATCGCCGCCGGCGGTGTTGAAGAACACCAGGTAGGTCGGTGCATTGTCCAGGAAGGAACTCAGGATCCCGGTGGCCCAGAAATACATGGCGGGATCAGGCTGGCCATCGGGACGCGTCACGGCCGAGACAACGGCGCCGAACGGTCCGTTCACACCCGCCTTGAGCATGGCGATCACCGGAACGATCGTCAGGAAGATGCCGGCGAACAGCTTGGCGACCTCGATCATCGGCTCCCAGCCGAACTGGTTGGCGGCATGCACCTTGGGCGATGTGATCTTGAGCGAGATGAGCGTGATCACGACCAGCGCCACATCGCGCACGACGCCCGGAAGACCGACGTAGGTGCCGAAGACGTCGAAGGCCACCGGCGACTTCCAGATACCGCTCAGCAGCACGAAGAAGAGGACACCCGCCAGCAGCAGGAAATTGATCGCCCCATCGAAGCCGATCGATTCCGTATCGGGCGTCGGATCGAAGGGCAGCACGCCTTCGTTGCGAAAGTAGAAGCTGTCGAGCGCGAAGAAGATGACCAGGAGTGCGCCGACGACGAACAGGGTGTCGGGAAAGATGTTCCTCGCGGTCCAGAAGAACTCGACGCCCTTCAGGAAGCCCAGGAAAAGCGGCGGATCGCCCAGCGGCGTCAGCGACCCGCCCACGTTCGACACGATGAAGATGAAGAACACGACCACGTGAACCTTGTGCTTGCGGTCGTCGTTCGCGCGGATCAGCGGCCGGATGAGGAGCATCGACGCACCCGTCGTGCCCATGATGCTGGCGAGCACGGCGCCGATCGCCAGGATCGCCGTGTTGAGCTTCGGCGATCCGCGCAGATTGCCGCGAATGTGGATGCCGCCTGCCACGGCGAAAAGCGCCCCGAGCAGGATGATGAACGGGATGTATTCGGCCAGCAGTGCGTGCACCAGTTGGGCGCCCCCCAGCGGGAAGCCGTAGACCGCCGCAAAGGGCAGCAGGAAGGCCAGCGCCCAGGCCGCCGTCACCTTGCCATAGTGGTGATGCCAGAAAGACGATGCCAGGAGCGGCATCAACGCGATCGACAGCAGGAGGCCCGCGAACGGCACGCCCCACAGCGGCGAGAGTTGGCTACCGTCGACATCGGCCGCAAAGGCCATGGCCGGCGCCATCGTCAGCAGCACGGCGGCCGCGAGCAAGCGCGAGGCGCTCTTCAGGGAGGGAGGGGTCGTCATGCGGCAGGCTGCGCGATCTCGAACACCTGGCGCAGGTAAGCCAGATACCTTTCGTCTTCACACATGTTCTTGGAAGGGGTGTCCGACAGCTTGGCCACCGGCTGGTCGTTGCAACGGATCATCTTGATCACGATCTGCAGCGGCTCGTAGCCCAGGTCATTGGTGAGGTTGGTGCCGATGCCGAAGGCCAGTTGGCATCGGCCGCGGAACTGCTGGTAGAGCTCGATGGTCTTGGGCACCGTCAGGCCGTCGCTGAAGATCAGTGTCTTGGTGCGCGGGTCGACGCGATTGGCAATGTAGTGGGCCAGCATGCGCTCGCCCCACTGGAAGGGGTCGCCGCTGTCGTGCCGCGCGCCGTCGAACAGCTTGCAGAAATACAGGTCGAAGTCGCGCAGGAAGGCCGTCATGCCGTAGACATCCGACAGTGCAATTCCCAGGTCGCCGCGGTACTCCCGTGCCCACGACTCGAAGCCGAAGATCTGGCTGTCGCGCAGCCGCGGCCCGAGCGCCTGGCAGGCCTGCAGATACTCGTGCGCCATGGTGCCCAGCGGGATCAGGCCGAGCTTCATGGCGTACAGCACGTTGCTCGTCCCCGCCAATTGCGGCAGCTTCGCCAGGGCATTCGGCTGATGGGGCGCAGTCACGGCGCCCAGCCGCGATGCCAGCGTACGCAGCACCTCTTCGTGCCAGTCCTTCGAGAAGCGGCGGCGCGTGCCGTAGTCGGCGATCTTGAGATCCGCCAGGCCTTCGTCCTGCAGTTGCGCGATCTTGGTGTCGAGCCTCCGGCGGCCCTCGGCGATGTCCGGCCGGGGCTGGGTATTGCGGAAGTACACCTCGTTGACGATCGCCAGCACCGGGATCTCGAACAGAATGGTGTGAAGCCAAGGCCCCTCGATGCGGATCTCGAGTTCGCCGGAAGCCTTCGGGATGATGTTGATGTACTTCTCGTTGAGCCGGAACAGGCCGAGGAAGTCTACGAAATCGCTTTTGATGAAGCGCATCGTGCGCAGGTAGCTCAGCTCGGCATCCTTGAACTGCACGGAGCAGAGGTGGCGCACCTCGTCTCGAATCTGGCCGGCGAACTGCGCCAGGTCGATGCCGGGATTGCGGCACTTGAAGCGGTACTCCACGCGCGCGCCCGGAAAGTGATGCAGGACCACCTGCATCATCGTGAACTTGTAGAGGTCGGTGTCGAGCAGGCTGTGGATGATCATGGTGCGGGACGCTGTCTCCGGGTTCGATGTGCGTTCGATTATCACGGGCCGCGTCGGCATGTGCCTACGACCCGTTCCCTGAGCGTCCTACCGGTGTACCGATGGCTTGACGCAACAGTGTCTTCACGCCGGCCAGCACACGTTTCAGGCCGGCGACGAAACCTGATCGGAAGGAGATACGTCATGAACAAGGACACCGTCGAAGGGAACTGGAAACAGCTCAAGGGAAAGATCAAGGAGCAGTGGGGCAAGCTCACCGACGATGACTTCGATGTCATCGCCGGCAAGCGTGACCAACTCCTCGGCCGCATCCAGGAACGCCACGGCATCAGCCGCGACGAGGCCGAAAAACAGGTGGCCGACTGGGAATCCCGTGATGGCCGCACCCCTGCCGCCATCTGGATGGAACGGGTCTGATCCCTTCCATTCAACAACCGATTTCACAACTCTAGAGGTAACTGCCATGAAAAAACATCTGCTCATGATCGCCATTGCATCCACGTGTCTGATCGCCGGTCAGGCCGCCAGCGCAATGACCTCGGACGAATACAAGGTCGCGAAGGAAAAGATCGAAGCCGACTACAAGGTCGACAAGGCGAAGTGCGACACGTTGAAGGACAACGCGAAGGATGTTTGCGACAAGGAAGCCAAGGGCAAGGAAAACGTTGCCAAGGCCGAACTGGAACAGCAATACAAGCCCAGTGAAAGCCACGCTCGCAACGTCAAGGAAGAACAGGTGAAGGCCGCCTATTCGGTCGCGAAGGAAAAGTGCGACGACCTGAAGGGCGATGCCAAGAGCGCCTGCGAGAAGCAAGCCAAGGCTGACGAAGCCAAAGGCATGGCCGACGTGAAGGCCATGAAGACCAGCTCCCGCTGACGAACTCGAACTCACCAACGAAAAACGGCGTCCTGGGACGCCGTTTTTCTTGTGGGCGATCAGATCCTGAGCTCGTCCACCACGGCTTGCAACGCTTGTGGCAGCTTGACGGGCCGCTGACTCGCCCGGTCGACGTACACGTGGATGAAATGCCCTTGAGCGGCGGCCGTTTCTGCCCCTTGCGCAAACAGTCCGATCTCGTAGCGCACACTGGAACTGCCCGCGTGCGCCACCCGTATCCCTGCTTCCACTGTCTGCGGAAAGGCCAGCGGAGAAAAGTAGTTGCATTGGGTCTCCACGACAAAACCGACCGTGGTGCCGTGATGAATGTCCAGCGCGCCCCGCTCGATCAACAGCGCATTGACGGCGGTGTCGAACCAGCCGTAGTAGACGACGTTGTTGACGTGCCCGTACATGTCGTTGTCGGCCCACCGCGTGGGGATGCTGCGAAAGGCGCGGTAGCTGCTGCGGAGTTCGGGGGAAGGTCGGGCGCTCATGGCGCGGCATTTTGCCAGCGCCGCCAGTATTCGAAGGCGACCTTGAAGGTGCCGAGTTGCACCTGAACCGTCTCCGCGATGTCGCTGGCATAGCCGCCGGCCATTGCGAAGGCCAGCGGAATGCGTCGCTGCCACGCGAAATCGAAGACGCGCCGGTCGCGAGCCTCCAGGCCGTCGAAACTCAACTTGAGTCGCCCCAGGCGGTCGCGTTCGAAGGGATCCGCACCGGCAAGATAGATCACCAGGCCCGGCTTGAACCGTCGGTCCAGCTCATCCAGCGCGAGCTCCAAGGCCGCAAGGTACTCGTCGTCGCGACAGCCGTCAGGCAATTCGACATCGAGATCGCTCGCTTCCTTTCGGAAGGGAAAGTTCTTCTGACCGTGCATCGACAGGGTGAACACGCTGGGATCGTCGCGAAAGATGCTGGCGGTGCCGTTGCCCTGGTGCACGTCCAGATCAATGACGGCGACGCGCAACGCGGTTTTCCCTCGCCGGCCGTGCTCGGCCTGCATGAGCCTTGCCGCCACCGCCGAATCGTTGAAGACGCAGAAGCCGCCACCCTTCCCCGCGCTCGCATGGTGCGTCCCGCCGGCCATGTTGGCGGAGACCCCTTCGGTCAAGGCGGTCCGGCAGGCGGCGATGGTCGCCCCGGTCGACCGGCGAGAGCGCTCGACCATGGCTTCGCTCCACGGGAAGCCGATCTCGCGCATCGCCTCGGCACTGACGCTCCCGTCGCTGATCGACGCGATCCATTGCGGGGTGTGCGCCAGCGCCAATTCGCCATCAGTGGCGCGCGGCGCTTCGAACATCCGGACCCGGGGAAGGTGCCCTTCGAGCTGTTCGCGCAACAGCGCATACCGGCTCATCGGAAATCGATGGCCTGCGGGCAGCGGCAAGACGAACTGGCCTGAATAAAACGCACGCATCGGGGACATTGGACCCGAATTAGAAAGCGGCTTCTAAATTGCTGCGATGCAGCAGAAAAGCCTTGTTCCCAAAGCGAAGCTGCCTATACTTGAGCCCATGCTGCACTGCAACAAGAGTTCAGGTCAGCTTACCGAGAATTCGCCTCAATTCCCTTACTTATTTGTTTAACTGGAGCACTACATGGCCCTCACCGCTGACCAAATCATCTCTGCTCAAAAAGCCAGCCTGGAAACCCTTTTCGGCCTGACCACCAAGGCTTTCGAAGGCGTCGAGAAGATCGTCGAGCTCAACGTGACCGCCTCCAAGGCAGCACTGACCGAAGCCGCCGGCACGACGCAAGCCCTGCTGAGCGTCAAGGATGCGCAAGAGTTGCTCGCCCTGCAAGCCAGCCTGTATCAGCCCCTGGCTGAAAAGACCGCTGCCTACAGCCGTCACCTGTACGACATCGCCCAAGGCACCAGCGCCGAATTCACCAAGGCTTTCGAAGTCAAGGCCGCTGAAGCCCAGCAAGCCTTCGTCGGCCTGGTCGACAGCGCCGCCAAGAACGCACCCGCCGGTTCGGAAACCGCCGTTGCCGTGATGAAGAGCGCCGTGGCTGCTGCCAACAACGCTTTCGAATCGGTGCAAAAGGCTGTCAAGCAAGCTTCCGACGTCGCCGAAGCCAACTTCCAGGCTGTGCAGACCACGGCTGTGAACGCAGCCAAGAGCACCGCTCAAACCGCTACGCGCAAGCGCTGATCTTCCAAGCCCGCACGACAGCGGGCGAGATTGTCTCCTTGGGTCCTTCGGGATCCAATTCAGGGGCCCCATCCTTTGGATGGGGCCTTTTTTTATGCTCGCCCCCAGGCTTGCCCACTTCGTGTGGCCGCCTACCCCCTGACCGGGGGCAACACCGGTGGACCGGCGGAGCCGGATCCACGGTGTTTCTGGAAGGGGCCTGGCTTCGCCGGCCACTGGTCGAAGGCGGGAATAATCTCGTACTCATATCGTTCAGGAGATTTCTTATGCAGATCGACGGCAAGGTTTTCATCGTCACAGGCGGCGCTTCGGGGCTGGGTGAGGGTACGGCGCGGATGCTGGCGGCGAACGGCGGCAAGGTCGTCATCGCGGACATGCAGGCGGACAAAGGCGAGGCGGTTGCCAAGGAAATTGGTGGCGTTTTCGTCAAGTGCGACGTCAGCCAGGAGGCGGACGGGCAGGCGGCCGTGGCTGCTGCGCAGAAACTGGGCAAGTTGATGGGGTTGGTCAACTGCGCGGGGATCGCGCCGGCCGAGAAGACGGTGGGCAAGACGGGTCCGCATGCGCTGGCGGTGTTCAGCAAGACGGTCACGGTCAATCTGATCGGCAGCTTCAACATGATTCGCCTTGCGGCCGATGCGATGAGCAAGAACGAGCCCGAGTCGACCGGCGAGCGCGGCGTGCTGATCTCGACCGCCTCGGTGGCGGCGTATGACGGGCAGATCGGCCAGGCGGCCTACAGCGCTTCCAAGGGCGGCGTCGTCGGCATGACACTGCCGATCGCGCGTGACCTGGCACGCAACGGCATCCGCAACATGACGATCGCGCCCGGCATCTTCGGTACGCCGATGCTGTTCGGCATGCCCCAGGAGGTGCAGGATGCGCTGGCCGCGAGCGTGCCCTTCCCTTCGCGCCTCGGAACGCCGGAGGACTACGCCAAGCTCGCCAGGCACATCATCGAAAACGACATGCTCAACGGCGAGGTGATCCGACTCGACGGCGCGATCCGGCTGGCGCCGCGCTGACGCTTCCGAGTGCGCCCTCGGTGTCATCGAGCGGCGTCACCAAGCCCGTTCGCTCGAGGCGCTCGTATTGGGCGATCACCTGGGCGCCGAAAAGCACCAGCGTGGCGGCAATCTCCAGGCTGAGCAGCACGACGATTGCCGTCGTCAACGAACCGTAGACGACGTTCACCTGCGACAACGTCGCGAAGTAGAGCACCAGTACCCGGCGCGTGACCTCCCACAGCAGCGCCGCGGTCACCCCGCCCAGCAAGGCATGCCGCAGGCGGAGCCGGCCCACCGGCATCACCAGGTAGAGCGAGGTCAGCATGAAGATCTCGCCGGCCAGGCCCAGCAGGTACAGCAGCACGCCCGATACACCCGACAGCGACCAGCTGCGGCCGAGCAGGTCGATGCTCTCCTCCCCGATCACCTGCAGCGCGCCCGAAACCAGCGTGACCAGCATCAGCCCGATGCACAGGCACAGGATGTAGATGTAGGGCATCACCACCGAGATGAGGAAATGGCGTGAATGGTCCGCCTTGCGGTGATGGAAGATCACCGCCATGGCGCTTTCGAGCACAGTGAAGGCGAGTGAGCTGAAGAAGATCATCGTGACCAGGAGCACCGGCCCCAGCACGTCGGCGTGGGTCAGAAAGTTCGACAGCTCGGCGATGATCGCGCGTGACTGGCCGGGCAGGAGCCATTCAAGATAGCGCCCGACCGCGTTCAGCAGCGCCGCCTGCTCGATGAAATGCGAGAGCCCGATCACACTCACGATCAGCAGCGGCACGATCGACAGCAGCGCGTAATAGGCGACCGCGCCCGCGAGCAGCAGGCCCTGGTTGGCCTTGAAGCCCTTCAGCGCCTGCCACATGAATCGCATCGGATGGCGCAGCAAGGGCGCTGCATGAGTGATGGTTCGGCGGATCATGCGTCGATTTTCGGGAGGCCAGTATGCCGCCGACCGGCGACGTGTTCGTGGCTTGCGTATCATTTGCCGCTCTCCGCCTACATGACCATCCCCGCTTCATTCATCCAGGAACTGATCGCACGTGCCGACGTGGTGGAAATCGTCGGCCGTTACGTTCAGCTCAAGAAGGCGGGCGCCAATTTCATGGGGCTTTGCCCATTTCATGGGGAGAAGTCACCCTCCTTCTCGGTCAGCCCGACCAAGCAGTTCTATCACTGCTTCGGCTGCGGCGTGCATGGCAACGCGATCGGATTCCTGATGGAGCATGCCGGGATGGGCTTTGTCGAAGCCGTGCACGACCTGGCAGGCCAGTACGGCATGCAGGTGCCGGAGGACGACGCGTCACCCGAGGAGCGCGCCCGCGCCGCCGGCCAGCGCCAGAAACAGGCCACGCTGTCCGAAGTGCTGGAAAAAGCGGGAGAGGCCTATCGGAAGCACCTGCGCCAGTCGCCCGGCGCGATCGGCTACCTCAAGGGACGCGGGGTTTCGGGCGAGATCGCCAAGCAGTTCGGCATCGGCTACGCGCCGGCAGGCTGGCGGACCCTGGCGAGCGTGTTTCCGGATTACGACGACCCCCTGTTGGCGGAAAGTGGCCTGGTCATCGCCGGCGAATCCGACGACAACGGGGATGGCAAGCGCTACGACCGCTTCCGCGATCGCGTGATGTTCCCGATCCGCAACGTCAAGGGCGAGTGCATCGGCTTCGGTGGACGGGTGCTGGGGGACGAAAAACCCAAATACCTCAACTCGCCCGAGACGCCGGTCTTCAGCAAGGGCCGGGAGCTCTATGGGTTGTACGAAGCGCGCGCCGCTTTCCGCGACCGCGGCTATGCCCTGGTGACCGAGGGCTATATGGACGTGGTGGCGCTCGCGCAGCTGGGCTTTCCGAATGCAGTCGCGACCCTGGGCACGGCCTGCACGCCGGAGCACGTGCAGAAGCTGTTCCGCTTCACCGAGTCCGTCGTGTTCAGCTTCGATGGCGACGCCGCCGGCCGGCGGGCCGCGCGCAAGGCGCTCGACGGCGCCCTGTCCTACGCCACGGATGTGCGCAGCATCAAGTTCCTGTTCCTGCCATCGGAGCACGATCCGGACAGCTTCATCCGCGAGTTCGGCGCCGACGCGTTCGCACGCTTCGTGAACGAGGCGACGCCGCTGAGCCGCTTCATGATCGAGGCCGCCCGCGAAGGCTGCGATCTCGGGACGGCAGAGGGTCGCGCGCACATGGCCAGCAACGCGCGGCCGCTCTGGAGCGCCCTGCCCGAGGGCGCGCTCAAACGCCAATTGCTGGGCGAGATCGCCACACTGGTCCAGCTGAGCGGCCAGGAACTGGGCGAGTTGTGGGCGCCGGCCGCGCCGCGCGCACCGGCGCCTTCCGCGCCGGCACGTTCCGACGGCGATTGGAGCGACTGGAATGACCGGAGCGAGCGCGTCGAATGGATCGACGAACTCCCTCGGCCTTCGTCTTCGACGGGGAAGCGGCGCTCGAGGTTCTCGCGGTCGCCCCCGTCGCCTCGCCCGCCGCCCGGTGGCCGGAAGCTGCCGACCAGCCGTCCCGACGTGGCGGCACGGCTCATTCTGTCGAACATGACGGAATGGGAGCGCCTCTCGCAGGAGTTGCACGCGCTGCTGTGCGACCTGCCGGGCGAACACGGCCAGCTCTTCGCCTGGCTCGACAGCCAGGCGCACGAGCACGGAATGCAGCCCTGGGCGGCACTGCGCGAAGGCCTGCGGGACACGCCCTTCGAGGCGCTCGCACTGCGCGTCATGACGGGGCCCGACGGCGGGCCCATCGGCGACGCCGAGGGCGAACAGGCGGCCGACTCGGCCCGGGAACTGCGCAACGTGCTCGACTACATGCTGGACGACCTTCTCAAGGTCCAGCAGAGCGAAGCGATCGCCGCGGTAGGGACCGATCCGCGCGCCCTGGAGCGGTACAAGGCGCTGGAAGCCCGGCGCCTGGAGTTGCGAAATCGCCTCAATCCCGGTTCAAACACTGCTTGAAAATTCAGCACCGCGCTATAATTTAAGGCTTCGCTAGACGCGAAACAGGCAAGAGCGACAGCAGCACCTCCGGGCCGACCCCATGCGCAATGCACTTCCCAACGGGAAACGGGTCAATACACCGCAAGGACTGCACACCAAATGTTCGCCCGACATCTTGCCTATTGAAGGCTCTTCGAGGACTTGTGTCCTCCTGGCCTCATTGTTTGTGCTCCTGCCTGCGCCGGGTTTGTGGCGCGTGTGATTCCGCTTGGTCCATCTTGTTGTATTGAGGTTGTATGCCCAGTTCAAAGAAGCCTGCCGTGTCCGCTGCCAAGAAGCCCGCTGCAGATCAAAAGCCGTCCAGGGCCGCCGCCCTGCCGGCAACCAAGACAGGTGCCGCCGCGTCCAAGGCGTCTGCCGCAACGAAAGTGAAAACCGTGCCCACGAAATCGACCATCGCCGAAGAAACTCTGAAACCAGCCGCCAAGAAGGTAGGCCGTCCCCCCAAGGCTGCAGGCGCCCCCGCCGCAGCCGGCGGCGCCAAGCGCGGACGCAAGCCCAAGGCCGCAAATGAGGCGCCTTCGAGCGACGTCGACCTATCCGACATCGAAGACGAACTGGTCGGCGACGAGCCCTCCGCCTCGACGACCGAGGAAAAGGTCAAGCCGCTGCGCATGAAGATCAGCAAGGCGAAGGAACGCGCCTTGATGAAGGAATTCGGCCTGGACGAAACCGTCCTGTCCGAGGAAGACCTCGCCAAGCGCCGCTCGCGCCTGAAGACCCTGATCACGCTGGGCAAGACGCGCGGCTACCTCACGCACGGCGAAATCTCCGACCACCTGCCCGACAAGCTGGTCGACGCCGAGACCATGGAAGTCGTGGTCACCATGCTCAACGACATGGGCGTGGCCGTCTACGAGCAGACCCCCGATGCGGAAACCCTGCTGCTGAACAACACCGCCCCGACCGCCACGACGGTCGAGGAAGCCGAGGAAGAAGCCGAAGCCGCCCTCTCCACCGTCGACAGCGAATTCGGCCGCACCACCGACCCTGTGCGTATGTACATGCGCGAAATGGGCACGGTCGAACTGCTGACCCGCGAAGGCGAAATCGAGATCGCCAAGCGCATCGAGGGTGGCCTGATGGCCATGATGGAAGCCATCTCCGCTTCGCCCGCGACGATCGCCGAGATCCTGCGCCTGGGCCAGGAAATCCGTGACGGCAAGGTCGTCATCTCGACCATCGTCGACGGCTTCTCGAACCCGAACGAGGCCGACGACTACGTGGCCGAAGAAGACTTCGATGAATTCGACGAGGAAGACGACGACGACGGCAAGGGCGGCTCCAAGGCGCTGACCAAGAAGCTCGAGGAACTCAAGCGCGACGCGCTGGAGCGCTTCGACCGCATCGCCGTGATGTTCGAGAAGGTCCACAAGATCTACGACAAGGAAGGCTACGGCACGCCGGCCTACCAGAAGGCGCAGCACTCGCTTTCCGAGGAGCTGATGACCATCCGCTTCACCGCCCGCACTATCGAGAAGCTGTGCGACCTGGTGCGCACGCAGGTCGACGACGTCCGCAAGAAGGAGCGCGAACTGCGCCGCATCATCGTGGACAAGTGCGGCTTCCCGCAGGAAGAGTTCATCCGCGACTTCAGCGGCTACGACAAGAACGGCAACCGCGTCGCGTCCAACCTGCTCAACCTCAAGTGGGTCGAGAAGCAGGCCGCCGCCGGCAAGCCCTGGAGCGCCGTGCTCGCGCGCAACATCCCGCCGGTGCAGGAACTCCAGCAGCGCCTCGCCGACATCCAGTCGCGCGTGGTGGTGCCGCTCGCCGAGCTCAAGGACATCAACAAGCGCATGAACGAAGGCGAATCGTCTTCGCGTGACGCCAAGAAGGAAATGATCGAGGCCAACCTGCGCCTCGTGATCTCCATCGCCAAGAAGTACACCAACCGCGGCCTGCAGTTCCTCGACCTGATCCAGGAAGGCAACATCGGCCTGATGAAGGCGGTCGACAAGTTCGAATACCGTCGCGGCTACAAATTCTCGACCTATGCGACGTGGTGGATCCGCCAGGCGATCACCCGATCGATCGCCGACCAGGCGCGCACCATCCGCATCCCGGTGCACATGATCGAGACGATCAACAAGATGAACCGCATCAGCCGCCAGCATCTGCAGGAGTTCGGCTTCGAGCCCGACGCCGGCATCCTGGCCGCGAAGATGGAGATCCCGGAAGACAAGATCCGCAAGATCATGAAGATCGCGAAAGAGCCGATCTCGATGGAAACCCCCATCGGCGACGACGACGATTCGCACCTGGGCGACTTCATCGAGGACAGCAGCAACACGGCGCCGATCGAGGCCGCGATGCAGGCTGGCCTGCGCGACGTGGTCAAGGACATCCTCGACAGCCTCACGCCGCGCGAAGCCAAGGTGCTGCGCATGCGCTTCGGCATCGAGATGTCGACCGACCACACGCTGGAAGAAGTCGGCAAGCAGTTCGACGTGACGCGTGAGCGCATCCGCCAGATCGAGGCGAAGGCGCTGCGCAAGCTGAAGCATCCGAGCCGCAGCGACAAGCTTCGCAGCTTCATCGATACCCTGTAAGCTCGCACTCGCTGCAAGCTGGAACGAAGAAGGCGCCCTCGGGCGCCCTTCTTTTTTCAGGACACCAGGAAATCGAACGGAGACACCGCGCATGAACCCCGACGCCCACAAACTCTGGCTGGCCCCGCGCTGGGCGCTGGCCGTGCTGCTGGCGGTGCTGGGCATGCTCGGTCCGTTTTCCATCGACACCTATATCCCCGCGTTCTCGGGCATCGCACGTTCGATCGGCGCCACGCCGGTCGAGATGCAGCAGACGCTCTCGGCCTACCTCTTCGGCTTCGCGTTCATGAACCTGTTCCACGGCGCGCTGTCGGACAGTTTCGGCCGCAGGCCGGTCGTGCTGTGGGGCCTGGCGGTGTTCACGATCGCCTCGCTGGGCTGCGCGCTCTCGCAGACCATCGGGCAGCTTGTCCTGTTCCGGGCGCTGCAAGGGCTTTCGACCGGTGCCGGCATCGTGGTCTCGCGCGCGGTGATCCGTGACATGTTCCCACCGGCGGAGGCTCAGAAGGTGATGAGTCAGGTCACGATCTATTTCGGCATCGCACCGGCCATCGCGCCGATCGTGGGGGGCTTCCTCTTTGTGCACCTCGGATGGCATAGCATCTTCTGGTTCCTCGTGGCGGTCGGCGTGGTGCTGTTCGCCGCCAACTACAAGTTGCTGCCCGAGACCCTGCACCTTGATCAGCGCCAGCCCTTCGAGGTGCGGCACCTCATGCGCGGCTACTGGGACCTGTGCTCGGACCCGCGCTTTCTCCTCCTCGCGCTGGCAAGCGGCGTCCCGTTCAACGGCATGTTCCTCTATGTGCTGGCCGCACCCGCCTTCCTCGGCGAACACCTCGCACTGGAGCCCACGCAGTTCTTCTGGTTCTTCCTGCTGACCATCGGCGGCATCATGGCCGGCGCATGGGCCAGCGGTCGCATGGCGGGCAAGGTCGCGCCGAAGCGGCAGATACGCGACGGCTTCGTGATCATGTTGGCGACCTCGATCGTCAACGTGGTGGCCAACGCCCTGTTCACGCCACACGCGGCTTGGGCGCTCTGGCCGCTGGCCGTGTTCGCCTTCGGCTGGGCGCTGATGGTGCCGGTGGTGACCTTGCTGGTGCTCGACCTTCACCCCGAACGTCGCGGCATGGCCTCGTCGCTGCAGGCGGTGATCGGCTCCACCGCCAACGGCATCGTGGCCGGCGTGATCGCGCCGCTGGTGATGCATTCCACATTCGCGCTGGCGGCGACGTCGATCCTCATGCTCGGCATCGGCCTGGTCGCCTGGGTCTGGCTGCACGGCCGGTGGCCCGAGATCGGACGCCTCGTAGCCGGCGAAGCGGCCTGACGACGATGCGTCTGGAGACTCTCGCAACATTCGCTCGCGCCTGGATTCCGGGTCCGACGGTCGTCGACGGACGGGAACGGCTGAGGGCCGTCGGCGGCGCAGCGCTGGGACTCCTGTTCACGGCTCTGGTCTGCCAGTTCCTGGCCGGGCCGTCGGCCAGCGGCAACTGGCTGATCGCCCCCTTGGGCGCCAGCGCGGTGCTGGTGTTCGCGCTACCGGCGAGCCCGCTCGCGCAGCCCTGGCCGGTGATCGGCGGCAACACCCTTGCGGCCCTGGTCGGCGTGGCCTGCGCCCGATGGCTGCCTGATGCGTGGTGGGTCGGCGCAGTCGCGACCGCCCTCGCCATCGGGCTCATGTTCAGTCTTCGCTGCCTGCATCCGCCGGGCGGCGCGGTCGCGTTGCTGGCCGTGCTGACACACACGCCGGAGTTTCCCTTCGCCATCTCCCCGGTGCTGACCGATTCGCTCCTGCTGGTGCTGGCCGGGGTGCTCTACAACAGCTTGACCGGTCGGCGCTATCCGCACGTGCAGATCACCCAGCGACAGGCTGCGGGCGACACGCGCTTCAGCTCTGCCGACATCGACGCCGTGCTGGCGCGCTACAACCAGGTGCTCGACATCAGCCGCGACGACCTGGAGTCCCTGATCCAGCAGACCGAGATGGAATCCTGGCACCGCCGTCTCGGCACCGTGCACTGCGTCGACATCATGTCGCGCGAACCAGTGACGGTCGAATTCGGTACCCCGCTGCAGGAGGCCTGGTCGCTGATGCACGAGCGGCGCATCAAGGCGCTTCCGGTGACCGACCGCACCCGGCGAGTGATCGGCATCGTCACCCAGGCCGACTTCTTCCGGCACATCGACCTGCAGCACCACGAGGGCCTGGGCGGCCGGTTGCGCGACTTCATCCGGGCGACGCGAACGGTGATGTCGAACAAGCCCGAGGTCGTCGGTCAGATCATGACGCGGCAGGTGCGCGTCTCGAGCGAGGACCGCCCTTTGGCCGACCTGGTACCGCTGTTCTCCGAAGGCGGCCACCACCACATCCCCATCATCGATGGCGAGCGACGGCTCGCCGGCATGATCACCCAATCCGATTTCGTGCGGGCGCTGTATCGCGCCGTTGGCCCGCAGGCCTAGATCGCTTGCCTTCGGCGGCTCCCTGGGGCCAGTACCGGCCATCGGCAAGTCGATCCACGAGGAAGTCGAGCAGCGCGCGCAACGAGGCCGGCATCTGGCGCCGTGAGCCATAGAGCCCGTAGACGCCCAGTCCCTGCGGCACGACGCCTGGAAGCAACGCAACGAGCTTTCCCTGCGCGATCGGCCCGCTCGCCGAATACACCGGCTGCATCGCAATGCCCGCGCCTTCGATGGCCGCAGCGAGCAGCACCTGCGATTCGTTCGCGCAGAGATTGCCGCTGACAGGCACGGCGACGCCTTCCCCTTCGTACTCGAAATGCCACAGGCTCTTGCCGAAGTACGAATAGGTCAGGCAGTTGTGCGTTGCCAGATCGTGGACGCTGCGCGGCGTGCCACGGGCGGCCAGGTAGGCAGGCGATGCGCAGATAACCGAAGCGCAATGGCCCAGCGGGCGCGCAATGAGGTTTGGGTCGAGGTCGTTGGTGATGCGGATCGCCAGATCGATGCGCTGTTCGACGAGATTCACCGGCCGCGCGTCGATGTGCAAGTCGATTGCGGCCAGCGGATAGCGGCGCAGGTATTCCGCCAGTGCCGAAGCCAGCACGTCCTGCGCAAGCGACTGCGCACAAGCCACTCGCAGCAGGCCTCTCGGCACGTCGGCTTCGGCGGCCGGCGCGATGGCCATGTCGGCAGCCACTTCGAGCATGCGTCGGCAGCGCGCGAGCGTTTCCTCGCCCGCCTCCGTCAGGCTCAGGCGCCGGGTCGTTCGATGAAGCAGGCGCGCACCCGCCCACTGCTCCATCTGCGCCAGATAGCGCGTGACCATGGCGCGCGACATGTCGAGCGCATCTGCCGCGCTTGTCATGCTCGCGCGCTCGGCGATGCAGACGAACACTTCGGCGGCGGCAATGCGGTCCATATTCGATCGATCTGGGCAACAAATATGTGCATGCTAAGTCCTTTTTCGATCGAATAAAGCAACATACGATCGTGCCCTCACAGCAACCGAATCCAAGGACCACCACCCCATGAGCAAGATCGTCATCCTCGGCATCACGGGCCGCGCAGGCTCGCGCATCGCGAACGAGCTGCTGCAACGCGGCCACACCGTCACAGGCATCGCCCGCAAGGTCGAAGGCGCCGAAGCGCGACCCGGCCTGTCGTTGAAAAAGGCGGATGCGACCTCCGTCGATGCGCTGGTCCCCCTGCTACGCGGCCACGATGCGGTGATCAGCGCTACCCATTTCGCGGGCGGTCCGGACGCCGCGACCCTCGTTGCAGCGGTCACGCAGGCCGGCGTGCCGCGCCTGCTGGTCGTCGGCGGCGCAGGAAGCCTCGAAGTCGCGCCCGGCAAGGCGTTGCTCGACACGCCCGAGTTCCCCGACGCCTACAAGGCCGAAGCGCAGGCCGGCGGCGTCATGCTCAAGGCGCTTCGCGCCGAGAAGGAACTTGACTGGACTTTTCTCTCGCCCTCCGCGCTATTCGCACCCGGCGAGCGCACCGGCAAGTTCCGCCTCGGCGGCGACAGCCTCCTGAGCGATGCGAACGGCAAGAGCTGGATCTCGATGGAGGACTACGCGATTGCCCTGGCAGACGAGGTCGAGGCGCCAAAGCATTCGCGCCAGCGCTTCACCGTGGGGTACTAGGGACTCCCTCAGGCTTGCCCACTTCGTGTGGCCGCCCACCCCCTCGAGGGGGCAATGCCGGCGGACCGGCGGAGCCGGATCCGCGGCATTGCCGGGATCTGGGGGCGGGCGCTATTGCTCCAGTTGTTTTTTCATTGCCTGCATGCCTGCCTGGATCATGGCGCTGATGGGCTGCTCCATCTTGTTGGGCAACAGATCGGCGATCCAGACGAGTCGGCTGTGCGACGCGTCTTCGGCGAACACCTGCAATGACGCGTTGTGATGCGTCAAGCGCTCGCCGGTTGCGGACCAGACCACACGCCGCGCGGCATCGTCGAGGTCCACGATGACTTCGCGCGCTACGACGCCATTGGCGAAGGTGACGATTCGCGCGTCGCCTTCGAGTCTGCAGTCGGTCACGAAGCCCGGCACCAACCGGTGGTGGATCTCGCCGACATCGCGAACGGCGTCCCATATCTTCTCGGCGCTCGCCGCAACCTGAATTTCCTGTCGAATGGATGCCATGACGTCACTCCAGCGAGGAAAGAGACCCGGCGAGTTTAAGGCTCGACACGCCTGCCGGACAGTCCTGCAGACCTACCTCTTGACCCCCAGCAGCCGCTCGAGCACCTCGGGCTGCGCGGCCAGCGTGGCCGCATGGTCGGCATGCACCACGGTGCCGTGATCCAGCACCACCGCTTCGTCAGAGATCGCGAGGATCGCCTGCGGATGCTGCTCGACGACGATGGCGGCCAGGCCCTCGTCCCGCGTGATGCGCCGGATGGCTCGCAGGAGTTCCTCCACGATGATCGGCGCCAGGCCTTCCAGCGGCTCATCGAGCAGCAGCAAGGTCGGATTGACCACCAGCGCGCGTCCGACGGCCAGCATCTGCTGCTCCCCGCCCGACAGCTGCGTGCCCAGGTTGCCCTTGCGTTCCGCGAGCCGCGGGAACATCTCGTAGACGCGCTGCGGATTCCACTTGCCGGGACGCTCGACCGCCGTCAGGTTCTCGTGCACCGTGAGCGACTTGAAGATGTTTCGCTCCTGCGGCACCCAGCCGATGCCGGCTGCCGCGCGCTGGTGCGGCGACAACTTGTGCAGGGCCACACCGCCAAGCGCGATGGTGCCGCCATGCTGGCGCGTCGCGCCGGCCAGCGTGTTGATCAGCGTGGTCTTGCCGGTGCCGTTGCGGCCCAGCAGCGCCAGGGTCTGGCCCTGGCCCAGCGAGAGGGCGATGTCGTGCAACACGACCGCTTCGCCGTAGCCCGCGCTCAGGTTCTCGATGCGCAACAGTTCAGACATGCGCGGCTCCATGGCCCAGGTAGACCTCTTTCACTTTCGGGTCGTTGGCGATCGTGTCGGGGTCGCCTTCGGTCAGGAGGGTGCCGTTGACCAGTACCGTCATGCGATCGGCAAAGCTGAACACCAGGTCCATGTCGTGCTCGATCAGGAGCACCGACACGTCCGCCGGTAGTGCGGCGACGGTTTCCAGCAGTTCCTCGCGCTCGCCCGCAGGCACACCGGCCACAGGCTCGTCGAGCAACAGAACGCGCGGCTCGCAGGCCAGCGCGATGGCGATTTCCAGCAGGCGGCGCTTGCCATAGGCGAGATGCTTCGTCTGCTGTTGCGCGACGTCGGCGAGCCGGAACTGCTCCAGCAGCGTCCCCGCCCGCTCGGCCACACGCTTCGACGCGCCGAGCGGCTTCCACCACTGGCCGCCGAGGCCCGTGTGCTGCGAGACCACGAGCGCCAGCGTTTCCAGCGGCGTCATCGAGTCGAAGAGCTGGTTGATCTGGAAGGTACGGACCATGCCGCGCGAGACCCGGCGGTGTGGCGCGAGGCGGGTGATGTCCTCGCCTTCGAGCACGATGCGGCCTTCGGTCGGCGTGAGAACGCCGGTCAGGAGGTTGATGAGTGTCGTCTTGCCGGCGCCGTTGGGGCCGATCAGCGCATGGCGCGCGCCACGCCGCAGGTTGAGCGAAACGTTGTTGGTGGCCGTGATCCCGCCGAAGCGCATCACCAGTCCCGTCGCCGACAGGACGATGTCGTTCACGTTGTCTTTCACACTGCTCATGGCTTGGCGCTCCCGCGCGCGCCGAACCATGTCCACGGCCTGAGCAGCCGATCGCGACCGACCAGCACCAGCAGCACCAGGATCAGGCCGATCCAGAACATCCAGTACTGCGGCGTGACCGTGGAGAGCGCGTCCTGCAGGAGCTTGAAGACGATCGCGCCCGCGATGCCGCCATAGAGCCAGCCCACGCCGCCGATGACCAGCATCAGCAGCACATCCGCCGAGCGATCGAACGCCAGCACGTCCAGCGAAGCAAAGCCCGTGGTTTGCGCGAGCAATGCACCCGCCGCACCCGCGATCGCGGCAGCGACGGTGTAGATCACGGCCAGGCGCGATACGACCGGGATGCCGATCGCCATCGCCCGCAGGCGGTTGTCGCGGATCGCCTTGAGCGTGGCGCCGAAAGGCGAATGCACCAGCCGCCGCATCAGCAGGAACAGCACAAGCATCACCGAGAGCGAATACCACGCAGCGGTGCGGCCATACAGATCGAAGTCGAAGAGACCGAGCACCGGCCCCATCACGACGCCTTGCAGCCCGTCCGCGCCCCCGGTGAGCCAGTCGAGCTTGTTGGCGAGTTCGAGCAGCAGCAGCGCCGTGCCGAGCGTGACCATGAGGCGCGTCAGGTCAGTGCCTCGCAGGATGGTGACGCTCGCAATGGCGCCCAGCGCGGCGCTCAGCATGATGGCGACCAGCAGTCCCACCGTCGGGTCCGGCATCACCAGCTTCGCGAACAACGCCGCGGTGTAGGCGCCGAAGCCGAAGAACGCCGCGTGCCCGAGCGACACGATGCCCGTGTAGCCCAGGATGAGGTCCAGCGACATCGCGAAGAGCGCGACGATCGCGATCTCGTTGATCATCAGCGCATGCGACGGGACGAGCAGCGGCAGCACGAACGCGACCGCCCATATCCCGAATTCCCACGGCCGCCAGCGCGCCTTGCGCAGCAATCCAGCTTGGAAGTCCATCAGCGGCCTCCCTTGCGCGTGAACAGGCCCTGCGGCCGCCACATCAGGATCATGATCATCAGCAGGTAGACCGTGAAGGCGCCCATCTTCGGAATGAAGTACTTGCCCGCCACGTCCGCGATGCCGAGCAACAGCGCGGCCAGCAGCGGCCCCGTGATCGACGAGGTGCCGCCGACGGACACGACGATGAGGAAATAGATCATGTACTTGAGCGGAAAGGTCGGGTCGAGCCCCAGGATCTCGGCGCCCAATGCACCCCCGAGCCCGGCGAGCCCCGAGCCCACGGCAAAGGTCAGCAGGAACACCACGTTCACGTTGATGCCCAGTCCCGCCGCCACGCGCGGATCGTCGACCGCCGCACGCAGACGGCTGCCGAAGCGCGTCTTCGAGAGAATCAGTTGCAGCACCACCGTGAGCAGAGCGCACAACACGATGATGAAGATGCGGTAGTGCCCCATGCCCAGCATGAATGCGCCGTCGCCGATTTCGGTGCGGCCGCGCAGCCAGTCGGGCAGATGGATGTTCTGCTGCGACGACCCGACGAAGTAGTCGATCCCCGCCACTGCCATGAACGCCAGCCCGATCGAGAACAGCACCTGGTCGAGATGCGGCTTGCCGTACATCGGCCGGTACAGTGTGCGCTCCATCAGTGCGCCCACCAGCGCCACCACGATGAACGCGAGCGGCAGGCAGGCGAGAAAGGGCACCCCCAGCTTCTGCATCGCGAACACCGTGAGGTACCCGCCCGCCATCGCAAAGGCGCCGTGCGCGAGGTTGATGAAGTTCATCAGCCCCAGCGTCACGGCCAGCCCGACCGCCAGCACAAAAAGCAGCATGCCGTACGCAATGCCATCAAACAGAATCGTCAACATAAATAGTAGGGCTCGCCCCCAGGTTGCCCGCACTTCGTGTCGGGCGCCCACCCCCTACCGGGGGCAACACCTGCGGCCCGGCGCAGCCGGTTCCGCGGTGTTCCCCGACTGGCGTGGGGCAGGTTCATGTGTGCAGAGGTTCGTTTGCTATGGGGTCAGGGTTTCGCCTTGCCCGGGTCCTTCACGGCCTTGATCACGTCGAACTCGACGTTGTAGAGCTGACCGTCCTTCTTCTCGACCTTGCGCAGGTACACGTCCTGCGTGATGTCGCGCGTCTGCGCATCGATCAGCACCTCGCCGCGCGGGCTTTCGAAGACCTGCCCCTTCATCGCCGCGAGCAGTGCATCGCCGCCGCCCTGGCCCTTGGTGGTCTTCAGCGCCTCGTAGATCACGCGCATGCCGTCATAGCCGCCGACAGCCATGAAGTTCGGGCGCATGCCCTTGTTGGCCTTCTGGAAGGCGTCGACGAACTTCTTGTTCATCGCGGACGGGTGCGCAGCCGAGTAGTGGTGCGTGGTCACCACGCCGAGGGCGCCGTCGCCCATGTCGTTGAGTTGGTCGTCATCGGTCACGTCGCCGGTGGCGATCATCTTGATGCCGGCCTTGTCCATGCCGCGCTCGAGGAACTGCTTCATCACAGCCGCGCCCGCGCCGGACGGCACGAAGACGAACAGCGCATCGGGCTTGGCGTCACGCACCTTCTGCAGGAAGGGCGCGAAGTCGGGGTTGCGCAGCGGCACGCGCAGAGACTCGATCACCTTGCCGCCGTTGAGCTCGAAGCGCTCCTTGAAGTACTTCTCGGCGTCGTTGCCGGGGCCGTAGTCGCTGACCAGCGTCACTACCGACTTGATGCCGTTCTTCGGCGCCCAGTCGCCCATGGCGACGGAGACCTGCGGCAGTGTGAAGCTGGAGCGCACGATGTACGGCGAGGCTTGCGTGATGCTCGACGTTGCAGCGGCCATCACGACCAGCGGCGTCTTCGACTGCGTGGCGATCGGCGCGGCGGCCAGCGCGGCCGGCGTGACGCCGAAGCCGGCGAGCACATTGACCTTGTCGTTGACCACCAGTTCCTGCGCCAGGCGCTTCGTGACGTCCGGCAGCGCGGTGTCGTCCTTGACGATCAGCTCGATCTTCCTGCCCGCCACGGTGTCGCCGTTCTGTGCCATGTAGAGGCGCGCCGCAGCTTCGATCTGGCGGCCGGTGGACGCCTGCTGTCCGGTCATGGGCAGGATCAGGCCGATCTTGAACGTTTCGGCGGCATGGGCCAGGGGGATGGCCAGCGCGATGGCGGTCAAGCTGGCGGCCTGGACGAGGTGGCGACGTAGCATAAAGCTCTCCTTCATGGATGGATGCTGGAACGGGGGATATTGTGACCAGATGCAAATGCACCGGGACGTCGGCAAACACCTAGCTTGTCGAAGGCAATGAGCGTTTCTGCGCGATCAGCAAATGGGCCGCGCGATCATCGCGCAAAGCGTGTGCTCTCTCATGGACTTTCGGGTCTCCATGCCGAATCGAGCGTGATCGTGCCGACCGCGCGCGACACGCAGGCGCAGATGCGGCGGCCCGCCTGCTTCTCGTGCTCGCTCAGGAAAACATCCCGGTGATCGATTTCGCCATCGACCGCCAGGACATCCATGGCGCACAGGCCGCACTCGCCGCGGCGGCAGTCCCACAGGGTCTGGACGCCGGCACCTTCGAGCGCTTCGAGCAGCGTGCTGCCGGCTGGGACCGTGATCGCCATGTCGTGGCGCGGGATGCGCACCTCGAAGGCTTGTGCCGCGAGCCGACCGCTGCTGCCGAAGGTCTCGAAGCGAAGATCGGCCGTCGGCCG
Source organism: Variovorax sp. P5_A3 (assembly GCF_056400665.1). Lineage (NCBI taxonomy): Bacteria > Pseudomonadati > Pseudomonadota > Betaproteobacteria > Burkholderiales > Comamonadaceae > Variovorax > Variovorax sp. P5_A3. Next base: position 90,841 of record NZ_JBFUKW010000019.1, on the reverse strand, counting down.
GCCGGCGGCGGACCACGCGCGCTTGACGGCTTCGAGCATCGGCACCGGCCCGCAGGTGTAGAGCTGGCCGCCAGCGGGCAGGGCCGCGATTTCCGAAGCGAAGTCGATCGGCGCGCTGCCGACGTGGGCCTGCACGCTGGTCGTCGTGCACTGGCCGAATGCCTCCTGCAGCGCCGGGAGATAGGCGAGTTCCTGCTCGCTGCGCGCGCCGTACAGCATGCGCACCTTCACGCCGCTGCGTTGCGCCAGCGTCGCGAGGCGCTGGGCCATGAAGACCAGCGGCGTGATGCCGATACCGCCCGCCACCAGCAGGTAACCGGGCGCGCTGACGTCGAGTCCGAAGTGGCTCTGCGGCTCGCTCACCAGCAGCCGGTCGCCAGTCGCGAGCCGCCACATCGCGAGCGAACCGCCGCGGCCGTCGTCCAGCCGCTTGACGGCGATGCGCCACGCGCGGTCGTCGGGCGCGCCCACCACCGAATAGGAACGGGTCTGCACGCGCCCCGAGCCCGGCTCGCCGACCAGCACCTGCACCTGCAAATGCGCTCCGGGCTCATGCCCGGCGACGATGCCTGACTCGGGTGTGATCTCGAACTCGCGCACCGTCGGCGTGAGGTCGCGGCAGGCCGTGATGCGCGCCGGCATCCAGTGGATATCGCTTTTCATCTTGAAACTGCTTCAGGCCCGGCGGCGGATGAGTTGCACGCCCGGCAAGGGATGGTTCTGCGCGCCATGCAGCGCTTCACGGAGATTGCGCTGCGCAATGCGGCTGTGCTCGCGCATCAGCGCCTCGGCGCGCGAGCCTTCGCGGTTCTCGATGGCGTCGAGTACCTGTCCGTGTTGATCCTGCGCGATCAGCAACATGTCGCGCGCGGCGGGCGAGTTCGCCTGCACGACCACGAAGCCGGAGGGCGATGCGAACGGCAGGTTGATCACCCGCTCCAGCTGTTGCGCGATCAGCGTGCTGCCCGACATCTCGGTCAGCAGGCGGTGGAATTCTTCATTGAACGCGACGTAGCGCGAGAACGCCGCGTCGTCGAGCGCGGGGTCGCGCAGCAGTTCGTCGATGCGCTTCAGGCAGGCGCGAGCCTCACGCATCACGACGGGTGGCGCGCCCCGCTCGGCAGCGAGCCGGGCCGACAGCCCTTCGAGCGTGCCGCGCAGCTCGATCGCGTCGGCCACGTCGCGCTCGGAAAAGGTGCGCACGGCATAGCCACCGTTCGGCAAGGCCTCCAGCAGACCTTCCTGTTCCAGACGCATGAGCGCGCTGCGCACCGGCGTGCGTGAGACACCAAGCAACTCGGAGATCGCGACCTCGGCAATGCGCGCGCCGCCCGGCAACTCGCCCGCCAGCACCATTTCGCGCAACCGCAACTGGGCCTTGACCGCCTGGGACCCCCCGGCTTCGGCCGCTTCGCCCGTGGCGGGCGCCACCGTCGTGTTCACGCGCGCTCCGTCACGGCCGGCTGGATCGGAATGGTCTCCGCGCGCGGCTTCTCGCGCGCGATCATCTGGTCGATGAGCCGCCGCGCCCACATGGCGCCGGCGTCGATGTTGAGGTTGTAGAAGCTGTAGTCGGGCCGCTCGTCGATGGCCCGCTGCTGCGCTTCGAGCACCACTTCGTCTTCGCGGAAGATGCCGGCCACGCCTTCGCGCAGTTCATGAGTCAGACGCTGCTCCCCGATGCAGTAGTTGCGCGCGAAGGCCCAGAAATAGAGGCAAGTCTTGTCGGTCTCGGGCGTGACGGTGTTGAGCACGAAGCCGTTGACGCCCTTGCTCCGGTCGCCCGGCGAACCGTCACGCGGCACCGCCCCGCTGCCCGCCTCGGCCACGCCGACGTCGATGTTGACGGTGCATGGCCCTTCGAAGCGAATGATCTGCCAGCGATCGACCTTGCCCCGATAGCCGTGCGCGTGTTGGATCTGCCCGGCCCAGAATGGCGGCGCGTCGATGTCTTCCATCCAGCGCGTCACAGTGGCCGAACGGTCGCCGTGGGTCGCCACAAAGGGCGCCTCGGCCACGGCGCGGTTGCCGATCGACGAGCCGTGCACGAAGGTCTCGTGCGTGAGGTCCATGAGGTTGTCGACGACCAGGCGGTAGTCGCACGCCACGCGGATCATCTTGCCGTCGCCGGCCCATTCGGGGTCGTCGTTCCAGTGCATGTCGGGCACCAGCGCGGGATCGGCCTTGGCCGGATCGCCCGGCCAGACCCAGACGAAGCGATGCTTCTCGACGACGGGATACGAACGCACGCAGGCCGAGGGATTCAGCGTCTCCTGGCTCGGCATGAAGGTGCAGCGACCCTGGCTGTTGTAGACGAGGCCGTGATAGCCGCAGACGAGTTCATCGCCTTCGAGCCGACCGAGCGACAAGGGCATCAACCTGTGCCAGCAGGCATCCTCCAGTGCCGCGACCTGGCCGTCGGTGCGCCGATACAGCACCAGTTTCTGGTTGCAGATCGTGCGTGCCAAAAGTGCGTGCTTGACTTCGACGTCGTACGCCGCGGCGTACCAGGCGTTCAGCGGAAACGGGCTCGTGGAGGCTTTCATGGATACTGACTGTATACATCGAACGCCTAAAATCCAGTCTTTTCGCCATTTTTCAGGGTAAACACCAGTCTCAATGTATCCACAACGGGCATGCCCTGAACGGATACGATCGACCGTTCTTTTCCAGATTCGACGGAGCACCCCATGTCCCAGCACGCCGCCCTGCCTGCCCGCTACGACCACGTCGGCAGCTTCCTGCGCCCCAAATACCTGCTCGAAGCGCGCGAGCAGAAAGCCAAGGGCGAGATCACGCCCGAACAACTTCGCAAGGTCGAAGACAAGGCCATCACCGAGATCGTCAAGTTCCAGGAAGACGTCGGCCTGAAGAGCATCACCGACGGCGAATTCCGCCGCACCTACTTCCACATCGACTTCCTCGAGCAGCTCGGCGGCGTCAAGACCGACATCCCGGTCACCATCCGCAAGCCCGATGGCACGGAGGAGCTCGCACCGCCCGTCATGCGCGTCATCGACAAGGTGCGCCACGCCAAGAACATCCAGCTGGCGGACTTCCAGTACCTCAAGAGCCAGGTGTCGGCCGGCAACACGCCCAAGGTCACCATCCCCTCGCCCACGATGCTGCACTTCCGCGGCGGCCGCGCCGGCATCAGCAAGGAGGCCTACCCCGAGCTCGACCCCACCTTCTACGACGACGTCGCCAAGGCCTACGGCGACGAACTTCGCTCGCTGGCCGAAGCCGGTTGCACCTACGTGCAGATGGACGACACCAACCTCGCCTACCTCTGCGATGAGCGGATGCGCGAAGCCGCCCGCCAGCGCGGCGACGACCCGAACGAACTGCCGCACCGCTACGCCGCCTTCATCAACAAGGTGGTCGCGCAGAAGCCGGCCGGCATGACGCTCGCGATGCACCTGTGCCGCGGCAATTTCAAGAGCACCCACGCGGCAGCCGGCAACTACGAGCCCGTGGCCGAAGCGCTGCTCAAGGAGATGGACCTCGACGCCTACTTCCTCGAATACGACGATGCCCGCTCCGGCGATTTCCGCCCGCTGCGCTTCCTGCCCAAGGGCAAGACCGTGGTGCTGGGCCTGGTGACCACCAAGTTCGGCGAGATGGAAGACAAGGACGAGCTCAAGAGCCGCATCGAGGCCGCCGCCAAGTACGTGTCGCTCGACCAGCTCGCGCTGTCGCCGCAGTGCGGCTTCTCGAGCACGGTGCATGGCAACAACATCGCCGTGGAGGCGCAACGCGCCAAGCTGCGCCTGGTCGTGGAAACCGCGCAGGAAGTCTGGGGTAGCTGAGCTGCCGGGGGCAACACCTGCGGCCCGGCGAAGCCGGTTCCGCGGTGTTTCACAAAGGACTGGCCTTTTGAGGCCGTTTGTTTTGGGGCTCCGGTGAAGTAGGCTTCGCCACATGAAGCTTTTCACTGGTCCCCTCAGCATGTTCGGCGCCAAGGCGCAGATCGCGTTGCTCGAAAAAGAGCTCGCGTTCGAATGCGTCATGGTGCCCTTCGACCGCGACGACAACTACGAGCCCAGGCAACCCGAGGTTCTGCGCGTCAATCCGAAGCGGCAGGTGCCGGTGCTGATCGACGGCGAGGTCGAGCTGTTCGATTCGACGCAGATCTTCGAATACCTCGAAGACCGCGCCCCCCTTCCCCCGCTCTGGCCCGCCGATGTCGCCGCGAGGGCGCGGGCCCGGCAGTTGGAACTCAAGTCGGACGAGGTGTATTTCCCCCACGTGGTGAAGCTCTTCGGCCTTCAGCACGACATGCAAAGCCCTGCGGCGGTGGCGGCCTGCGGTGCCTGCGCCCGATTTCACGGGGAACTGGATCAGCTGCTGGCCGACCGCGACTATCTCGCGGGCACCTATTCCTACGCCGACATCGCCTTCTACATGGCGCATGTGTTCGCCGACCGCAAGGGCGCGGGCATGACCGAGGCCACCCCACGGCTGGTGAAATGGCGCGATCGCGTCGGTGCACGGCCTGCCGTGCGCGAAGTGGTCGGCGCAATGATGGGCTTCCTTGCCTCGGAGGGCCGCCCGGTGCCTGCCTTCCTGCAGCACCTCCGCACGTGAACCGGCTCGACGACCTGCTCGACGAGCTGCTGGACTGGCTGCCTTCGCCGTCGCAGCATTTGCTGGTCGTCACCTTCGCGCTGCTGGTCTACGTACTGACGACGCGCGCACGGCGCGAACAGCGCGCGCCCAGCACGGCGATCGCATGGGTCATGGGCCTCGTGCTGGTGCCCTACATCATCCTCCCGATGTACCTGCTGTTCGGGCAGCGCAAATTGCGGCCGTCGGGCTCGCCCCGCCCGCCGCGGTCCGCACCGGCCGGCCACTGGGCTGCCGATCTGATCGAGAGCTTCGGCCTCGCCTCGCCGGGTCGCTGTGCCCCGCGCTTTCATTCCGATGGCGGTGCCGCGCGCGATGCCTTGTTCGAGGTGATCGAGGGCGCGCGTGAGCGCCTCGACGTGTGCACGTTCATCATCGGCGACGACGCGCTCGGCCACGACGTGATCAACCGGCTGTCGCGCCGAGCTCGCGAAGGCATCATGGTGCGCGTGCTGCTAGATGGCTTCGGCGCGCTGTCGCTGCCGCGCTCGCACTTCGACGCGCTGCGCGAAGCAGGGGCCGAGGTCGCCGTGTTCCGCCCCATCTTCAGCCTGCGCCGAACCGGCCCGCGCAACCTGCGCAACCACCGCAAGCTCACCATCGCGGACGACAGCCGGCTCTGGTCGGGCGGCCGCAATCTCGCGGGCGAATACTTCACGGGCAACGACAATCATCCGACGCCATGGCGCGACCTGTCCTTCGACCTCCAGGGCAGCGTGGCCGCCGCGGCGGCGCGGCAGTTCGACCACGACTGGACATCGGTGCGCAAACGCAAACCGCGCGCGATCTCGGCGGAAGACGACCCGTCCGCCGACGGCCAGGCGCAGTTCCTGCCCAGCGGTCCCGACCAGACGGAAGACACGGCGCACGCGCTGCTGATCGACGCCTGCTTTCGCGCCGAGCATCGCGTACTGGCGATCACCCCCTACTTCGTACCCGGCGACGGCTTGCGCGACGCCCTGCGCCTTGCCGCGCGGCGCGGCGTGCAGGTCACCATCGCGATGCCCGCGCAGTCGAACCACCGGCTGGCCGACTTCGTGCGCGCCCGCGCCATGCGCGACCTCGCGCGAGCCGGCGTCATCTTCCGGATGCTGCCCTTCATGGCGCATGCGAAGGCGGTCGTCGTCGACGACAACCTGGCGCTCTGCGGCTCCATCAATCTCGACATGCGCAGCCTGCTGCTGAATCACGAGGCGGCGGTGGTGTTCTACGGCCACGACGAGGTCGAATGGCTGGCCCAGTGGATCGAGACCACGTCCTCCGCCGGCGAGTCCTATCGTGCGCGCCGGCCGGGGCTGATGCGTGATGTGGCCGAAGGGCTGCTGCTCACGATCGCTTTCCAGCTCTAGCCTTGTTGGTGTAGCTCGCGTTGCCCAGGCCGGTGCCGATGGTCAGCACGGCCCAGCGCTTCACGTCCTGCATGAACGGCAGCTCGCTCAGGCCCTGGACGACTGCGTCGTTGTGCATCAGAGCCTCGGTGGTCTCGCCGTCGATGACAGGGATCCTCTTGCAGAGCTCGCTGGGCAGATGGAAGTTGTCGCTCTCCCAGTCGCCAGGGAGGTTCTGTGCGCCGCGCGAGATCGAGCCGTCCTTGCGGATCAGCCCCGGGCAGCCGATGCCGATGAAGGGCGCGAGCCTGATGCCCTTCTTCCTGCAATAGCGGATCTGCGATTCGAGCATTTCCGCCAGACGGTCGATCAGCACCTTGCGATTGGGTCCGTCATCCGCGTGGCGCCACTTTTCGCGCCGGAGCACCTTGGCCCGCGACAGATCCCTGGCGCGGTTCCTCCGCGTCTTGACTATGCCGCAGCGCACATTGGTGCCGCCGATGTCCAGCGCGAGGATCGCGTCGTACTTCTTGAGCATGGCCCGCGGCGTGAGGTGCACCCAGCCCAGCAGGCCGCCGTCGTCCGTCTCGTGGCCGATGCGCCCGAGTTGCACCGACACCTTCATTTCCTGAAGGATCGCCGCCGCCTGCAGGATCGCGCGCTCGCCGACGTCGCTCTCCGGAAAGCCGCCGCCGATCACGATCCGCTCGACGCCTTGCCACGAAGGCTGGCGCATGAAGCGCTCGATCACCCAGGCCAGTTCCCTGGCGAACTCCTCGATCACGCCGTGGAGCACATCGGCCGCCTCCGAAGCCTTCGCCTGGCCGAGCGCCTCGTCGAGCGTGCGCTTGCTCAGGTCCTTGGAATGGCGTCCGCCAAGCGGGTCCTTGCCCTTGCGACGGCGCCGTTGGCGCCATCGTTCCAGCAATTCGCGGAACGCGGTCTGGCTGGCCTGGTCCCCGATGAAGCCATCCTTGTCCCGCAACTGAAGGCTGTAGCCCTCGACGATGACGGAGGCCAGTTCGCGAGCGCCGTGGACGTCGGGAAGCGGAAGCAAGTCTCGTTCGGAAGGCATCAGATCTTTCATGAAGCCGTCAATCGGCGGTGGTCTCCAGGATCAGGCGAGCCGTTTCCTCCGGCGCGTCCCAATGGGGAAAATGGCCGCACCGCTCGAACCAGTGCAGGCGGGCATCCGGAAACAGCTTCTGCGCGCGCGCCGCCTGCCGGGGAAAGCACACCCGGTCGAGCCGGCCCCAGCCGATCACCATCGGCTTGGACAGGCTCCCGATCGCCAGTCCTTCCTGTGGCAAGCCGCTCACCATATCGCGCAGCATCACGCTGAAGGACGCCGACGAAGCGTAGCTCCGCATCTCTTCCAGCACCAGTGCCGGTGACAACCTGGCGGCTTGTGCCGACAGCTGCGTCAGGAGCAGCGCACGCGACCAGTCATGGCATGCGATCGCCGGCATCGCAAACTGCAGAGCGCGAACCACCCGCATCGAGAAGCAGATCGAACTCTGGTACGCATAGCGCTCCCATCCAGCCCAGAAGCCACCCGGCCCCAGTGAGATGACCGAGCCCAGCACCCCGCCCCGTCGCGCCAGTTCGAGCACCAGGCGAGCGCCCAATGAACTGCCGACCGCATCGGTTCCCACCAGATCGTGCTCCCACAGGAACTGGGCGACCGCGCTGGCGAGCGTGCGCACCGACACCTCCCCTGCGAGCGGGGGACTCTTGCCGAAACCCGGCAGGTCGATCGCGACCACGGCACGCTCGGCGGCAAGCGGATTCAGCACGGTCTGCCATGAGCGCCAACTGCTGCCGAGGCCGTGAATGAGCAACAGAGGCTTCCCTTCACCGCGTCGGACATAGTTGATCTGCACGTGTTCAGTTTGCATTCACACAGTGCGCCGACACATCAGCCTGCCGCACGAGCCGCTGTAGGAGAACGAGCCCCTCGCCACCACCACCACCACCGATACACTGGACCGATGCTTTCACTGCGCCACCCCTGGCTCGTCACCTGCCGGGGCCTGCTCTGCCTGGGGCTGCTCTGCGCCGTCGCGTTCGCCCACGCGCAGGAACAGGGATTGCGCATCGGTTCCAAGCGCTTCACCGAGTCGTACATCCTGGCGGAGGTCCTGGCCCAGACCGCCGCGCCCGAAATGCCGACACCGCCCGTGGTCCGGCAAGGGCTCGGCAACACCGCGATCGTCTACGAGGCCCTGCGCTCCGGGAGCATCGATCTCTATGCCGAGTACACCGGCACGATCGCGCTGGAGATCCTGAAGGGCTCCCAGTCGATGTCGCGCGAAGCGATGAACGCGGCCCTCGCGCCGCTGGGGCTGGGTGTCGCGATTCCGCTGGGCTTCAACGACGGCTATGCGCTCGCCATGCGAGCGGCCGATGCGGACCGGCTCGGCATTCGCACGCTGAGCGACCTGGCAAGCCATCCTGACCTCAAGCTCGGCCTGTCGAATGAGTTCATCGGCCGCGCGGACGGGTGGCAGGGTCTCGCTGCGCGCTACGGATTCAAGCAGACGCCCACCGGCCTCGACCACGGACTCGCGTACGAAGCGATCGGCGCCAGGCAGATCGACGTGATCGACATCTACACCACCGACGCCAAGATCGATCACCTGGGCCTGCGCGTCCTGCAGGACGACCGCGGCTACTTCCCGCGCTATGACGCCGTGGTGCTGTATCGGCTCGACGTGCCCACGCGCTGGCCGACAGCATGGGCGGCGCTGCAGAAGCTCGAAGGCCGCATCGACGAACGCGCCATGATCGCGATGAATGCGCGTGCGGAACTGCAAGGCGTCGCCTTCGACGTGGTCGCCCGCGACTTCCTCGCACAAGGCCACGCCGCCCCTGCGGATGCGGCTTCGCGCGGCTTCGTCGCCAAGCTGTTCGGCCCCGACCTGGGCCGGCTCACGCGGCAGCACCTGATGCTCGTCCTGGTCTCGGTCGGGGTGGCGATCCTCATCGCGGTGCCAGTCGGGATCCTCGTGTTTCCGCACTTGCGGGCGCGCGCGCTGGTCCTGGGTCTCACGGGGCTCTTGCAGACCATCCCCTCGCTGGCGCTGCTCGCGGTGCTGATCTCGCTGATCGGGGCGATCGGCACGCTGCCTGCGCTGGTCGCGCTCACGCTCTATGCATTGCTGCCCATCATGCGCAACACGGTCACCGGCTTGACCGAGGTTCCCGCAGGACTGCGACAGGCAGCCACCGCGCTCGGCATGACGGGCGGGCAGAGCCTGCGCGCGGTGCTATTGCCGCTGGCGCTGCCCACCTTGCTGGCCGGCGTGCGAACGGCGACCACCATCGCCATCGGCACCGCAACCATCGCGGCCTTCGTCGGAGCGGGCGGCTTCGGCGAACGCATCGTGACCGGGCTCGCACTCAACGACCGCGAACTGCTGATGGCCGGCGCGGTCCCCGCCGCCGTGCTGGCGCTGCTGAGCGAGGCCCTGTTCGAGACCATCGAATACCTGATGCGCCGGCGCACGCAAACCTGAATCCGTCCAACCGGAGGATCTCTCGCCCAATCCCTTACACTCGGCCGGTCAGGAGAGAGCCCCGCGACAGCGGTGCCGCCGAAGGCGCAGGTCCCCTCATCACAAGGGCCCGAACGCTCAGGCAAAAGGACTGACGAGGCGCTCTTTCACACGGGGCGTTTCCTTGCTGGAGAGAGGCGGCCCGTCACTACGTCGGAGGGCCGTCCACCGAAGGAGCAAACCCCGATCGTGGGGCGAATCTCTCAGGTAAAGCGGACAGCAGGGGTGGCCCATGGCTCCGGTCATGGATCTGGACTGCCCCTTTGGAGAGTGCCTTGGCCTCCGCATCGACCAACGATCTTCTGAAGACACCGCTTCACACCCTGCACGTGGAGCTTGGCGCCCGCATGGTTCCCTTCGCGGGCTACTCGATGCCGGTGCAATACCCCGCCGGCCTGATGGCCGAGCACAAGCACACGCGCGAGGCCGCCGGCCTGTTCGACATATCCCACATGGGCCAGCTGCGCCTGGTCGGTCCCGACGCCGCGGCGGCCTTCGAGACCCTCATGCCGGTCGACGTGATCGGACTGGCGCCGGGCAAGCAGCGCTACGGCCTGCTGCTCAATGACGAGGGCGGCATCCTCGACGACCTGATGTTCTTCAACGAAGGCCACGACTCGCTGTTCGTGATCGTGAACGGCGCGTGCAAGGCGGCTGACATTGCGCACATCACGGCGAAGATCGGCCAGCGTTGCCAGGTCCTGCCGATGCCCGACCATGCCCTGCTGGCGCTGCAGGGGCCGCAGGCTGCGGCGACGCTGGCGCGTCTGTCGCCCGGCGTCGAGCGTTTCGTCTTCATGACCGGCGGCGCGGTCCAGATCGGCGGCCTGCCGGCCTTCGTCACACGCAGCGGCTACACGGGCGAAGACGGCTTCGAGATCTCGGTCGCGGCCAAGGATGCCGAAGCCCTGGCCCGCCTGCTGCTCGCACAACCTGAGGTCAAGCCCATCGGCTTGGGCGCGCGCAATTCGCTGCGGCTCGAAGCTGGACTCTGTCTCTACGGCAACGACATCGACGAGACCACGACGCCGGTCGAGGCTTCGCTCGGCTGGGCGATGCAGAAAGTGCGGCGCACCGGAGGCGCGCGCGAAGGCGGTTTTCCGGGTGCGGACAAGATCCTCGCCCAACTCACGGCCGCCAGCGGCACGGCAGGCCATCTCGACCACGAGACGCTGAAACGCAAGCGCGTCGGCCTGGTGGCGCTGGAGCGCGTTCCGGTGCGCGATGGCACGCTCCTTGAATCATTCGAAGGCCTTGCCATCGGCCAAGTGACCAGCGGCTTGCTCGGTCCGACGGTCGATCGGCCGGTGGCGATGGGGTACGTCGCGCTGGCCTATGCGGAGCCCGGCACGCGCATCCAGGGGATCGTTCGTGGCAAGCCTGTGCTCATGGAAGTGAGCACCATGCCTTTCGTCCCCGCCCGGTACTTCCGCGGCTGATTCCCCACTGACATTCTTTTTCCCCAAGGAGCTTCTTTCATGACGATCAAGTACACCAAGGACCACGAGTGGGTCAAAGAGGACGACGCAACCCTCGTGACCGTGGGCATCACGGTACATGCGCAGGACGCGCTGGGCGACGTGGTGTTCGTCGACCTGCCGGAAGTCGGCAAGACCTTCAACCAGGGCGAAGTCGCGGGCGTGGTCGAGTCGGTCAAGGCCGCAGCCGACGTGTACATGCCCGTCTCGGGCGAGATCACCGAAGTCAACGAGGCGCTACGCGCCGATCCGTCGCTCGCCAACAGCGCGCCGATGGACGCCGGCTGGTTCTTCAAGGTCCGGATCAGCGATGCGACCCAACTCGAAGCATTGCTGGACGAAACGGCCTACACGAAGTTCTCGGAAGAGAACTGATCCCTCACCGCCCCTCCTGCCTGACCCACCCATCACCTCCATGTCGACGCCCGTCCTGCCAACCCTCCCCTCGCTCGGCGAACTCGAGAACGCCGAGGAATTCATCGCTCGCCACATCGGCATCGAAGCCGGAGACGAGACGCGCATGCTGGCCGCCATCGGCTCGACGACGCGCGCCGAGCTGATCGACGGCATCGTGCCGCCGGCCATCCGCCGCAGCCGTCCGATGCGCCTGCCGGCGCCGGTGACGGAAGCCGACGCGCTGGCCGAACTCAAGGCCATCGCGGCGAAGAACAAGGTGGCGCGCAGCTTCATCGGCCAGGGCTACCACGGGACGCACACGCCCGGCGTGATCCTGCGCAACGTGCTGGAGAACCCCGCCTGGTACACGGCCTACACGCCCTACCAGGCCGAGATCTCGCAGGGCCGCATGGAGGCGCTGGTCAATTTCCAGACGATGGTCTGCGACCTGACCGGCATGGCCATCGCCAATGCGTCGATGCTCGACGAAGCCACGGCCGCCGCCGAGGCGATGACGCTGGCCAAGCGCAGCGTCAAGAGCAAGAGCAACGTCTTCCTGGTGTCGGGCGACTGCCATCCGCAGACCATCGAGGTCATCAAGACACGTGCCGCGCCGCTGGGCATCGAGGTCAAGGTCAGCACCGTGTCCGAGACCCTGCCGCACCTCATGGCGAGCAGCGAATTCTTCGGCGTGCTGGCGCAATACCCCGCCACCACCGGGCATGTGCACGACCTGCGTCCGCTCGCGGGCCACGCGCACCAGTTCGGCGCCGCCTTCTGCGTGGCGGCCGACCTGCTCGCGCTGACGCTCCTGGCGCCTCCCGGCGAATGGGACGCGGACATCGTCTGCGGCACCACCCAGCGCTTCGGCATGCCCATGTGCAACGGCGGCCCGCACGCGGCCTACCTGGCCTGCCGCGACGAGTACAAGCGCTCGCTGCCCGGCCGGATCGTCGGGGTGAGCGTCGACACGCACGGCGCGCCCGCCTACCGCCTCGCGCTACAGACGCGCGAGCAGCACATCCGCCGCGAGAAGGCCACCTCCAATATCTGCACCGCGCAGGTGCTTCCGGCCGTCGTCGCCAGCATGTACGCGGTCTATCACGGCCCGGAAGGGCTGCGGCGCATCGCGCAGCGCGTCGCGGCGCTCACCGCGGTGCTTGCGCAGGGGCTGGAGCAGATGGGCCGCGAGCTGGTCAATGCGACCGCCTTCGACACCGTCACCGTGAAAACCGGCGAGGACACCGCCAGGATCATCGAACGCGCCGAGGCGGCCAGCTTCAACCTGCGCCACCGCGTACAGAACCACCTGGGCATCTCGCTCGACGAGACCACGACGCGCGCCGACATCGAGACGCTGTGGGCCCTGTTCGTGCCCACGGGCAGGCCGATGCCGCGCTTCGATGACCTCGCGGGTCGCATCACGCCGCGCATTCCCGAGGACCTGCGCCGCACCAGCGACTTCCTCACGCACCCGGTGTTCAACACCCACAAGAGCGAGACCGCGATGCTGCGCTACATCCGCAGCCTCAGCGACAAGGACCTCGCGCTCGACCGCAGCATGATTCCGCTCGGCAGCTGCACGATGAAGCTCAACGCGACGAGCGAGATGATCCCGATCACCTGGCCCGAGTTCGCGAACATCCACCCTTTCGCGCCGGCCGAGCAATTGCAAGGCTACGCCCAGCTCGACAAGCAACTGCGCGCCTGGCTCTGCGAGGCGACCGGCTATGCCGGCATCAGCCTGCAGCCCAACGCTGGCTCGCAGGGCGAATATGCGGGCCTGCTGGCGATCAAGGCCTTCCACGAAGCGAAGGGCGAAGGCCACCGCAACGTGTGCCTGATTCCCTCGTCGGCGCACGGCACCAACCCGGCGAGTGCACAGATGGTCGGCATGCAGGTGGTGGTGACCGCCTGCGACGCCGATGGCAATGTCGACATCGACGACCTCAAGCGCGCCTGCGGCACCCACGGCGACAGGCTCGCGGCGGTGATGATCACCTACCCCAGCACCCACGGCGTGTTCGAGACCCGTGTCAAGGAACTCTGCGAGATCGTGCACGCACACGGCGGCCGCGTCTACGTGGACGGCGCCAACATGAACGCCCTGGTCGGCGTGGCCGCGCCCGGCGAATTCGGCGGCGACGTGAGCCACCTGAATCTGCACAAGACCTTCTGCATCCCGCACGGAGGCGGCGGGCCCGGTGTGGGGCCGGTCTGCGTGGTCGAGGATCTCGTGCCGTATCTTCCCGGCCATGCGACCGGTGGTATCGCCTCGCACGGCGTGGGCGCCGTGTCGGCGGCACCGCTGGGCAATGCCGCTGTGCTGCCGATCAGCTGGATGTATTGTCGGATGATGGGCGCGGTGGGCCTCAAGGCCGCGACCGAGATCGCCATCCTCAGCGCCAACTACATCAGTTCTCGCCTGAAGGACCACTACCCGACGCTGTACGCCAGCCCGAACGGCCACGTCGCGCACGAGTGCATCCTCGACCTGCGACCGCTCAAGGATGCCAGCGGCGTGACCGCGGAGGACGTCGCCAAGCGGCTGATCGACTACGGCTTCCATGCACCGACGCTGAGCTTTCCGGTGCCCGGCACGCTGATGGTCGAGCCAACCGAGAGCGAACCGCTGGCCGAACTCGACCGCTTCATCGACGCGATGATCGCCATCCGCGGCGAGATCCGCCGCGTCGAGGAAGGCGTCTGGCCCAAGGACGACAACCCGCTCAAGAACGCGCCGCACACCGCGGTCAGCCTGCTCGGCAGCGAATGGACGAGGCCCTATTCGCGCGAGCTCGGCGGTTTTCCGCTGGCCACGCTCAAGCAGGCCAAGTACTGGCCGCCGATCGGGCGCGTCGACAACGTCTACGGCGACCGCAACCTGTTCTGCAGTTGCGTGCCGGTGGGCGACTACGCGAAGGCCTGAACCCCGGGTCGACATTTTTTTACAACGACGGTCGAAAAGCTGTCGATTTCGCAGTCGCTGCTTCGACGTTGAAGTAGAGCCCCGGAAAAAGCCCCGGTCACACCGACCGGATGCCGGGCTCCCAATTCAATCCAGGAGCAACGACATGCGATTCATGGTGATAGTCAAGGCCAGCAAGGAATCCGAAGCCGGCGTCATGCCCACCGAGGCCATGCTGACGGCGATGGGCAAGTACAACGAAGAGCTGGTCAAGGCCGGCGTCATGCTGGCGGGCGAAGGCCTGCAGACCAGCTCGAAGGGCGCACGCGTGCGCTTTTCAGGCAAGCAGCGGACCGTGATCGACGGCCCCTTCAGCGAGACCAAGGAGCTGATCGCCGGCTTCTGGCTCTGGCAGGTCCGTTCGAAGGAAGAAGCCATCGAATGGCTCAAGCGCGCGCCCTTCGAGGACGGCGAGGAAATCGAGTTGCGCCAGGTCTTCGAGATGGAGGACTTCGGCGCCGAACTCACGCCGGAACTGCGCGAGCAGGAAAAGCGCCTTGCGGCCGAAATTGCCGCCAAGAAGTCCTGACCGCACGCCCCAAACCACAAGGAGATCCGACGATGAAATTCATGATCATCCGCAAGGCCGACAAGGACACCGAGGCCGGCATGATGCCCACCGAGCAGCTCGTCACCGACATGATGAAATACAACGAGGAGATGATCAAAGCGGGCGTGATGTTCGGCGGCATGGGCCTGCAGCCCACCGTGAAAGGTGCGCGCATCAAGTTCAACGGCGGCAAGCCCACGATCACCGACGGCCCCTTCGCCGAGGCCAAGGAACTGATCGCGGGCTTCACGCTGATCCAGGTCAAGTCGCGCGAGGAAGCACTTGAATGGGTCAAGCGCTGGCCACCCATCGACGGCAACGGCAATGTGGAGCTGGAGCTGCGCCAGGTCTACGAGGCCGAAGATTTCGGCGCCGAGTTCACGCCCGAGATCCGCAAGCAGGAAGAACTGCTGCGCGAAAGCGCGGCCGCGCGCGAGAGTTCGTGACGGCCGCCGAAACGCATCGCACCATCAACGCCGTCTGGCGCATCGAGTCCGCCAGGATCATCGGCGCGCTGGCGCGGATGGTGCGCGACGTCGGCGTGGCGGAAGAACTGGCGCAGGATGCACTGGTCGCCGCACTCGAACAATGGCCGCGCGACGGCATTCCGGACAACCCCGGTGCCTGGCTCACCGCCACCGCGAAGCGGCGCGCGATCGACCTGCTTCGCAAGCGGACGCTGCATGCCAGCAAGGAAGAGGAGATCGGCCGGGAGCTCGACGCCCAGCACGCCATGGCCTCCGACGATTTCGCCGAAGCGGTGGACGCGGCGCTCGATGACGAGGTGGGCGACGACATCCTGCGCCTGGTGTTCACCGCCTGCCACCCCGTGCTCTCGCCCGAAGCCCGCGTCGCACTGACCTTGCGCCTGCTCGGCGGGCTGACCACCGATGAGATCGCGCGTTCCTTCCTCGTGCCCGAGCCGACCATCGCGCAGCGCATCGCGCGGGCCAAGCGGACGCTGGCCGCCGCGCGCGTGCCCTTCGAGGCGCCTCGCGCCAACGAACTCGCAGCGCGGCTCGCATCGGCGCTCGAAGTCATCTACCTGGTCTTCAACGAAGGCTACTCGGCCACCACCGGCGACGACTGGATGCGCCCCGCGTTGTGCGAGGAGGCGCTGCGGCTCGGCCGCATCCTGGCCGAACTCATGCCCGACGAGGCGGAGGTCCACGGGCTCGTCGCGCTGATGGAGATCCAGGCTTCGCGTGCCGCAGCGCGCGTCGACGCCAACGGCGACCCGATCCTCTTGCTCGAACAGAACCGGGGGCGTTGGAACCAGTTGTTGATCCGACGCGGCCTCGCTGCGCTGGAGCGTGCCGAAAAGCTCGGCGGTGCGCTGGGACCCTATGCGTTGCAGGCTGCGATAGCGGCATGCCATGGGCGCGCTCGCGTTGCCGCCGACACCGACTGGGCGCGCATCGCCGCCTTGTACGAAGCCCTCGCGCAACTCGCGCCCTCTCCGATCGTGGAACTGAACCGCGCGGTCGCGCTGTCCATGGCCTTAGGGCCTGCCGTGGGCCTCGAACTCGTCGACACGCTGCGTTCGGAGCCGCAACTGCAGGGCTACCACCTGCTGCCGAGCGTGCGCGGCGACCTGCTCGCCAAGCTGGGCCGCACCGGCGAGGCCTACCTCGAATTCAAGCGGGCAGCCGAACTCACGCGCAATGCGCGCGAACGCAAGTTGCTGCTGATGCGCGCGCTGGCGTGCTCGGGCGGCGCGGCCGCTTCGGCTGCCGACTGAGCCGGCGTCACGCTACTTCTTCGCGATCGCACCGGTCGCGATCTGGCGGCGAAAGTCGGTCAGCTTGGCCTTCATGCGCCGCTCGTTGACCGGCCCCATCCGGATCAGCATCTTCTGCCCCGCCGATAGCGATTCGAGCTCCGGATCCACGAACTCGTAGCGCACCCATGGGCGTTCGGACTGCATCTCGCCCTTCACTTCCGTGAGCTTCACCTGCACCGGGCCATTCGGTACGGGCGTCTGCAACAGGTGGTCGATCACCGCGACAAGACGGTCGTTGAAATAGCGCCCGGGATAACCGAGTTCCTCGTAAGCCTGCTGGAACAGCGGGTAAAGCTTGGCATACAGCGCCACCGCGCGCGCCGTGTCGACCGATTCCGCGAAGAGCACGAAGGGGGTGTAGCGGTTGCCGTTGTCGGGGCTGATCGTCCGCGCCTCGCCATTGCCCTGCACGGTGAAGCGATCCGGCGCGGGATTCGTCGGCCAGACGCGGGACGTCGCCTGTGCGCGGGGCAGGTTGTCGACCGTCGCTACCACGCGCCGCACGAAGCCATCGGTCTGGAGGAAGGACGCGACGGATTTCTTGCCTAGCAGCTCGTTGAGCGCCGCGTTGACGCGTGCATCGGCGTCATTCAGCGGCGGCAACGTCGCGTCGGGTTCGGCCAATGCGTCGACCGGGTTCTGTGGGCCCACGGGCTCCGGCGGCGGCGCGGGCGCATCAGCCGGCGCGCCTTGCGGCTGCGGCACGGTCGCGACGGGCGCCTCCGACGGCGCTTCCTTTTGCAATGACCAGCGCCACCACGCGAATGCGGCCGCGAGAATCACCACAACGACAATCGCCAGGGTCCAGACCGAGGATTCGCGTGCTGGCCTGAATTCTGCTGAGTCCCGTTCGGGCATGGTGGAATCGTCCTTTCATCTGCGGTCGGAGACGCGCGGTCCATTTGAAACCACGAACGCGCTTCGTGCCGTAACGCCCTGTGACCGCCATGGAACCCCTATGAACATCGACTTCTCGACCCTCACCGAGCACCAGCGCTACAAACTCATGGCAAGCCTGATCGTGCCACGCCCGATCGCGCTCGTCACCACGATCGGCCCCGATGGCATCGTCAACGCCGCGCCTTTCAGCATGTTCAACATGCTGGGCGAGGAACCGCCGATCGTGATGATCAGCGTCAACCGCCTTCAGGACGGCGTGCTCAAGGACACCGCCGCCAACATTGTCCGCACCGGCGAATTCGTCGTGCACCTGGCAGATGAGGACATCGCCGAGCAGATGCACCGCTGCGGCGACCGCCACCCGCCGCACGTGAGCGAACTCGAGGTCGTTGGATTCACCCCCTTGCCGAGCAGCGCGGTGAAGCCGCCCCGCATCGCCGAGGCTCCCGTCGCCTTCGAATGCACGCTGTGGGAAACGCTGGAGACCGAGAGCCGGCAGATCTTCATTGGCCGGGTTCGCTGGATGCATGCACGTGACGAGCTGATCGACACCGAAACCTGGCGCGTGCGGCTGCAGCATTACTTCCCGGTCGGCCGCTTCGGCGCGAGCTTCTACGTGAAGACACGCGAACGCTACTCCCTGGCGGCGCAGGGCGAGGCCCGCAGCACGTCGATCGACGAGATGTAGGCCAGGGGGACCCCTACGCAATCTACCGTTTTGCCAACAAAGTAATCATCGGCCGTGCGGTCTACCCCTAAGGTAGGCGCAGCCCTACATGCACGAACCGTCAATTGAAGTTAAAAAAGGCGCCTGTTACGGCTTCAGCGACGGAGGATCTGATGTTCAGTTTTTTCCAACCCAACCGAAACGGCCACTTGCGACGTGTCATGACGCTGCTCGAAGAGGCCCATCTGGCCCGCATCGAGCACCAGGCGGCGGCGGAGCATCACGGCGCCCTCGCCCGCATGTACGCCGAACGCGCCAAGCGGCTGGAGCGCGAGGTCTACGGATCGACGCACGTTCCGCTGGGCGAAGGCGGGACGGCCCCCCACAAGACTTCCGATGAAAAGCCCGTCGTCTATGCGCTGGACGCGGGCCGCCGTCTCGAAGGACAAGCCAAAGGCTGAGTGCTCAGAATATCCAGCTCAGGCTGGCGCGGACGCCGTTGTCTCGCATGCCACTGCCGGCCTGTCCCGCATAGGACATGCTGAACACGGCGTTCCTGGCGATCGGCGCCTCCACCCCGAGTTCGAGCACGGCCGTGTCCCGCGCAATGGGTACCCCGGCCACGCTGAAGGCACTCGAGCCGTTGAAGGAAAGCAAACTGGTCGGCACCGTGCCGCCATACGCATGGCGCCAGCCCAGCATGCCTCGCGCCGTCCAGTCGGTGCCCCCCGCCTTGAAAGTGGATGCGGCATGCACGCCGAGCGTGGAAAAGGTGGCGCTGGTGTCGTCGCTGCGGCCGGTCACGGCGCCGACGGTTCCCTGCTCCATGAATCCGTCCGTTGACTGCCGGACGTAGGCCAGGCTTGCGAACGGTTCGTACTGGATATTCCCCGCGTCGATGCGTTGGCCCAGTTCGCCGAAGACCTGGGTCGTACCCGCGTTGTATTTGCCGCCAAGTCGATCGGTGTAGCCGGGGAAGGAAACAGAGCGGCTGGTATCGATGGAGTGCCACGTGTAGGCCGTTCCCAGTCGCAGGCCCAGATCGCCCCATTGCGTGCCGCCATAGACGCCGATGTCATAGTCGTCACTACTGCCCGACGCGTTGCGATCGTGCGCGTTGAAGCTCGAACGGCTGTACCCGGCCATCATGCCGATGCGCCAGGTGTCGAACACGCGCGAATCGACGCCGCCGAACAGACCGCCGATCGAGCGATCCAGCTTGGCGGCATTGCCGTCAGTATCGGTGCTGCCCCACGAACCGAAAGACCGCGCCCAGACCACGGGGCGGTCCGGATTGCACTCCATGGCTGCGAGCGTCGACACTTCTCCGATGGCCTTTGCACTGGTCCGGGGATCGGCGCCGCCGACGGCGCAAAGGGCTTGCCGCACGCGATCGGTCGAGGCATCGCGCACGAAATGGCTTGCCTCGATCATCTGCGTCTTGGCGGAAGCGTGAATCTCGCCCGACAACTGGTTGAAGGCGTCGCGTGCCTGGGCGTCGGTCGCCAGCAAGCCGACCGCATCCTTCAGCTGGCTTCCGTTCGGCAGATCGTTCAGGCTGCGGGCTGTCGCGATCTCGTTGGGCGTCTGCGCGGCGCTGACGAAATTCCTGACCTGCTCGGGCATCAGGTAGACGTTGTTGGCGTCGTAGGAATCGATGAGCCTGAAAAAGGTGCCGGAAGTGTCTCCGCTGAGCGTGTACCTGCCGGTCACGCCATTCGCGGCAGTCAGCACCGTATAGCGCGAGTTCAGCGAATACGCGCCAGGCGTGACCTTGGTCACGTTGAGAACGGAGCCGCTCTCCAGCGTCGCCGAGCCACTGACCTTGATCCGATCCGACGCAGTGCTGTTCGGGACCACCTGCGCCTGGTAGACGGATCCCGCGGCCTGGGTGAAGTTGCCGTTGATCGACAACGTGCCGACGGAATTGCCTGGCGCAATCGTGCCGCCTGCACGGACTGCGGTGGCCCCGACCACGCCGTTGCCGCCCAGCGTCGCGCCGTTGAGCACCTGGACCGCGGAGTTGGCCAGCGAACCGTTGACCGCGAGCAGCCCCGCGGCCACCGTCGTGGGGCCTGACAGTGCGCTCGTACCCGTCAGGTCGAGCGCGCCCGCTCCTGCCTTGGTGAAGCTTCCCGTGCCGTTGACGGCATTGGTGAAGCTGGCGTCGGCAGGCTGGTCGATGATCAGCGCTGCGTTGTCGAGGATCGCACCCGAGCCGAAGCTGGTCGCCGAACCGACCAGCGTGCCCGCCGCGATCGTCGTCCCGCCGGCATACGTATTCGCAGCGCTCAGCGTTGTGGTGCCGCCGCCGGCCTGGATGACTGCACCGGCTCCGCTGATCACGCCGGGGAAGGTCAAGTCGCTCGATCGATTGAAAGCCAGGGTGCCGTTGTCGAGCACGTCTCCGACGATCGAACCCGTCGGGCCGCCGTTGCCCAGTTGCAATGTCCCCTGGGAGATGGTCGTTCCACCGGCGTAGCTGTTCGCCCCGGTCAGGACCAGGGTGCCAAGATCGGTCTTGTCCACGCCACCGGAGCCGCTCAGCTCGGCGCCGATGGTGGCGACGTAGCCTGTGCCTGCCTCGGTCCCGTCGCCGACGCGGAAGACATGGATACCGGGGACCAGCGTGATGGGCGCGCCCTCGATCGCATAGCCGTTGGTCGCGAACTGCATGCCCGACGACGTGACCGCGCCGACACTGTCGTCTACCGTCACCGTACCTGGGGTGCCGGCAAAGATCGCGAAGGAGCCGTCCGTATAGGACGAGTTCACCCCGCCAGAGATGTCCGCCCAGTTGTCGTTGCCGATCGAGGCTTGCCAGATGCCGGATCCGCCCTTGACGCCCCCGTCGAACTTGGCGCCTGCGCCGTCCCAGAAGTTGATCGACAAGCCGGCCGTATTGACCAGGTTGACCTGTCCGGCGAGAGCGGTCTGGACGTAGAGCGAAGTTCCGCCCGGCACTGCGCCGAGCGCGAAACCGTTGTCGGTCAGCGTGCCGCCGTAACCAATGATGCGATAGAGCCCTGGCTCGAAGGGAGCGCCGCTCGGTGCCGCGACATTCACCGTGCCGTCGAGCGTCAAGTTTCCGCCGACCACGGTCAGGTCATTGAAGGCACCGCCGACGACACCGGCCTGCCCGAAATCGTAGCGAAGCAATGCGGAGCTGGCGAGCGACAGGTTGCCGCCGATGGTCAGCGTGCCGATCGACTCGCCGGGCGCCAGGGTGCCATCGGCGATGGATACGTTGCCGCCGAGGCTGCCGCGCCCGGCGATCGTGCCGCCGGTGGCGACGGACAGCGAGCTGATGCTGCTGCCGAGGGCGCCATCCACTCGCAGCGTGCCGCTGGTTACGCTCGTGGTGCCCGAGAAGGTGCCGTTGTTGCCGGTCAGGAGGCTCGTGCCTGCGCCGATGTGGTGGATGGCTCCCGCGCCGCTGATGTCGCCGGCGAAGGTCACGGCATCCGATCGATTGAAGACCAGCGTTCCGTTGTCCACCACATTGCCGGCGATCGATCCGGTGGTGCCGCCGCTGCCCAGTTCCAGCGCGCCCGCCCAGATCACCGTGCCCCCTGCATAGGTGTTGCTGGCGGTCAGCGTGGTGGTGCCGCCGCCGACCTGATGGACAGACCCGGTGCCGCTGATCACGCCCGCGAACGTCATGGCGTCCGAGCGGCCGAAGGCCAGCGCGCCGTTGTCGACCACATTTCCGACGATCGAGCCGGTGGTGCCGCCACTGCCCAATTGCAGGACGCCGCGGGAAATCGTCGTGCCGCCCGTGTAGGTGTTCGCCGCGGTCAGCGTGGTTGCCCCTGCACCGACCTGGGTGACCGCGCCCGCGCCACTGATCGCGCCCGCAAAGGTCACGGCATCCGAGCGGTCGAAGACCAGGGTGCCGTTGTCGAGCACGTCGCCGACGATTGAGCCAGTGGTGCCGCCGCTGCCCAACTGCAATGCGCCTGCCGAGATCGTTGTGCCGCCGGTGTAGGCGTTGTCCGCAGTCAGGGTGGTGGCACCCGGACCGCGTTGCACGACCGCACCGCTGCCGCTGATCACGCCACCGAAGCTCACTGCATCGGAACGGTTGAAGGCCAGCGTGCCGTTGTCGACCACGTTGCCGAGGATCGATCCGGCCGTAGCGCCATTGCCCAGCAGCAGCGCGCCGCCGGAGATCGTCGTGCCGCCCGTGTACGTGTTGTCGGCAGTCAGCGTCGTGGTGCCGGTACCGGCTTGATGGATCGCGCCGCTGCCGCTGATCACGCCGCCCAGAGCCACGGAATCCGAACGGTTGATGATGAGAGTGCCGTTGTCGAGCACGTTCCCGACGATCGAGCCGGTGGTGCCGCCGTTGCCCAACTGCAAGGTGCCCGCGGCGATGGTGGTGCCGCCGCCGTAGGTGTTGTCTGCAGTCAGGACTGTCGTGCCCCCTATCTGGTGGACCGCACCGCTGCCGCTGATCGCGCCCGCAAAGTTGGTGACGCCCGGGTTGTCGAAGGCCAGCGTGCCGTTGTCCACCACATCCCCGAGGATCGACCCTGTCGCCACGCCATCGCCGAGCTGCAGCGTCCCGGCGGAAATGGTCGTGCCCCCGCTGTAGGTGTTGGCTGCCGTGAGCACCAGCGTGCCCAGGTCGGTCTTGTCGACACCGCCCGTGCCGCCCAGCACGGAGCCGATGGTGGCCACATAGCCCGCACCTGCCCCGGTGCCGTCGCCGACGCGCACGATGTTGCTGCCCGCGGCCAGCGTGATCGGGCCGCCCTGCACCACATAGCCCCCGGTGGCGAACTGCATGCCCGACGAGTTGACCGCGCCGAGGCTGTTGTCCACGGTCACGGTGCCGGGCGTGCCGGCGAATATGGCGAAGGTGCCATTCGCATAGGGCGCGTTGATCGCGCCGGTGGCCTCGGTCCAGTTCAAGTTGCCGGCAGCGGAAGCCTGCCAGGAGCCGCTGCCGCCATCGATCTGGCCGTTGAAGCCGCCGCTCGCGCCATCCCAGTAGTCGAGTGCCAGGCCGGCCGTGTTGACCAGGTTGACCTGTCCGGCCAGGGCGGTGTTCACGAAGGTGTCGCTGCCCGGAGGCGTCGTGCCGAGCACGAGGCCGTTGTCGGTGAGCGTGCCGCCGTAGCTGATGACGCGATAGAGCCCGGGGCCGAAGGTACCGCCGCTGGAGGTCGTCACGTTGAGCGTGCCGTCCAGGGTGAGATTGCCGCCGACCACGGTCAGGTCGTTGAGGGTGCCGCCGGGTGCGCCGGCTTGTCCGAATTCGTAGTTCAGGGTCGAGGTGCCGGCAAGCGTCAGGTCCCCGCCGATCGTCAGCGTGCCCGGCGAGGTGCCCGGCGCCAGGATGCCGTCGGCGATCGACACGTTGCCGCCGATGGTGCCGTTGCCCCCGAGCCTGCCGCCGGTGGCCACCGACAGCGTGCTGGCCGCGGAGCCCAGGGTTCCGTTCACCTGCAGCGTCCCGTTCGTGACGCTGGTGCTGCCGGCGAAGGTGCCGCTGTTGCCGGTGAGGACCGTAGTGCCGCTGCCGGCCTGTTGGAGGGCTCCACTGCCGCTGATCGCACCAGCGAAGGCGACGGCATCGGAGCGGTTGAAGGCCAGGGTGCCGTTGTCGACGACATCGCCCACGATCGAGCCAGTGGTGCCTCCGCTGCCCAGTTGCAAGGTGCCGGCGGTGATCGTCGTGCCGCCCGTATAGGTGTTGTCGCCTGTCAGCGTCGTGGAGCCGCTGCCGACTTGATTGACCGCGCCGCTGCCGCTGATCGCGCCGGCGAAGGTGGTCGCATCGGAGCGATTGAAGGCAAGCGTGCCGTTGTCGACCACGTCGCCGACGATCGAACCGGTGGTGCCACCGCTGCCCAACTGCAAGGTGCCGGCGCTGATCGTCGTGCCGCCCGTGTAGGTGTTGTCAGCAGTCAGCGTGGTGGTGCCTGTGCCCAGTTGCGTGACCGCGCCGCTTCCGCTGATCGCACCCGCGAACGTAGTCGCATCGGAGCGGTTGAAGGCCAGGACGCCGTTGTCGACCACGTTGCCGACGATCGAACCCGTGGTGCCCCCGTTGCCCAACTGCAAGGTGCCAGCGCTGATCGTCGTGCCGCCCGTGTAGGTGTTGTCGGCAGAGAGCACCAGCGTGCCGGCGCCGTTCTTTGTCAACGTCGTGCCGTCCCATCCGGTGCCGGACGCTGTCTGGCCGGCGAGCACCACGTCGACATCGAAGATGTCCGCCGGATTCACCAGCGTGAAGATGCCGTTGCCTGCGGTCGTGCCCGCCAGCCAAGTCAAGCCGAACCCCACGTCGTAGTCGGCGCCGTTCGCCTGCCCCCGAAGGGTCAGGTAGTCGACAGGGTTCGCCACCGGGCTCGACGCGAAGCTGGTGAAATCGCCGGTGATCCCCGTGCCGGTGGTTTGGATCACGGTGTAGAAGGTCGTCGGCAAGGCACTTGCCAAAGCGGGCGCATTGCCGGAAAAGCCGGTGACATTCAACGCTCCGCTCAGCGCAGCCGAAGCGGCGGTGATCGGTATGGCCGCCCCGATGTCGACATTCAACGCGGACCCCGCGGCCTGGGTCAGTGCGCCCGTCAAGGTCAGTTGGGAATTGGCTCCCACATTGGTTGTCGCGCCGGCACCCGTCGACAAGCTCGTCGCCGCAAACACGCCGTTCTGCTCGAAATCCAACGTGCCGGCCGTCACGGTCACTGCGCCTGCGGTCGAGTTTTGCGCCGTCAGCGTTGCCACGCCTGCCCCGGTATTCTGCAGAGCACCGGTGCCCGTCAACGAGTTCGCGAACGTGCTGTCGGTGGCGAAATCGAGTTGGAGCGCGCCGCTGTTTGCCACCGCGCCGGGGCCCAGCGCGTTGCCGTTGGTCGCGGTCAGCGTACCGCCGGCCAGAATGGTTGTACCGCCGGTGTAGGTATTCGCCGCATTGGAAAGCGTCAGGTTTCCGGTTCCCGACTTGATGACGCTTCCAGAACCGGTGATGGTGCCGGCATAGATCGACGACGCCGTGCTGACATCGGTCAACACAGCGGAACCCAGAAGAATCGAGCCGTTGCCCGAAAGATTCCCGACCGTCTGATCGAGGTTGTTTCGGGCGAGATCGAGTGTTCCGTCCACGGTCACGTTGGCACTCGTGGCATAGGCGTTGGCGACAGCGCCGACCAGCGTTGCGCCGGCTGTCACGATGGTGCTGCCCGTATTCGCATTCGTCGCATTCGAAAGCTCCAGCACCCCTGTGCCCTGAACCGTCAATCCGCCCGTGCCGGTGAGGCGCCCCGTCAGATTCAAATCGCCTGCGCCGAGGTCCGCAACCACCGACCCGGTCAGATTGATGTTGCCCGATGCGGCCAAGATCCCGTTGCCCGTGAATCGAGCGCCGGACTGGAAATTGATCGTCGGCGCATCGAGCGTGAAGGTGCCGCCGGTCACATTGACGGTTCCGCCATCGGCCACCGTGAGGGTCAGTGCGCGCAAGCTCGAATTGGCGCCGCCCTGCACCGTTCCCGCTGTGCCGCTCCCTGTATTGACGAGGAATGCCCCGCCCGTGGTGCTTCCGTAGTTCACGCCGTCAGCGAGCGTGAAGAAGCCGCCCTGTACCGTCGTGTTCGCCTGTATGGTCGAATCGAACTGCGTCGTCGCGCCGTTGTCCCCGTGGAAAACAACTTCCCCATCCCCCGTCTTCGTCACCGTGACGGTAGACCCGGCAATCGAACCGATCGGATCGAAGAACCGGATCTGCTGCCCGGCATTGGCATTCAGATTGAGGCTGCCCGACGATCCCAGATAAATGGCATTGGGCGTCCCTGTGCCGGCAACCGGTAGTCCTCCGGAAACGGAAACGCCCTGACGATTTCCCTGGAACAGGATGCTGTCCGTCAAGGCATTGAGCGAGATGGTACCGGCTTGCAGATAAATGGCACCACCGCTGGTCGACGCCGAATTATTGAGAAATTGGGTACCGGAAGTCAAACTGACCGACGCAGCGGCTGAATCATAGAAAATTGCTCCGCCATAACCGCCGCCCGCCCCGGTTCCAGTCTTGATCGCATAGTTGTTCGTGAATATGGCCGGCGCCGTGAAAATGTACCGATAATCGTAGGAGGCACCACTTCCGAACGCGTTGATCGCCCCGCCCCGCGCATTGCCGCCAGCACCTGAGGAGGCAACGAAATTTCCATCGAACGTGACGGTGTCGTTGAATTGCACGATCGAAGCACCCGTTCCCGGGCTCAAGTCGCCGATGTTGATGGCGCCGCCCCGCGTATTGGCCGTGGCACTGTTGACGTAGTTTCCGGAAAACGTCGTCGGACCATTGAAGGTCAGAGTCGAAGCGCCGCCCCAGATGTCGATCGCTCCCCCATAGTAAAAATTTGCATGATTGTTTAGGAAAGTCGCCGGGCCGTTGAAATTCAATACTCCAGCGGCCTGATACATTGAAATGGCCCCGCCATAGTTGCCGGTCGTGTTCGAGTCGAACGTGACTTTTCCGTTGAAATTCAACGTACCCGCATACATTCCGATAGCGCCAGCGGCATCACCCGCTGCAGTATTATTGGAATAGGTCACACCGTTTGTACCGCCCGCAGTGATGTTCACTGTCGGTCCGTTCGCCACGCGCATGACACTTCCCTCCCCGCCACTGCCGCCCGTGAAACCGGAGAATCTGACATCATTCAGGTTCAGATTGGACGTAACGCCAGCAACGTCGTGGTAGAAGACGGGCCATAGGTCGGCGGCGGTCCCAAGAAAAGTCACATTCGAAATCGTGGCCGTCGTTGGTGTAACGTTCAACACCGGATCCAGAATAGGACCGGTGATGGCTCCGATCGTTATCGTATTTCCTGCACCGTCGAGCGTCAGCTGTGCGTGCGGCGCAGTTTGGGAAACAACCGTGTTCCAGGTTGAATTGCCTGCAAGAATAAAATTGTTGTTGACGGCGCTCAGATTGGTATTCAAGTAGGCGCCGATATTTGTTCCTTCTGGAATCACAATTTGACCGGACACCGAAATTGGAATGGAAAATCCAATGGCCAAAAATGGCAAGAAAAATCGACGGCAAGCGTTTCCGGGATCCTTTGGCTTCGAACTCATACTGCAAATACCGCCACCCGTTCCTTTTCCTGCGGTTTTCGTGCGCTCGGATACGACAACGACCCGGCCAGTGCGCGAGTTCCAGATAGCGCGGAAAACTTTGTTCATTTAGCTTCCTCGTTGATGTTTGGCCCCGACCGTGGGCACTTCCGATCGCTGTCCCGCCGCACGACTGGCTTTTTCAATGTGGCATTCCTTAATCGAGGTGTCTATTCATCCGAATCTGGACGTACGCCAAGCAATGAACTTGACAAATTGATTGGCGTGATCGCCGGTCCGTGCGGCATGCTTGTGCCCTGCGCATCGTCATTGCGGGGGAGGAACGTCCCGCCGAAACCCGGCCAGAATCAGGATTTGCGCGCGGCGCAGGCTTGAATGTGTGCGCAAGGAGATCCTGGACAGATGGCTGATGAATCCGTCGACGTGCTGATCGTGGGGGCCGGACTCTCCGGTATCGGCGCGGCTTCCCACTTGCGACGCCTGTGCCCGGGTCGCAGCGTCGCGATCCTCGAGGCGCGCCATGCTCTGGGCGGCACCTGGGACCTCTTCCGCTATCCCGGCATCCGCTCCGACTCGGACATGTACACGCTGGGCTACTCGTTCCGGCCCTGGACGGGAACCCAATCCATTGCCGACGGCCCCTCCATCCTCCAGTACCTCCAGGAAACCGCACGCGAACAGGGCATCGAGCGCCTCATCCGTTTCGGCCACCGGGTGCAACGCGCAAGTTGGTCCTCCGACGAAGCGCACTGGACTGTCGACGTCAAACGCGATTCCGGCGAAGTCGCTTCCATGCGTTGCGCCTTCCTGCTGGTGTGCGGCGGCTACTACGACTACGCCGAGGGCTATACGCCGGACTTTCCCGGCCGCGAGCGATTCGCCGGGCGCATCGTGCATCCGCAGCAATGGACCAGCGACATCGACCACGTGGGCAAGCGCGTCGTCGTGATCGGCAGCGGCGCGACCGCCGTCACGCTGGTGCCCGAACTGGCCAAGCAGGCCGATCACGTGACGATGCTGCAGCGCTCGCCCAGCTACGTGCTCTCGGTACCGTCGGTGGATCGCATGGCCGGCTGGCTCCTGCGCCACATGGGTCCCTCCACCGCCCACGGCCTCACGCGCTGGCGAAACGTGATGCTGGCGATCGGCCTCTACGCGCTCTGCCGCGGCAAGCCCAGGTTCGCGAGAGACACCATGCTCAAGCTGGTCCGCCGGCAGGTCGGTCCCGACTTCGACGTCGATACGCATTTCACGCCCACGTACAACCCTTGGGAACAACGCCTGTGCTTCGTGCCCGACGGCGACCTCTTCAAGGCCATTCGCGAACAGCGCGTCAGCGTGGTGACGGACCGCATCGAGTCCTTCACCGAAACCGGACTGAAGCTCGCCAGCGGCGCAGAACTGGCCGCGGACCTCGTGGTCACGGCCACCGGCCTGAAGTTGAAGCTGATCGGGGGCGTCGAACTCAGCTTGGACGGGCGTCGTCTCCAGTCATCCGAACTCGTCAACTACAAGGGCGTCATGTTCACCGGCGTTCCGAACTTCGCGTCGATATTCGGCTACACCAATGCGTCATGGACGCTCAAGGCCGACCTCGCCAGCCTCTACGTGTGTCGCCTTCTCAACCACATGGAACGTACGGGCGTGCGCCAATGCGTGCCGCACTCGGACGAAGAATCGATGCCGCTCCAGCCGTGGGTGGATTTCTCGTCGGGCTACTTCCAGCGTGCGATGGACCAGTTGCCCAAGCAGGGCCTGAAGAAGCCCTGGAAGCTGAACCAGAACTACCTCGCCGACCTGATGACCTTGCGGTACGGCGCGGTGGACGATGGGGTGCTGCGCTTCAAGCCCTAGGACGGCCATCGACCCGAAAAAAGGAAGAATTTCACAGGTGGCGCAGATAGCAACACAGGCTGTTCGGTGGATTCCAAATCGTGGCCGGACACATCAAAGTTCAAGTGTCAAGGTCTGGGAGATCGTCATGGATTCTGAGATTTTCACCATGATTGCGCTGGCGCTGCTGGTAGGTGGTGGCTGGGTGATCGACGTGATCCATCAACGGGGCACATCGCGTTTTCATCGCCACATGACCGACCAACTCAAGAAGTCATCGGACACGATCCGGGGTGCGCCGCTGCCCTGAACGACCGGCAGCGCGCCACCCGCTGCCCCTACTGCAGTTCCAGCTCGGCCAACTGCCTGCGCAGTGCCTGGTTCTCGGCCGTGAGTTCGGCCACGCGTTGCCGCAGTGCCTGCAACTCGTCGTCGCCGGCGACCTCTTCGGGCGCCGGCGATGCAGCCGTCGCCTCGCGCGGCCTGCGCTTCGATTCGCGAACACGCTTCGCGGCCTGCTTCAACTCATCCTTGCCCGCGTTGGCGGCGGCGACCTGCTCTTCGGCGGGCAAGGTCGCGACTGCCGCCGCCGCATTGATCGAGATCGTTCCGGACTTCACTGCCGCGACAAGCTCGGGCGCGGCCTGTTTCTGGATCTTCTCGATCATCACAACCTGGCTGCTGCTCAGGCGCGCCGCCTTGGCGATGGCCTCGCGGCTGTTGAGCGGCGCCTCGGCCGGTGCGTCGTCAATGGCTCGCGCCGGGGCCGAATCCGTTGGCATGTCAGCCGTCGTCGAGTCCGGCGCTGCGGCGGCGCGCGTGCGACGTTCCGCGACGATCTCACGCTTGCGCAACGCGAGCACGCCGCGCTGGAAATCAGAGATGCTGCGGCGACCCAGGTGCTGGTCGATCATCCAGAGATGCACGTCCTCCATCGAGCGGAAGCGCGGGTTCTGCACCGTCTGGAATGGCAGCCCATGCTTCTGGCAGATGCGATAGCGGTTGTGTCCGTCGACGAGCACGTCACCCCACAGAACGAGTGCGTCGCGGCATCCTTCGACCAGGATGCTGCGTTCGAGCGCCTCTTCTTCTTCAGAGGTCAGGGGGTCGATGTAGGCTTTGAGTTCTTCGTTGACGACGATGTCCATGGGTGTGCGATGGGAGGTTTGTCGTCCTGGAAATCTGCGCGAGGAACCCGCGCGACGTACCGGCAAAAGGGTTGCCGGTACGGATGCCCTGTGACGGCGATGGATCCGCAAGGGCGAAACTGGAGCGGGAAAAGAGTCTCGAACTCTCGACCTCAACCTTGGCAAGGTTGCGCTCTACCAACTGAGCTATTCCCGCATTTTTCGAGCTTCGAATTATAGGGGGCTCGAGAGGCCTCTTCGGACGAGTCCGAAATTTTTCATCATCGAAGACGACGCGTCACACCCCGTGGATGTGCATGGACACAAGACACTACATGGCGAACGCGAGGCGCGGCGAAGTTCCCGCGTCGAGCGGGTGAAGCGTGCCGATGCGCGACGCCTGCGCGAAGCCGGCCGCATCAAAGGTCGACAGCACGGCATCGGCGGCATCGGTGCGGCAACTGACGAGCAGGCCGCCACTGGTCTGCGGATCGGCCACCAGCGCACGTTGCCATGCGTCGGCTTGAGAGGGCCAGTCAACCTGCGATCCGTAGCCGTTCCAGTTGCGTCCGGAGGCGCCTGTGACGATGCCCTCCCGCGCGAACGTGACGGCGGCCTCGATGGTCGGCAACGCATCCAGTTGCACGCGTGCTTGCAGCTTTGCGCC
Organism: Variovorax sp. P5_A3; assembly: GCF_056400665.1. Lineage (NCBI taxonomy): Bacteria > Pseudomonadati > Pseudomonadota > Betaproteobacteria > Burkholderiales > Comamonadaceae > Variovorax > Variovorax sp. P5_A3. The sequence goes on along the minus strand of NZ_JBFUKW010000019.1, from coordinate 59,874 downwards.
ACGGCAGATCTCAAGCAGATGGCCGGCGAGGCCGAAGCCCGTGACGTCCGTCATCGCATGCACGCCGTCGAGTGCGGCGAGTTCGATGCCGACGCGATTGAGTTGCGTGGTGTGACGCAGCATCTGCGCATACCCAGCATCGTCGAGCAGACCCTTCTTGAGCGCCGCAGAGAGAATGCCCACACCGAGCGGCTTGCCGAGCACCAGCACGTCGTCCGCTTTCGCGTCGGAATTGCGGCGCACGCGATCGGGATGGACCAGCCCCAATCCGACCAGGCCATAGATCGGCTCGAGCACGTCGATGCTGTGGCCGCCTGCGATCGGGATGCCGGCCTCGCGGCAGATGCTCGCACCGCCCTCCAGCACGCGGCCGATGACTTCGGGCGGCAGCTTGTCGATGGGCATGCCGACGAGCGCCAGCGCCATGATCGGCGTGCCGCCCATCGCGTAGATGTCCGACAGTGCATTGGTCGCGGCGATGCGGCCGAAGTCGTACGGGTCGTCCACGATGGGCGTGAAGAAATCCGTGGTGGCGACCAGGGCCTGCGTGTCGTTGAGGCGATAGACCGCCGCATCGTCGCTGGTCTCGATGCCGACCAGCAGCTCGGGCGGCACGATGCCTTGCGGCGCCCGTGCCAGAATCTCCGCCAGGAGGCCCGGGGCAATCTTGCAGCCGCAGCCACCGCCGTGTGAAAACCGTGTGAGAGCAATCGCTTCCATGATGAAGATATCGAAGCAGCCTATGTGATGGGCATTGTGCCAGTCACGTGTGCCTCGAACCGCTGCCGAACCCTCATGCAACGCCCCCCTGTCCGTGTCTCCGACCTGCAAGACTTCGACACCCTGATCGACGCGCGCTCGCCTGCCGAGTTCGCGCTGGACCACATTCCCGGCGCCATCAACTGCCCCGTGCTCGACGACGAGGAGCGGCGCATCGTCGGCACGCTCTACAAGCAGCAAGGCGCATTCGAAGCGCGGCGTGTCGGCGGCGCGATGGTGGCTGCCAATCTCGCAAGGCACCTGCGCGAGCGCTTCGCGGACCGGCCGTCCAACTGGAAGCCGCTCGTGTACTGCTGGCGCGGCGGCCTGCGCAGCGCATCGATGGTGACCTGGCTGCGACTGGTCGGCTGGGATGCCCAGCAACTCGCAGGCGGCTACAAGAGCTTTCGCCGCCATGTGATCGAACAACTGGAGGCGCTGTGTCCGCAATTGCCGTTGCGCATCCTCTGCGGCGCCACCGGCAGCGCAAAGACGCGCGTGCTGCAGGCGTTGGCGCGGCGCGGCGCGCAGGTGATCGACCTCGAAGACTGCGCGAAGCACAAGGGTTCGCTGCTCGGCGCCCTGCCGGGCGTCGCCCAGCCTTCACAAAAGCATTTCGAGACGCGCATTGCGCAGGCGCTCGAAGCCATCGACCTCCGACGGCCGTTGTACGTGGAAGGCGAAAGCGCCCGCATCGGCCGCATCGCCCTGCCGATGTCGCTGGTGTCGCGCATGCGCGCAAGCCCCTGCATCGAGATCGCGGCAACGCCTGAAGCGCGACTGGACTACCTGCTGCGCGACTACGCGTACCTCGGCGACGACGGCGAGGCGCTCGCCACGCAACTGGGCCTGCTCAAGGAACTGCAGGGCAAGGAGACGGTGCAGCACTGGCAGGCGTGGGCAAGAGCGAGAGATCTGGCACCGCTGTTCGCGGAGTTGATGGCCCAGCACTACGACCCCCACTACGCGCGCTCGCAGGCGCGTCACTTCATGGCGTGGTCGGATCGATGCCGCATTGACACGAGCGACTTGTCGGACGAGGGCATAGAAGCCCTGGCCGACGCCGTGCTCGCGCTCGACAGCGGGGCGCTCACTCGCGGTTCGGCGTCTCCTGACTCTCTTCCTCACCCGCCGGCAGGTGGATGAGGCCCGTGCGCAGGTCGTACTCGAACACTTCGCCGTAGCGGCCCCACTCGATGGCGGTGCGCAGCACGCGCTCCGCCGTCGCTTCGTCCAGGCTTTCCTTGAGCAGTTCGAGGAAAGGCTCCTGGCGCAATTCGCCCGCGGGTGCCTGTTCGAGGCTGTGGCGAATGTGCGCGGCGAGCGGCACATGGGCGAGCAACTGCTGGCCGAGCAATTGCTGGCGCAGGGTGTGCACGCCCGCGACATAGTGTCGACCCAGTTCGGTGAGATGCAGGTCGGCATCCGCGAGTTTTGCAAGGCCCAGCAGCGAAAGCGCCTGCGCCAGCGGCAACAGTTCGTGGTCGGTCAGCTCGGCCTCTTCGGCGAGCTGGGGCAGGTCGGCGCGGCCTTCGCGGCCATCCTCGACCAACATCTCCAGCAGCGCTTCCATGCGACCGATGTCGGCGTCCGGCAGCCGGTCGCCGAGATGCATGCGTACCGGCTCCTCGGGCGCACGGCCCGCTGCGGGCGCGCCGGCGGTCATCAGCGCATAGGCCTCGTCGATCAACGCCCTCACCTCCAGGCTTTCGGCATTGCGCGGCCGGGGCAGGCGAATCGGCAGTTCGGCCCGCACGCGGCCAGGGTCGGCAGCGAAGATCAGCACACGGTCGGCCATGAGCACGGCTTCCTCGATGTTGTGCGAGACGATGAGCATTGCCTTCGTCGGCATGGCGCCACCGCCCCACAGGTGGAGGATGTCGTCGCGCAGCCGCTCGCCGGTGAGCACGTCGAGCGCCGAGAAGGCTTCGTCCATCAGCAGCACTTCCGGCTCGACGACCAATGCGCGCGCGATGCCCACGCGCTGGCGCATGCCACCCGACAGCTCTCGCGGCAAGGCGCCTTCGAAGCCCGCGAGGCCGATGAGCTCGATGGCGGCGCTCGCACGGTGTGCCCGCTCGGCTGGCGCAACCCCGCGCGCCTCCAGGCCCAGCTCGACGTTCTGCTGCACCGTGAGCCAAGGGAAAAGCGCGAAGGACTGGAACACCATCGCGATGCCACGCGCCGGTCCGTAGAGCGGCTGGCCGCGATATCCGACGCTGCCGGCGTCGGCGCCGATCAGGCCCGCGAGAATGCGCAGCAGCGTGGACTTGCCCGAGCCCGATTGCCCGAGCAGCGCCACGATCTCGCCCTCGGCAAGGCGGAAGTCCACGCCTTCCAACACCGAACGCGCGGTGCCGTCGGCGGAGCGAAAGGACTTGCCCACGCCCTTGAGTTCAACGATGGCTTCGCCCATGGTCACTCCAAGCTGTTTCGTCATCTGCCTTCGGCCAGCGCGTAGAGTTTGCGCCAGACGAAGTGATTCATGCCCATCACGAAGACGCACATCACGCCGATGCCCAGCGCAATGCGCGGGAAGTCGCCGATGGCCGTCATGTGGGCGATGTAGCTGCCCAAGCCGGCAGCCTGCAGGGTGGTGTCGCCCCAGGTCACGTATTCGGCCACGATGCTTGCGTTCCACGAGCCGCCGCTGGCCGTGATCGCGCCGGTGACGAAACTCGGGAAGATGGCCGGCAGCAGATAACGCCGCCAGCGCAGCCAGCCGGTGAGCCCGAGGTTGTCCGCCGCATAGCGCAACTCGGTCGGCACGCCGGATGCCCCCGCGATCACGTTGAAGAGCAGGTACCACTGCGTGCCCAGCACCATCAACGGCGCCAGCCAGATGTTCGGGTTCAGTTGCCAACGCACGATGAAGAGCACCGCGACGGGGAACATCAGGTTCGCAGGGAAGGCCGCCATGAACTGCGCCACGCCCTGCAGCCGCCCCGCCCAGCGCGGATTCATGCCGATCCACACGCCGATCGGCACCCACACCAGCGCGGCCAGCGCGATCAGCACGACCACGCGCAGCATCGTGTAGAAGCCGAGGACGAACACGTGGCCGACCTCCCCCCAGCCAACTTCGGTGTGGATGAAGCGCACCAGCCACGCGGCAGCCAGGAGCACGGCCGCCGCCAGCGTGGCGTCCCACACGCGCTCCACCGCCGGATTGGGCGGACGCGGCCGCGCCTTGATGGACGTGCCGTCGTGATCGCGCCTGAAGAGCACCAGCGAGCGTTCGAGCAGCCGCGCCGCGCCGATCATGAATCCCTTGAGCCGATCGGTGCGGCGCAGCCAGGTGAGCAGCCACGAGCGCGGCGCATCCTCGCCGCTGCCCTCCTCGAAGCGGAACTTGTCGGCCCAGGCGATCAGCGGCCTGAAGAACAACTGGTCGTAGAGGGTGATTCCGATCAGCATCCCGCCGATGGCCCATCCGATCGCACCCAGGTCGCGCGCCTCGATCGCCAACGCGATGTACGAACCGACGCCCGGCAGCTTGATGTTCTGGTTCGACACCGAGATCGCCTCGGAGGCGACCACGAAGAACCAGCCGCCGGACATCGACATCATCATGTTCCACAGCAATCCGGGCATCGCAAAGGGCAGTTCGAGGCGCCAGAAGCGATGCCAGGCCGAGAGCTGGAACACCGACGATGCCTCGCGCAGCTCCGGCGGTACGGTGCGAAGCGACTGGTACAGGCTGAACGCCATGTTCCATGCCTGCGAGGTGAAGATCGCGAAGATCGCCGCGCATTCGACACCCAGCAGATTGCCGGGGAACAGGGCGATGAACCCGGTCACGGTGATCGACAGGAAGCCCAGGATCGGAATCGACTGCAGGATGTCGAGGGTCGGCAGCAGCACCTTTTCGGCGGCGCGGTAGCGGGTCGCCAGGACGGCGAAGACGCAGCTGAAGATCAGCGACGCGCCCAGCGCGAGAAACATCCGCAGCGTGGTGCGCAGCAGGTAGTACGGCAGCATCCACGGGTCGAGGCTGATCGGCAGTTGCTCACCCAGCTCGTAGGGTCGCGCCATCTGTGCGCCGCCGTAGGCGAGCGCGAACAGGGTAGCCAGCACGAGCGGAAGCAAGGCCCAATCCCAGCGATTGCCGCCTGAGGCGACGGCCAGGCGCGGAAAGAAGCGTTTGTCGAGCATGGGCGGATGCGAAGGGTCGGTTCACGGACCCGGTCCGCGGCGGGCGCCATTGTGCCTCCGCCGGCGGACGCGGGCCTGACCTGCCGCTCGACCCCGTCAGCCCGCTACAACGGAAACGCTTCGAGCCCGCGCTGGCCTTCGGCGCCCTGCACCGGCGTATGCGCCACGTTCATCACCCAGCAGACCATGGTGAAGTAGCCCACCAGGGCGCTGAGATCGACCACCACCCTGGCGCCGAAGCGTTCGACGGCGGCGGCATAAGTCGGCTCGCTCACGCCGTGGTGCTGGAGGAGTTCGCTCGCAAAGTCGAACGCGAGTTGTTCGTCGTCGGCCAATGGCGCGGCGCGGCGTCCGAGGCGCAAGGCCTCGATGGCTTCGGCACTGACACCGGCCTTGACTGCCGCCGCCGCATGCAGCACCCATTCGAACTGGTTGCCGACATGGCGCGCGACCGCGCAAGTCACGAGTTCGCGCACGCGCGCGTCGAGCGCGCTGTCGAAGCGGAGGTATTCGCCCAGGACGCCGATGCGCTCCATCAGCACCGGGCTCTGCAGCAGCGGAATGAACGGCCCGAACACGGCCTTGCGCGGTCCGTCGATGAGCGCCTGTGCTGCGGCTCGCTGCGCATCGGACATCGCGTCTGCGGCCGGCATCGGCAAGCGTTCGGACCAGGGGTCCGTATGGCCTTGTTGGAACAGCATGGAATTCCTCGTCGTTGAATCAGCTTCGGGACGGCGCACGGACCAGCCACGCGGCGCTGCCCAGCAGTGCCACGGCGCCGATGACCAGCGCGATGAAGAGCCCGCCGAAGCCTTGGGCACTGCCGCTCAAGGCCGAGGACAGGACGGGACCGGCCATCTGCCCGATGGCGAAGGCGGCGGTCATGCGGCCGAGCGCGCGCGTCGGATCTCCGACGGCGGTCGCCTTGGCTTCCTGCATGCCGGCCATGGTGGCGACCATGAAGGTTCCGCCGACCAGCAGTGCGGCCGCGAGCACGGTGATGGCGGACAGGTGCAATACCGGCAACAAGCAGCCAATGGCCATCAGCCCATGGCTTCCTGCCAGCACGTGCCGCCGGGAGACATGGCCGAGGACCGCGCCCGCGACCAGCGTCGACACCGCGGCCGCCGCGCCGAACACGGGCCATGCGGCGCCGAAGACGGATGGATCGTCGACCACGGCACGGGCGAGGACGGGGAGAAAGGTCGCAGGCAGGATGTAGCCGAAGCCGAGGACGCCGTAGCAGATGACCAGGCTCCATGGCGTGCCGGCAGACGAAGGCTGGCGGGTTGCAGAGGCATTCGAAGGAGCGGCGCCCGCCGCACCTGCCTCGCCCGGCATCAGCATGGCGACGACGATCAGCCCGACGAGCGCGAGCGCGCCGAGTTGAAGCCACAGGCTGTCGGGCGCCACGCCCGCCGCACCGGCCCGCCAGCAGTAGAGCCCGGCAAGAGCGATGCCGACGCCGACGCCCGCGTAGAGGATGCCGGCGCCGGCGGGCCGCTCGAAGCGCGCGAGCCAGGCCAGGCACCAGACGCTGGTGCTGACGAGCGCCCATGCACTCGCGACGCCGGCGACGAAGCGCAGGACGACCCAGATCGCGACCGATCCGGTCCAGCCCATCGCTGCGGTCGATACGACGATCGCCAGGAGCGAAACCAGTCCGATGCGCTGCGGCGTGAGCGGCAAGCGCGCCGTCGTGAGGGCACCCAGCAGATAGCCCGCATAGTTCGCCGCCGCGAGCCATCCACCCGCAGCCACGTCGGCGCTGCCTGCGCGAATCATCAGCGGCAGCATGGGCGTGAAGGCGAAGCGTCCGATGCCCATCGCGATGGCGAGGGCGACCAGTCCCGCGGCGCAAACGGCGAGGAAGGAGGGCCGTGCCACGGGGATGGAATGGTTCGACATGGGCGCTTATTAGACGCAAAATGCGAGTACGCCACAAATGAATTATTCAGAACAATCATTCTCCTTATGAGAACCATCGACCTGGATTCCCTCGAGATCTTCCGCACTGTCGTGGCCGAGGGCGGCGTGATTCGTGCGGCGGACAAGCTCAATCGCGTGCAGTCGAATGTGACGACGCGCATTCAGCAGTTGGAGGAGCGGCTGGGCCACAAGCTGTTCCATCGCCAAGGCCGTACGCTGGCGCTGGCACCGGCGGGGCACAAGCTGCTGCCCTATGCCGATCGGCTCCTAAGGCTTGCCGATGAAGCCGAGAGCGAGCTGCGCAGCGACCTGCCGCTCGGCACGTTCAAGCTCGGGTCGCTCGAGAGCACGGCGGGTAGCCGGTTGGCGCCGGTGCTGTCGCGATTTCACAGGCTGTATCCGGGCGTGGTCGTGGAGTTGGTGACCGGCACCACGGGCGCGCTGTTGAAGCGGGTGAAGGCGTTCGAGGTGGAGGCCGCGTTCGTGTCGGAGCCGTTTGCGCCGTCAGGGCTGGAGACGATGGCGGTGTTCGAGGAAGAACTGGTGCTGATCACTTCGCGCAGCGTAGCCTCGGTCACGAAACCCGGCGATCTGGCGAACGCGACGCTGATCGCGTTCGCGCAAGGGTGCTCGTATCGACGGCTGCTTGAGCAATGGCTTGGCAAGGGTGGCGTTGCGCCGTCGAGGTCGCTGGAGTTTTCGTCGTATCAGGCCATGATTGCCTGCGTGGCGGCAGGTACAGGGTTCGCGATCGTGCCGGTGTCGGTGCTCAAGGCATTGCGTGCTACGGCGGATGTTCGACAGCATCAGTTGCCGGAACGCATGAGGGCCAATCGGACGCACCTTGTGTGGCAAGGGACTGCTTCTGTGGCGCTTGCTCGGTTGATTGAGATGTTGGGGAAGGGGTAGGTTCTCTTGCTCCTTGTTGAGAGCGCCCGGTAGGCGGTGCGGGCCGGTCGACCCCGCTACGCCGGCCCTTCGGGCTCCCTTCCGGTGCTCGCTTCAGGCGGGGTCCGCGCAAACTCGCTTCGCTCAAACACGCGCGGCCCTTATCCGCCTGAAGCTGCGCTCCTCAGCGGCGCAGAGGGGTCGCCCAACCCGCACCACCTACCGGGCTCCGTGAGAGGGCAACGGTTGTGGGCGTCTCGAACGGCGCAAGCCTGCGCGCATTCACACGCGTGAGGCGGACAGTTCAACCATCCCGTCCCGGCGACGCCACCCCCTCTACTCCCAAACCGGCAAATGACTCCCTGGCGGCATCGAAGGCCGACCCCAGGCAGCAGGCGTACGAGAAAGCCGCGCACTGTGCCGCATCCCGCAAAGCTCCCCGAACCCGGAACTCGAAGTCTCCAGGCAAGCCGACATATCGGGCCGTTCAATCCGAAGCCCATCAGCCACCCGTCCCAGCCCGCGAAGCCACTGCCCAGTCTGTGCCAACGAAACCTGCACGTGCCAACTCCCACCCTCGCGTTGCTGTCGCCATAGCGCGGCCGAAGCACCCATGGCGATGAGGTAGCCCGTGGCTTCATCAAGGATCTGCATAGGCAGCGGCCGCGGCTTTCCGTCACCCGCCGCTTCGCCTTCCGCATGGTTGAAACCCATCGCTGTCTGAACCAACGAATCGAAGCCGCGGCGCTGCGCCCACGGGCCGAGCGTGCCGTAGGCCGTCAACGAGACGTAGACGATTCCCGGACGGATCTCTGCCGCCTGATCTGGCCCGAAACCGAGCCCCGCCAACCCGCCGGGCCGATAGCCCTGGATGAAGACATGCGCGTCCTGGAGCAGCCTCGTCAGGGCACCGCGGCCCGCTTCCGTTTGCAGATCGACATGCGCCGACAGCTTGCCGCGACTGGTGTCCGCGATCGCCTCGATGTTGGGCAGGTTCGGTGAGTTGATCAGCATCACGTCGGCGCCGTATGCCGCGAGCGCGCGGCCGCCCACAGGGCCGGCCAGGATGCGGGTCAGGTCCAGCACGCGCACACCAGACAATGGTCTCTCTTCCTCCGAAAGCGGCGGCAGGTCGAGCGGCGGTGCGTCGCCGATGCGTTCGATCGCGAACAAGGGCTGCGGCGCCAATGCCGCGCCCTGCGGCGTGACGTCCCACTCATCGAAACTCCGCAACGCCGTCGCGACCAGCCCCTTCGCCGCCGCCGCTGATTCGAATTCGATCGCCGTCCACAACTGCATCGCCGCTTCGGCGTCGGCACGCTGCGCGGTCTGCGGATTCAGGCCCAGCAGACGCAGCGCGCCGTCACGGTGATGCGCGAAGTTGGCATGGATGCGCACCCATCCGTCGGCCGTCCGATAGAGCCCGGAGAACGCATCCCACAACTCAGGGACCCTGCCGTCCAGGCTGAACCAAGCCGTGCACTCCAGCGCCGCATGCAGCATCTCGACGCTGACCTGCTGGCGGGATGCTCCGCGCGCATGCCCGAGTTCGCAGGCCGCAAGCGCCGCGGCGGCGATGGTGCTCTGCGCCGCGGTTCCGACGGCAAAGGACGATGGCAACACCGGGTCTGCGCCACTCAGGTTCGCATACCCCAATGCGTCACGTGGCAGACCTGCAAGCCGCCAGATCCGCTCCAGTTCCTCGGTGGCGTTCATGTCCTGCTCTCCAAAGAAAAAAGGCAGGGCGCGTTTACACGGCCCTGCCCTTTGCGCTATGCAATGCGACGCCCTACTGGATCAGCTTCGCGCCCGTCTTCGCCTGCAGCGTCTCGAAGCTCACGCCCGGCGCCATTTCGACGACCTTCAGGCCCTGCGGCACCACGTCCATCACGGCGAGGTCGGTGATGATGCGGTCGACCACGCCCACGCCCGTCAGCGGCAGCGTGCAGTGCTCCAGGATCTTGAGGTCCTCGGTGCCGTCCTTCTTCTTCGCGACGTGCTCCATCAGGATGATCACGCGCTTGACGCCGGCCACCAGGTCCATCGCGCCGCCCATGCCCTTGACCATCTTGCCGGGGATCATCCAGTTGGCGAGGTCGCCCTTGCTGCTCACCTGCATGGCGCCCAGGATCGACAGATTGATCTTGCCGCCGCGAATCATCGCGAAGCTGTCGTGGCTGCCGAAGATGGCGCTGCCGGGCAGCGTCGTCACGGTCTGCTTGCCGGCGTTGATCAGGTCGGCGTCGACCTGGTCCTCGGTCGGGAACGGGCCGATGCCGAGCATGCCGTTCTCGCTCTGCAGCCAGACTTCCTTGTCGCCGACGAAGTTGGCCACCAGAGTGGGGATGCCGATGCCTAGGTTGACGTAGAAGCCGTCTTCGAGTTCTTGCGCCGCACGTGCGGCCATCTGGTCTTGGGTCCAAGGCATCTCAGGCTCCTTTGGTGTTCTTGATAGGGGCCGGCACTTCGCTGCCGGCAGCGGCTTGCGCGATGGCGGCCTGGGCCTCGACCTTGGCGGCCACGGCGTCGACCGGCGCCGCGGCGCTGATGGTGCGCTTCTCGATCCGCTTCTCGGGGTTGCTGTTGAGCACGATGCGGTGCACGTAGATGCCCGGCAAGTGGATGTCGTCCGGCGCGAGTTCGCCGACCTCGACGATCTTCTCGACCTCGACGATGCAGATCTTCCCGGCCATCGCCGCGGCGGGGTTGAAGTTGCGCGCCGTCAGGCGGAAGCGCAGGTTGCCGGACTTGTCGGCCACGTCGGCCTTGACCAGGGCCACGTCGGGCACCAGCGAGCGCTCCATGACGTAGGTCTCGCCATCGAACTCGCGCAGTTCCTTGCCTTCGGCAACCTGGGTGCCGACACCGGTCTTGGTGAAGAAGGCCGGGATGCCGGCGCCGCCGGCGCGCAGCTTCTCGGCCAGCGTGCCCTGGGGCGTGAACTCCAGCTCCAGTTCGCCCGCGAGGTACTGGCGCTCGAACTCCTTGTTCTCGCCCACGTAGCTCGCAACCATCTTCTTGATCTGGCGCGTCTCGAGCAGCTTGCCGAGGCCGAAACCATCGACGCCCGCGTTGTTGGAGATGCAGGTCAGGTTCTTCACGCCCGAATCGTGCAGCGCGTCGATCAGCGCCTCGGGGATGCCGCACAGGCCGAAGCCGCCGACGGCGAGCGTCTGGCCGTCGGCCACGACACCCTTGAGCGCCGCGTCGGCGGAGGGATAGATCTTGTTCGCCATGATTCCTCGCTGGGAGAAGGTTGAGGGTTGAGGGTTGGTTCGCAGCCTGAGACGATACTACGTACAGGCATACGTAGTATTTCGTAATGGAGACACCCGAGACCGAACTGATGGCCATCGACTACCGGCTCGCTTTCGAGCAGTCGCCGGTGGGCATGGTGCTCTCCCGCCATCGCATCATCATGGATTGCAATGCGCGCTTGTGCGAGATGTTCGGCGCCACGCGCGATTCGCTGGTCGGCCAGTCGTTCCAGGTGCTGTACCCGAGCGTCGTCGAATTCGAGCGCATCGGCAAGCGCATGGAGCCGATCCTGAACGCGAGTGGCCGCTATGCGGACAACCGCATGATGAAACGGCTGGGGGACCTGCATGGCGCGTTCGCGGGCGAGACCTTCTGGTGCCACGTCAGCGGGCAAGCGCTCAATCGCGCCGCGCCGCACGAAGCGGGCATCTGGACTTTCGAGGACCTCGGGTCGCGCCGCTCCGTCAAGGCCGAACTCACCCCACGCGAGCGCGAGGTGGCGGCGCAAGTCATGCAGGGGCGCACCTCGAAGGAAATCGGCAAGGCCCTCGCCATCAGCCATCGCACGGTCGAAATACACCGTGCGCGGCTGATGCGCAAATATGCGGCGTCCACCACTGCGGAACTGGTTCAAAAACTGATCGCCGGATAGATTGTGCGAACGATGAACCCCTATCAAGACCCGAAGAAGCCGCACCACCGCGCCCGCGGCTTCCAGAACAACTACACGGAGTTCGAGCCGAAAAGCCTGTCGGACCTCCTGCGCTGGCGAAGGGACGCCATGCGCAACCGCCTGCCTCCGCCGCCCCTGGGGCCGACGCCGAGGGTGACGCCCGATCTCGCCTGGCTCCGCGCCAACGCGCAGGCCGGTGCGCAGATGGTGCCGGCCACGACATACATCGGTCACGCCACGGTCATGGCCCAGCTGGGTGGCATCACGATGCTGACGGATCCGATGTTCTCGCAGCGGGCCTCGCCCGTGCAACTGGTGGGGCCCCGACGGCATTCGCCGCCCGGCGTCGCGCTGGCCGATCTGCCGCACGTGAACCTGGTGCTGGTGTCGCACAACCACTACGACCATCTCGACGGCGCCTCGGTACTAGGGCTCAACCGGCAGGCGGGCGGCCCGCCCCTGTTCGTGGTGCCGCTGGGCCTCAAGCCGTGGCTCGCAGCCAAGGGCATCCAGAACGCCGTGGAGCTGGACTGGTGGGACAGCCACCGCCTGCCGACACCGCGGGGGGATATCGAAGTGACCCTGGTGCCGGCGCAGCACTGGTCCTCGCGCGGCCCCGGCGATGCCATGGCGACCCTGTGGGGCGGCTTCGCCGTCCTCGCGCCGGATTGCCACCTGCTCTTCACCGGCGACACCGGCTATTCGCGCGACTTCACCGACATCCGCCGGCACTTCCGGGATCGCCAGACGCCCGAGCGCGGCGGCGGATTCGACATTGCGCTGGTCCCCATCGGCGCCTACGCACCGCGCTGGTTCATGCGCATGCAGCACGTCGACGTCGAGGAAGCGCTGAAGATCCATGCCGACGTGGGCGCCAAGCGCTCGCTCGGGATCCACTGGGGCGTCTTCACGCTGACCGACGAGGCCCTGGACGAGCCGCCGAGAAAGCTCGCCGAGCTGCGCAGCGCAAAAGGAATGCCGGAAGACGAATTCTTCGTGACGGCCATCGGCGAGACGCGGAAGCTCGAGCGCCGCGTCGGCTGATTCCCCGATCCCTCACTTGGCTGCCGGCACGCCAAAGCTGTCGCTCTCCCGGGTCTTGCACCAGGCCCGGATGCAATTCAGCAATTCGGTGGCGTCCGCCGGTTTCACGAAGTGGTGGCTGAATCCCGCATCGAACGCAGCCTGCCTGTCCTCCTTCTGGCCATAGCCGGTCAGTGCGATCAGGAGCGACTGCTCGGTCTCCCGCATGGAACGCAGTCGCCGGGCCACCTGGTAGCCGTCGAGCACGGGCAATCCGATGTCCAGCAGCACGACGGTCGGACTGCGCGCCGCAGCGATCGTCAGCGCCTCCTCGCCGTCCGAAGCCGTCAGCACGGCGTGCCCGTCGATTTCCAGGATCGCGGCCATCGCATCCGCGGCGTCACGGTTGTCGTCCACGACCAGGACGCACTGCTGCGGGTGGTTCGAAACGACGGGGTGATCCTGATGCCCGGACTTGCTCTCCTGGCGCACCAGCGTGATGCAGGGCAATCGAACCTTGAACTCCGAGCCCTTGTCCTTGCCGAAGCTGGTCGCCTCGATGCGACCGCCGTGCATCTCGGTCAGCCGGCGCGCCAGGGTCAGGCCGACCCCCAGGCCACCCTGCGCGCGATCGAGGCCACGCTTGCCCTGCGCGAACAGGTCGAAGATGCGCGGAAGCAGTTCCTCGTCGATGCCGATGCCCTGGTCGCGCACGGTCACGACGACCTCCAGGTCCTCGATCTCCGCTGCCAGCGAGATGTGCGTCCCTTCGGGGCTGTATTTCGATGCGTTGTGCAGCAGGTTCGCAATGACCTGCGTGAGCCTCGCCGCATCGCCGTGCAGCCAGGCCGGCCGCTCGGGGATGGAGACGCTCAACACCTGGCGACGGCTCTTGACGGCCGGCTGGATGGTCTCCACGCTCTGCGCGATCACCTTGTTGAGGTCCATGGACTCTCGCTTGAGCGTGATCTTGCCCTGGCTGATGCGCGTGACGTCCAGCAACTCCTCGATCAGGCGGGTCATCTGCTGCAACTGCCGGCTGGCGACGTCCAACGCCCAGGACACCTTCGGGCTGGGGGGCGCGATCCGACGAATCACCTCGACCGCCGTGTGAATCGGCGCCAGGGGATTGCGCAATTCGTGCGACATCATGGCGAGGAATTCGTCCTTGCGCTGGTCGGCCTGCTGCAGTTCCTCCTGCGCGGCCTTGCGCTCGGCGATCTCGCGCTGCAGGACGCGGTAGAGCCGCGCGTTCTCGAAGGCCGCCGCGGCGCGCACGGCGACTTCCTCCAGCAGGCCCTGATCGGGGCCGCCCTGCTCCATGGCGTCCTCCCCGGACAGCAGCAGCATCGCGCCGAGCACGCGGCCACCGAAGATCAGTGGCAGCGCCCCGGCCCAGCGAAGCGGCGGCAGCGACACCGCACTGCCCGCGAGGCCCAGCGAGCCGGCGTTCAATGCGCTCAAGGCCACCGGCGCGAGGTCGGTAAAGCGGCGATCCCGGATGGCGCTGTCGAGCGTCGAGGCCAGGCGTTCGTCCAGATGCGCACCGCTGGTCGAGACGATGGGGCGTCCGCCGGCACGCGCCCGTGCGGCGACCACCGTCTTGCACGGGAAGAAATCGGGGTCCGACGGCAGCACGACCGAGGCCGCCGCGACCGTCGGCACCAGCAACTCCGCCAGCTCGCACGCGGCCACCTGCACTTCGAGCGAAACGCTGAGCGCCCGGCTGGCGTGCGCGAGGAAGGCGGAGCGCTTGTCCCGTTGCTCCGCCACCCGGCGCGCAGCCTCGGCGGCCATCATCGCGGCGCGGGCGTCCGCCTGCTGCTGCACCTCGCGCTGCATCAGGTAGAGCGACACGAAGACGCTGACCTTGCTGCGCAGGATCTCCGGCACCAGCGGCGACAGCATGTAGTCGACGGCGCCGAGCGAATAGCCGCGCGCGGTCTGCATCTCGTCGGCGTAGGAGGTGATGAAGATGATCGGCGTATGCGCGCTGCGACGATGCTGACGGATCAGCGCCGCGGTCTCGAAGCCGTCCATGCCGGGCATGTTGACGTCGAGCATGATGACCGCGAACTCCCGCTGGAGCAGTTCCCGGAGCGCCTCCTCGCCCGACCGGACCAGCACCAGGTTCTGCCCGAGATCCTCCAGCACTGTCTGGAACACCAGCAGCTTTTCGGGCAGGTCGTCCACGACCAGGATGTTGGCGCGCTCGGCCGGCCCGGCAACGGCCGGGTTCGCGGCGCCCGGGAGGTTCACTTGCACAGCCAGCCTCGCAACACCACGAGCAGGTAGGCGGTGTCCACCGGCTTGGACAGGTAGTCCCATGCACCGGCCTCGATGCACTTCTCGCGATCGCCCTTCATCGCCTTCGCGGTGACCGCCACCAGGGGCAACTGCTTGCCGCGCGGCAGGCGTCGGAGCTCCCGCATGGTCTCCATGCCGTCCATCTCCGGCATCATGATGTCCATGAGCACGATGTCGATCCCGGCATCCTCCTGCACCCGGCGAACCGCATCGCGGCCGTTCTCGGCCGAGACGATCACCATGCCCTGCTGGTCCAGCACCGTGGCCAGCGCGAAGATGTTCCGAATGTCGTCGTCGACGATCAGCACCTTCTTCCCGGCCAGGCTGCCGGCGACATCGTTCACCGCCTCCACGGCGCGACGCTCGGCTTCCGACATGCTGGCCGTCGAACGATGCAGGAAGAAGGTGCCCGCTTCGATGAGCTGGTCGAGTGTCTGCACGGTTCGCCACGCGCCTTCGCCTTGGCCTTGCCGCCAATCCAGGCCGTGGGTCCCGATGGCCCGCGATCGCTCCGCATCCTCGGGGTCGTAGACGACCACAGGCAGTTGCTGGACAGCCGAACGCTGCTCCAGCGGCTCGACGAGATCCAGCCGGCTGAGTCCCGGCACGCGGCCATCCGTGATCAGGCAGTCGACCTCGCCGCTCGCGAGTTCGCGCCTGACGTCGTCGGCGCCGTCCGCCCAGACGACATCGACGCTGCCGCCGTCGAAGGCCTTCAGGCAGGCTTCGCGCGCCGGCGAGTCACCGGACACCGCCACCAGGAGCCTGCGCACATCGGCGTGCACGTAGCGGTGCAGGCTCGCCATCGCGGCTTCGACCTCATCGATCGACTGAAGCGGCTTAGAGAGGAATCCCAGCGCGCCGGAGCTCAGCGCGCGGGCGCGCGAATCGTCCGTGGAGACCACGCAAACCGGAATGTGGCGCGTCGCCAGGTCGGACTTCAGTCGGTCCAGGATGCGCCACCCGTCCATGTCCGGCAGATGGATGTCGAGCGTAATCAGCCTCGGCCGATGGTCGCGCGCCAGCGCCAGCGCGGCGGCGCCGCTGAGGCTCACGAGCGCCTTGAAGCCGCTGCCGCGCGCGGCCTGCATGAGGACTTTGGCGAAAGCCAGGTCGTTCTCGACGATCAGGGCGACCTGGTCGCCCGGCACCGTCGCGTCGCGATCATCGCCGGCGACGTTCAGCGCCGACAACACATCCTCGGCATCACGGGCGTCTGCCGCTGCATCCGATGCCATGTCCGCCGCGCGCGCATCGACGAGCCGATCGCGCACCGACTTGTGGGCGGCGTCCGCTTCGATGACGTCGGCGCGAACGGGACGTGCGCTGCGCGAAGGGCTGTAGTTCTGGGGCAGGTAGAGCGTGAACGTGCTGCCCATGGCCGGGGTGCTGCTGAGCCGGATTTCGCCACCGAGCAGACGCGCCAGCTCGCGGCTGATGGCCAGGCCCAGCCCGGTGCCGCCGTACTTGCGCGATGTGGAGCCGTCGGCCTGCTGGAAAGCCTCGAAGACGATCTGCTGCTTGTCCGCGGAGATGCCGATGCCCGTGTCCGACACCGCGAAGGCCAGCACATGGCTCGCGCGGCCCAGCTCCTCGACATCGCTCGACCAGCCGGATTCGACCCGCGCGATCGACAGCGAGACCGAGCCTCGGTGCGTGAACTTGAAGGCGTTCGACAACAGGTTCTTGATGATCTGCTGGAGGCGCTTGACGTCGGTCACGATCGTCCCGGACAGCGACTCGGCGACGCTGATGTCGAAGTCCACGTGCTTGGCCTCGGCGACGTGACGGAAGCTGCGCTCCACGGAGCGGCGCAGCTCCTCCAGCCGCACCTCGCTGACTTCGACGGCGACCGTGCCCGATTCGATCTTGGACAGGTCGAGGATGTCGTTGATCAGCATCAGCAGGTCGTTGCCCGACAGGTGGATCGTCTTCGCGAACTCGACCTGGCGAGGCGTCAGGTTGCCGTCGCCGTTCTTGCAGAGCTGGTCGGAAAGGATGAGCAGGCTGTTGAGCGGCGTGCGCAGCTCGTGCGACATGTTGGCGAGGAATTCCGACTTGTACTTGGAAGTCAGCGCCAGTTGCTCAGCCTTCTCCTCCAGCGCCTGCCGGGCCTGCTCGACCTCCTGGTTCTTGCGCTCGACTTCCTGGTTCTGGTGTACGAGCAGTCGCGCCTTCTCCTGCAGCGCCTCGTTGGTCTGCTGCAGTTCCTGCTGCCGGCTCTGGAGCTCCTCCGCGAGCGATTGCGACTGCGTCAGCAGATCCTCGGTCCGCATGTTGGCGGAGATGGTGTTGATGACGATGCCGATCGATTCGGTGAGCTGGTCGAGGAAGGCCTGGTGCGCCGGGTTGAACCGTTCGAGCGAGGCCAGTTCGAGCACGCCGCGCACTTCGCCCTCGAACACGACCGGCAGCACGATGACGTCCATCGCCGCGCCTTCGCTGAGACCTGTCGCGACCTTGAATGCCGTGCTCGGCACGTTCGTGAGCAGGATCTTCGACTTCTCGATCGCGCACTGGCCGACCAGACCCTGCCCGATGTCGATCTCCTTGCCGTGAGAACTCTGGCCGCCCGAAGCGTAGCTGGCGAACAGCTTCAATTTGGCGGTGCCACCGGCGTTCGTGAGCACGTAGAACTCGGCCTGCTGCGCGCCGACCACGGGCGCCAGCTCCGAAAGGATCAGTTGCCCGACGGTCAGCAAGTCCTTCTGGCCCTGGAGCATCCGGCTGAACTTGGCGAGGTTGGTCTTCAGCCAGTCCTGCTCGGTGTTCTTCTGGGTGGTGTCCTTCAGGTTGCGGATCATCTCGTTGATCGTGTCCTTCAGGGCGGCGACTTCACCCTGCGCCTCCACCGTGATCGAACGGGTCAGGTCGCCCTGCGTCACCGCCGTGGCGACTTCGGCGATCGCGCGCACCTGCGTCGTCAGATTGGCCGCGAGTTGGTTGACGTTCTCGGTCAATCCTTTCCAGGTGCCCGACGCGCCGGGCACCTTCGCCTGCCCGCCGAGCTTGCCCTCGACCCCGACCTCGCGCGCCACGGTGGTGACCTGGTCGGCAAAGGTCGCGAGCGTGTCGGTCATGCTGTTGATCGTCTCGGCCAGCGCGGCGATCTCGCCCTTGGCCTCGACGGTCAGCTTCTGCTGGAGGTCGCCGTCGGCCACGGCGGTCACCACCTTGGCGATGCCGCGCACCTGGCCCGTCAGGTTGCCCGCCATGAAGTTGACGTTGTCGGTGAGGTCCTTCCAGGTGCCGGACACGTCGCGCACCTGCGCCTGCCCGCCCAGCCGGCCCTCGGTGCCCACTTCGCGCGCCACGCGCGTCACCTCGGCCGCGAAGGACGAGAGCTGGTCCACCATGGTGTTGATGGTGGCCTTGAGCTCCAGGATCTCGCCTTTCACGTCGACCGTGATCTTCTTCGAGAGGTCTCCCGCCGCGACGGCCTTCGTCACGTCGGCGATGTTGCGCACCTGCGAGGTCAGGTTGGAGGCCATCAGGTTGACCGAGTCCGTGAGGTCCTTCCAGGTCCCTGCGACACCCTGCACGTCGGCCTGGCCGCCCAGGATGCCCTCGGTGCCCACCTCCAGCGCCACACGGGTCACTTCCGCGGCGAAGGAGCGCAACTGGTCCACCATCGTGTTGACCGTGTTCTTGAGCTCGGAGATCTCGCCCTTCACGTCCACCGTGATCTTCTTCGAGAGGTCGCCCGCGGCCACTGCGGTGGTCACCTCCGCGATGTTGCGCACCTGGCTCGTGAGATTGCCGGCCATGAAGTTGACCGACTCCGTCAGGTCCTTCCAGGTGCCGGCCACACCCTGCACGTCAGCCTGGCCGCCCAGGATTCCTTCCGTGCCCACCTCGCGCGCCACGCGCGTCACTTCCGCGGCGAACGAACGCAACTGGTCGACCATGGTGTTCACGGTGTTCTTCAGTTCGAGGATTTCGCCCTTCACGTCGACCGTGATCTTCTTGGAGAGGTCACCCGCCGCGACGGCCTTGGTGACGTCCGCGATGTTGCGCACCTGCGATGTCAGGTTGGACGCCATCGAGTTGACCGACTCAGTGAGGTCCTTCCACGTGCCGGCCACGCCCTGCACATCGGCCTGCCCGCCCAGCTTGCCTTCGGTGCCCACCTCGCGCGCCACCCGCGTCACTTCCGCGGCAAAGGAGGAGAGCTGGTCCACCATGGTGTTGATGGTGTTCGTCAGCTCCAGGATCTCGCCCTTGGTGTCGACCGAGATCTTCTTGGACAGGTCGCCCGCAGCCACGGCCTTCGTCACGTCCGCGATGTTGCGCACCTGACTCGTGAGATTGCCGGCCATGAAGTTGACGGATTCGGTGAGATCCTTCCACGTGCCGGCCACGCCCTGCACGTCGGCCTGGCCGCCGAGCTTGCCTTCGGTGCCCACCTCGCGCGCCACGCGCGTGACCTCGGCGGCGAAGGACCGCAGCTGGTCCACCATCGTGTTGATGGTCGCCTTGAGCTCCAGGATCTCGCCTTTGACGTCGACGGTGATCTTCTTCGAAAGGTCGCCCGCGGCCACGGCCTTGGTCACATCCGCGATGTTGCGCACCTGGCTGGTGAGGTTGCCGGCCATCGAGTTGACCGAGTCGGTGAGGTCCTTCCACGTGCCGGCGACGCCCTGCACGTCGGCCTGCCCGCCGAGCTTGCCTTCGGTGCCCACTTCGCGCGCCACCCGCGTGACCTCTGCCGCGAAGGAGCGAAGCTGGTCCACCAGCGTGTTCACCGTGTTCTTCAGCTCCAGGATTTCGCCCTTGCCGTCCACCGTGATCTTCTTGGACAGGTCGCCCGCAGCCACGGCCTTGGTTACGTCGGCGATGTTGCGCACCTGGCTGGTGAGGTTGCCGGCCATCGAGTTGACGGAGTCGGTCAGGTCCTTCCAGGTGCCGGACACGCCCTCGACCCGCGCCTGCCCGCCGAGCGAGCCTTCGGTGCCCACCTCGCGCGCCACGCGCGTGACCTCGGAGGCGAAGGAGCGCAACTGGTCGACCATCGTGTTGATGGTGTTCTTCAGCGTGAGGAATTCGCCTTTCACGTCGACGTCGATCTTCTTCGACAGGTCGCCCTTGGCGACCGCCGTGGTGACGTCGGCGATGTTGCGGACCTGGTCGGTGAGGTTGCCCGCCATCGAGTTGACGGAATCGGTCAGGTCCTTCCAGGTACCGGCCACGCCCTTCACCTTCGCCTGGCCACCGAGCTTGCCCTCGGTGCCCACTTCGCGCGCCACCCGGGTCACCTCGGCGGAGAAGTTGCCGAGCTGCTCGACCATCTTGTTGATCGTCCTGGCCGTGCGCAGGAACTCGCCTTCGAGTTCCCGGCCCTCGACCTCCAGCGCCATGCTCTTGGACAGGTCACCCTGTGCGACCGCGCCGATGACCCGCGCGACCTCGCTGGTCGGGTGCACCAGGTCGTCGATGAGCGAGTTCACGCAGGCGATCGATTCGCCCCAGAAGCCTCGCGCCTCCTGCATGACCGCGCGCTGCTTGAGCTTGCCCTCCTTTCCGACGACTTGCCGCAGTCGCATCAGTTCGTACGCCAGCATTGCGTTCTGGTCGACGAGGCCGTTGAAGGCATCCGCAACCTTGCCGGAGAGGCCGTCCCAGTACACGGGCAGCCGGGCCTTCGGATCGCCCTTGCGCAGGCGGGTCAGCGCATCGAGCAGGACCACCATGTGCTGCGTGGTGTCCGAAATGGCGACGGGATCGATTGCGTTCATGAAGGCCTCGAGAAAATGTGCGGGGTCGGAGCGCAAGGCTTTTTCGGTTGCGCGCACCCTCAACAGCAGCCCGAGCCCCTGCGGCGAAAGATCGTATTCCGGCGTAGGAAAAACCACCGGGCGTGAGGTGTCGGAGCCCGACACATTGCGATGTAGGCGCGGGACTACAGAGCCGGCTCAGCCCGCCTTGCGAAAGGTGAGGTTGATCCGGCACTCGCCCATGAACGGATGCGTGCCGTCCTTCAAGGGCAGTACACCGTGGTGATGCAGGCGCGCCGGCCCGCCCCAGACGACGACATCGCCATGGCCGAGTGGCACGCGCCGTGCCTTGTCCGTCCGCTTCGGCCCGCCGAAGAGGAAGACCGCGGGGATGCCGAGCGAGACGGAAACAATCGGCTGGCTGAAGTCGCGTTCGTCGCGGTCCTGGTGCAGTGACAGGCGCGTGCCGGCTTCGTAGCGGTTGACGAGGCACGCGTCCGGTGTGAATCCCTCGAAACCGGCGTGGGCAGCCGCTTCGGTGGCGAGCTTGGTGAACTCGGCCGGCATGCGCGGCCAGGATCGGCCCGTCTCAGGGTCGACGGGGTCGTAGCGGTAGCCCGACCGATCCGTGACCCAGCCCAGTTCACCGCAATTCGTCATCGCGACCGACATTCGAAAGCCACCCGGCGTGACCATGTGGCGAAGCGGTGACTGGGCGATCACCTGCCGCACTGCGTCCAGCAACCCCGCCTCGCGCGACCGGGCGAACTGGCGCAGTACCACCGCGCCCGGTTCGAGTGCTTCCACCCAGGGCACGACAGGTTCCGAAATCGAGTCGAAAAGATCCAGCGTCATGGAAAGTCAGGGAGCCGCCGCGGAACCGGCTTCGCCGGGCCGCTGGCGGCGCCCCCTGCAAGGGGGTGGAGAGCGACACGCAGTGCGCGAGCCTGGGGGTTCATCCAATTATTCAGCGTCGTGAAAGATGATGCCGGCGGTGTAACGATGCCCTGAAAGCACCCGGCTCACGCCGTGACGAAGGTTCACGCGATACGTGCCACGAGTCCCCTGGACCGGCCGGTGGTGCACCGCGATCACCGCGGCATCGCCCTGGTGCAGCGGCAGCACCATCGGGCGTGACTGCATGCGCGGTCGCTGCTCCGTCATCACGAACTCGCCGCCCGTGAAATCGCGGCCGGGTTCGGACAACAGGATCACGAGCTGCAGCGGAAAGACGTGCTCGCCGTACAGGTCCTGGTGCAGGCAGTTGTAGTCGTCGGCCCGGTACTGCAACAGCAATGGCGTCGGCTTGGTCTGCCCTGCCGCGTGGCAGCGCGCGATGAAGTCGGCATGCCCCGGCGGATAGCGCACATCGATGCCCATGACCTCATTCCAGCGATTCGCGATCGGTGCGAGATGCGGATAGACCGCTTCACGCAGGCCGGCGACGAGCGCGGGCAGCGGATAGGCGAAGTACTTGTACTCGCCACGCCCGAAGCCGTGCCGCTCCATCACCACGCGGCTGCGGAAGGGCTTGTCCGACGCATACAGCGAAACCAGCAATTCGCACTCGGCCGCTGTGAGCAGGCCGGGGATCACGGCGCCGCCCTGCTCGTCGAGATCGTTGCCCGCCTGCGCCCAGTCGACAAGGCCGACTCGAGCGACGGGCGCTGTCATGTCCCTCGCGTTCATGCCCGCTTCGCCTCCCGCTGCAGCAATGCGCTCTTGCGCTCGACGCCCCATCGATAGCCCGACAGGCCGCCGTCGCTGCGCACCACGCGATGGCAGGGAATCGCCACCGCCAGCGTGTTGGCGCCGCAGGCCTGGGCCACTGCGCGTACAGACTTCGGCGCGCCGATGCGCTGTGCGATGTCGCTGTAGCTTGCGGTGGTGCCTGCCGGGATCTCGCGGAGTGCCTGCCACACGCGTTGCTGGAAGGCGGTGCCGCGCACGTCGAGCGGAAGGTCCAGGCCCACGCCCGGCGCCTCGACAAAGCCGACGACCTTCGCGACCAGTTCCTCGAAACCGGGATCGCCACCGATCAACCGCGCCCGCGGAAACTGGTCCTGCAGGTCGCGCGCCAGCGCATCGGCGTCATCGCCCAGTGCAATCGCGCAGACGCCGCGCTCGCTTTGCGCCACCAGGATGGCGCCCAGCGCGCACTCGCCGATCGCGAAGCGGATCTCGGTATCGGCACCACCGGCGCGCCACGCGGTGGGCGTCATGCCCAGCATCTCGTTGGACTGCGCGTAGAAGCGGCCGTTCGAGTTGTAGCCGGCGTCGTAGATCGCGTCTGTCACGGTGTCGCTGCGTGACAGTTCCTGACGCACGCGGCTGGCGCGGTGCGCCGCCGCATAGGCCTTGGGCGTGACGCCGGTGGTCTCCTTGAAAAGCCGATGGAGATGCGAACTGCTCAGCCCCGCACGCTCGGCGAGTTCGTCCAGCGTCGGCGCCTGTTCGGAGCGCTCGATGAAGCGGCAGAGGTCCGCGACGATGGCCGCATGGTGTTCGGCACGTGCGGGCTGGTCCGGCTTGCAGCGCATGCAGGGGCGGAAGCCGGCGCGCTCGGCGTCCTCGGCCGTCGCGTGGAATTCCACGTTCTCGGGTCGCGCCGACCGTGCGCCGCAGGACGGGCGGCAGTACACGCCCGTGGTCCTGACCGAGTAGAAGAAGCGGCCGTCCGCCGCGGCGTCACGTGCGAGCACCGAAGCCCAGCGCGGATCGCTCACGGTAGCCAGGGCCCGCATTTCGGTGGGATTGGTCATGTTCATATGCATCCTTCAATGGGTGATTGATCGATGCGTTCACTGTAGGGATCGGAGGTCCGAGGCGCACTCCGTGTCTTGCTTTCGAATTCGATCGTAGGACAACGCCGCCATGGCCGCTTTTTCTTCAGGCCTTGGCCTACGGGTCAGCCTGCCGGGCCTCGTTAACATTCGGCCCACATGATCGATCGCCGCTCACTCCTTACCGCCGGCGGCGCCTCATTGGCGCTCGCTGCCCTCGGACTTCCCGCCGACGCCTTCGCGGCCGGCGGACTCACCCTCAGCCAGCCCAGGCCCTTCTCCTTCGAACGTCTTGTTGCACTGGCGAAATCGCTGGGCGCCAAGCCCTATGTCGCCGACACCTCGCTGCCGGCCAGCGTGCTGGAACGCATCGACTACGACGCGCACGGCAAGATCAAGTTCAACACCGACAACGCGTTGTTCAAGGACGGACCCGGCCAGTATCCGGTGACCTTCTTCCACCTCGGGCGCTACTTTCAGGTGCCGGTGCACATGTTCGTGCTCGAAAGCGCGGGCGACGACGGTTTCGCACGCGAGATCGTCTACGACGCCGCGTACTTCACGATGCCCGACGACAGCCCCGCGAAGCAACTCAAGGACGGCGCCGGTTTCGCCGGCTTCCGCCTGCAGGAAAGCCGCCTCGGCGACCAGAAGAAGCTCCCCTGGCAGACGAACGACTGGGCCGCGTTTCTTGGCGCTTCGTACTTCCGCGCCATCGGCGAGCTGTTCCAGTACGGCCTGTCCGCGCGCGGCATCGCACTGGACGCGGCAATGCCCGATCGTGCGGAGGAGTTCCCCACCTTCACGCGCTTCTACTTCGAGCCGCCGGCATCCGACACCGCCAACACGATGACGATCTACGCCCTGCTCGAAGGGCCGAGCATCACCGGCGCCTACAAGTTCGTCCTGCGGCGCGACAAGTCCGTCCTGATGGACATCGACGCGCGCCTTTTCCTGCGCCGCGATGTCGGCCGCTTCGGACTGACGCCGCTGACCTCGATGTACTGGTATTCCGAATCGGTGAAGCCCACCGGCATCGACTGGCGGCCGGAGGTGCACGACTCCGACGGCCTGGCGATGTGGAACGGCGCCGGCGAACGCATCTGGCGCCCATTGAACAATCCCACGCAGACCCGCGCGTCGGCCTTCAACGACACGAACCCGCGCGGCTTCGGACTGCTGCAGCGCGACCGCGCCTTCGATCACTTCCAGGACGGCGTGTACTACGACAAACGGCCCAGCCTGTGGGTTGAACCACTGGGCAACTGGGGCGAGGGCTCGGTGCAGCTCATCGAGATTCCGACGGACGACGAGATCCACGACAACATCCTTGCCTGCTGGGTGCCCAAGGCACCGGCCACTGCCGGGTCGAGCTACAGCCTGAAGTACCGGCTTCACTGGACCGCGGAAGAGCCCTTCCCGTCGCCGCTGGCGCGCACCATCGCCACGCGCATCGGGCGCGGCGGCCAGCCCGGGCAGCCGCGCCCGCCGGGCGTGCGCAAGTTCATGGTCGAGTTCATCGGCAAGCCGCTCGAATCGCTGCCCTTCGGCGTCAAGCCCGAGCTGGTGCTGTCGGCTTCGCGCGGCAAGTTCTCGTACATCTTTGCCGAAGCCGTGCCCAACGGCGTGCCGGGACATTGGCGTGCGCAGTTCGACTTCACGGCCGAAGGCAATGATCCCGTCGACATGCGGCTCTACCTGAAGAACGGCGACCAGACCCTGTCGGAAACCTGGCTCTACCAATTCCAGCCGTTCTAGCTGCTCGCCCAGAAATACCGCGGAACCGGCTCGGCCGGGCCACCGGTATTGCCCCCGGCAGGGGGTGGAGAGCGACACGAAGTGCGCGAGCCTGGGGGCGAGCTACTTCTTCACAGAGATCAGTTCGATCTCGAAGTTGAGCGTCGCATTGGGCGGAATCACGCCGCCGGCACCGCGCGTGCCGTAGGCAATGGCGGGCGGACAGGTCAGCTTTGCCTTGCCGCCCGCCTTCATCATCTGTACGCCCTCGGTCCAGCACGGAATCACGCCGTTGAGCGGGAAATCGATGGGGTTGCCGCGCTTGTAGGAGCTGTCGAATTCCTTGCCGTCCGGGAAGGTGCCGCGGTAGTGCACCGTGACCACATCGGTCGCCGCGGGCGACGGGCCGCTGCCCTCCGTGATCGACTGGAAGACCAGGCCGCTCGGCTTGGTCACGGGCGCGGACTGCGCGAAGGCGGTCGGCAGGACGAACATCGAAACGAGGGCGGCGCAAAGAACTGATCGCACGGGGATACCTTGGTTGAATGGATGGACGGCGCATTATTGCCGGCGATCGCGCCCATCTGGCACCGCTCTTGCAAGCCGTTGCAGGTACAGTGCTCGCTGGCCATGCGACTTCCGCGAGACGCATTCCACCACCGTCTGAAGACTGCTTGCACGATGCGCTATCGCACCACGATCGAATCGCAGGTCTTTGATTTCGACGACCTGAAGCAGGTCATGGCCTTCGCGAGCCCGGCCCGTTCGGGCGACTACCTCGCGGGGATCGGCGCAGCGACCGCCCAGCAGCGTCTTGCGGCGCGCCATGTGCTGGCGGAAACCCCGCTGAAGCAATTCCTCACCGAGGCGCTGATTCCGTACGAAAACGACAACATCACGCGGCTGATCATCGACGGCCACGATGCACAGGCTTTCGCGCCGGTGTCGCACCTGACCGTCGGCGATTTCCGCAACTGGCTTCTTTCCGAAGGAACGGACACCGCCGCCCTCACCGCACTGGCGCCAGGGCTGACGCCGGAGATGGTCGCGGCGACCTCGAAGCTGATGCGCAACCAGGACCTGATCGCGGTCGCGCGCAAGTGCAACATCGTCACGCGCTTTCGCGACACGATCGGCTTGCCGGGACACCTGTCGGTCCGGCTACAGCCCAACCACCCGACCGACGACCTTCGCGGCGTGGCGGCTTCGACGCTCGACGGCCTGCTGATGGGCGCGGGCGATGCGGTGATCGGCATCAACCCTGTCTCCGACAGCCTGCCCGTGCTGGGGGACCTGCTGCACATGCTCGACGAAGTGATCCAGCGCTTCGAGATTCCGACGCAAAGCTGCCTGCTGACCCACGTCACGAACACATTGAAGTTGGTCGAGTCCGGTGCGCCGATCGATCTCGTCTTCCAGTCGATCGGCGGCACCGAGCAAACCAATCGATCCTTCGGCGTGACACCCGAACTGCTCGACGAGGCCCACGCGGCAGCGCTCTCGCTGCATCGCGGCACCGTTGGCGAGAACCTGATGTACTTCGAGACGGGACAGGGCAGCGCGTTGTCGGCCAACGCGAATTTCGGCGTCGACCAGCAGACCTGCGAGGCGCGCGCCTATGCGCTCGCGCGACGCTACGAACCGCTGCTCATCAACACGGTGGTCGGCTTCATCGGACCCGAATACCTGTACGACGGCAAGCAGATCATCCGCGCAGGCCTGGAGGACCACTTCTGCGGCAAGCTCCTGGGACTGCCGCTGGGTTGCGACGTCTGCTACACCAACCATGCCGAAGCCGACCAGGACGACATGGACACGCTGCTGGTGCTGCTCGGCACGGCCGGCATCAACTTCATCATGGGCGTGCCGGGCGCGGACGACGTGATGCTCAACTACCAGAGCACCTCGTTCCACGACGCTCTCTTCCTGCGCGAGACGATGGGCCTCCGTCGCGCGCCCGAATTCGAAGCCTGGTTGCAGCGCATGCAGATCACCGACAGTGCGGGCCATCTGCGACCGCCCTCCTCCAACCTGCTTCTCGCCGGCATGAACGACCTGAGGGCGCTCGCCGCATGAAGGACGACCCGGTCACCCAGAGCCCGTGGGCCGAGTGGCGCCGCGCGACGCCTGCCCGACTGGCGCTCGGCCGCGCCGGCGCAGGCATGCCGACCGATGAAGTGCTGCGCTTCGGCTGGGCGCATGCGATGGCGCGTGATGCAATCCATGCCGCGCTCGATGTGGACACGCTCGAGGCCTCCCTGCTTGCGGACGGCTGGGAGGTCGCGAGAGTTCACAGCCGCGCGCCCGACCGGACGGCCTATCTGCGCAGGCCCGACCTGGGACGGCAACTGGATGCCGACGATGCGTCGCGATTGCAGGCAATGGCCGGCCAGCCCAGGGACATCTGCATCGTGATCGGCGATGGCCTTTCATCGGTGGCAGTGAGCCGACATGCCGTGCCGTTGCTCGCGGCACTGCGACAGCACCTTCCGCCCGAGTTGTCGCTGACGCCGATCGTGATCGCGTCGCAGGCGCGGGTCGCGGTCGCGGACGAGATCGGGGAGGTGTTGGGTGCGCGCCTCTCGATCATGCTGATCGGCGAACGCCCCGGCCTGAGTTCGCCCGACAGCCTGGGGATCTACATCACGCACACCCCGCGCCGGGGCCGGCATGATGCAGAGCGCAACTGCATCTCGAATGTGCGCCCCCAAGGGCTCAGCTACCCGCTCGCAGCCTTCAAGCTCGCGTGGCTGGTGCGCGAAGCCTTGCGTCGGGGCCTCACCGGCATTGACCTGAAGGACGAGAGCGATCACGCGGTGATTGCATCGGCCGGCGAGAAGGCGCCCCGGTTGCTCGCGTAGCCGCCCTGCAACAGGCGTTCCCATGATGGATGATGGGCCTCGTGCCCGCATTTCCAGGAGACATTCCATGACAGAGCGCTACCCCTTGGCCGATCTCAAGAACCTGCCCGACGACATCCGCGCCGCGGTGCTCGAAGTGCAGGAGAAGGCCGGCTTCGTGCCCAACGTGTTCCTCGCGCTCGCGCGCCGGCCCGCCGAGTGGCGCGCGTTCTTCGCGTACCACGATGCGTTGATGCTCAAGGAGGAAGGTTCGCTCACCAAGGGCGACCGCGAGATGATCGTCACCGCCACCAGTGCGGCCAACCAGTGCCTCTATTGCGTGGTGGCGCACGGCGCGCTGCTGCGCATCTACGAGAAGAAGCCGCTGGTGGCCGACCAGGTGGCCGTCAACTGGCGAAAGGCCGACATCACGCCACGCCAGCGCGCGATGCTCGAGTTCGCGATGAAGGTCTGCGAGCGTTCGCACGAGATCGACGAGAGCGATTTCCCGCCGCTGCATGCGCAGGGCTTCAGCGACGAGGACATCTGGGACATTGCCGCCATCACGGCGTTCTTCGGGCTTTCGAACCGCATGGCCAGCTTCAGCGGCATGCAGCCGAACCCGGAGTTCTTCCTGATGGGCCGGCTGCCGCGCGAGAAGAAGTAGGCTGCCGCGCCTCGGTCTCAGCTGCTCGCGAGCCCGTTCGCGTTC
Organism: Variovorax sp. P5_A3; assembly: GCF_056400665.1. Classification (NCBI taxonomy): domain Bacteria; kingdom Pseudomonadati; phylum Pseudomonadota; class Betaproteobacteria; order Burkholderiales; family Comamonadaceae; genus Variovorax; species Variovorax sp. P5_A3. Next base: position 31,096 of record NZ_JBFUKW010000019.1, on the reverse strand, counting down.
GCGCCGCGGCAGGATGTCAGGGCGTCGAGCGAGGGCTTGTAGGTCGGCGTGGTCACGTCCATCAGGCCGAGCACGGTGTGATAGAGGTTGTCATGGCTGAGCGGCGCATCGACATCCGCTTCCATGCACGCCCTCGACAACTGGCGTCGCGACTTCATGCCGTCGCTGAACCACATCACCAACGGCACGTGCTTCTGCACCTCCGGCGCGAAGCCGTAGGGCACGCCGTGCAGGAACAATCCGTATTCGCCCAGCGACTCGCCATGGTCGCTCAGGTAGAGCAGCGCCGTGTCGAAACGCCGGCCCTGCCCCTTGAGCCAGTCGATCGTCTTGCCGAGGAAACGGTCCGTGTAGGCAATCGAGTTGTCGTAGCCATTGAGCAGCTCGGCATGGCTGCATTCGGACAGCGCATTCGTCGTGCACTCGGGCAGGTAGCGCTTCACGTCGGGCGAGGAACGCTTGAAGTACGACGGGCCGTGGCTGCCCATCTGGTGCATCACCAGCACCACGCCCTTGTTTCGCCGCTCGGCAGGCAATGCGGCGAGGCGCTCGTCCAGGCCCCTGAGCATCACGTCGTCGAGACATTCGTCGCCATCGCAGAGCGCGCTCTGCACGCTGGAATCGAGATTCTGGAAGGCCGATGCGTGGGGCACGCGGTCACAGACGCCCTTGCAGCCGCCGGCCTGGTTGTCGAGCCAGAACACCGCAAGGCCGGAAGCCTGCAGCACGTCCATCAGGTTTTCGTAGTCGTTCGTGCGCGACTCGAAGCCCCGCTTGCCCAGCGGAGAGAACATGCAGGGCACGGAAGCCAGCGTGTTGGTGCCGCAGGAGTGCACGTCGCGATAGCTCAGCACGTGCCGTGCAGCGAGTTCGGGCGTGGTGTTGCGTACGTAGCCGTTGAGGCCGAAGTGATCGGCACGCGCCGTTTCGCCGACGACCAGCACGAACAGCGGCGGCTTCGCCTGGCCCGCGTAGCTGGCGCCCAGCGTGGCGCCACCGGCGACGGGCACGAGCTCGCGGGTGTGCTTGAACATCGGCTTGAAAGCCACCGCCGCGGCCGAGTAAATGCTCGCCATCGGATTCATCATGTAGCGCAGATGGACGTTGTTGCGCATCAGCGGTGCAAGCTGGCGATTCATCGCAAGGCCGCCTCCCGCGGCAATCACGGCCGCAGCCAGCAGCAAGACCGCATTGCGCCATGCCTGCGCCGGCAAGGGCTGCGTCTGGATGCGCACGCGCCACAGCGCCCACGCCGGCAAAGCGCTGACGAGCAGGACATTGAGCGCCATGCGCCGGCTCAGCAGGTCGCGCACTTCGGCGGGGTCGGTCTGTACCGCGTTCGCCAGCATGCTGGGGTCCATCACCACGCGATAGCTCAGCATGTAGTGCTGCACCACGGCGGCAAGTACCACGACGATGAACCAGAGCGGCTTCATCCAGCGCGACCAGGCGGTGAGCGACAGGATGGCCACGGTGCCACACACAGTGAGCAAGGCCATGAGCGCGATCGTCGGCAGGTACACGCTGGGCGCGCCGCCGATGCGGGCGAGTTCGTTCCACAGCGGCCAGTTGGCGGCGAGGGCGAGATAGAGGCTCAGCCAGATGACGACCGTGCGGGGCGAACGCGGGCGCGCAAACCAGTTGTCGATGGGCTGCATGAACCCGGCGGCCGGGGCCGTCGAGGGAATGCGGACTGAGGCGCCTGAGGCGTCCGGGGAGATCCGATCTTGGAGAAAGGACGTGGACCGCCCCTGGGAACCTGACATATCACGAGAGTAGACGGCAGGACTGAAAAGTCGCTGAACGCGTCAGTCAGGTTTCATTCATCTGCGGAAAGGATACGTAAGCGCTGGCGTCGGCCCGCCCCCTCTCCGTTTCCGCGCCGGCCGGTCGAAGTCAGCTGGGCGCCCGCACCGACTCCTGCCCGGAGCGGCGCCTCGAAGCCTGCACGAGCGCATCGATGGCAAAGGCCGTCGCCCAGCAGACCCAGGCTGTCCACAGCGTGTGGCTCATGAAGTGGGCACCGCGAAGCTGTTGCGAGAGTCCGAGCGCGAGCCCTGCGACCAATGCGCATGCGAGCCACACGCGCGCAATGCCGGGCGACCGTCGACGAAACACGAAGTAGCCGCAAACGTAGGCGAATCCGGCGGATGCATGGCCCGCCGGAAAGCAGTGGCCGCCGCCTCCATCGCGCACACCCCAGGCCCAGTGGGAGACATGTTGCGCCGCACCCCCGAATGTCTGAAGGTCCCAGGGGCAACTCGTCGAACTCGTGAACTTGATGAGGGACACGACCAGCACGGAAGCCAGCGTCGTCACGGCAAGCTGCGCGCGTTCGCCTGCGGTCAACCGTCGAAGGATCCAGACCGGCCAGCGAATCGAGACGAACAGCCCGATGACCAGGGCCCAGCTCAGGGACCTCATGCCCTCGTGCATCACCTTGACCAGGAACCAGTGCTCGCGCCACGGGAACCCCGTCGGAGTGCCCGCCCAGGATGCGAGCGCAAGGTCGAGGCCGGCTGCGTCCCAGACGAGCAGCAAGGCCAGCGAGATCAGGGTGCGGACGAGGAGACCGGAGCGCGGGACGGCAGAACGCATCATGAAGCTGCAGCTTAGTTTTTCCGCCTGAACCCAGCCTGAAGCCGCACTAGACTCCTCTTTTTGAAAGGACGGCGCTGTGCGCATATTGCTGGTCGAAGATGACACCGCGCTGGCGAGCGCCGTCTGCAGCTACCTGGAGGCGAAGGCCTTCGTCGTCGATGTGGCGCCCTGTCTCGCCGAAGCGCGCGCCGCACTCTCCGCCGTGCAGTACGCGGCAGTGCTGCTCGACCTGCACCTCGGCGACGGTGACGGTCTCTCCTTGCTGCCCACCGTCCGTGCGTTGCGCGAGCGCCCGATCGTGATCGTCCTGACCGCCCGGGACCAGGTGACAGACCGCATCCGTGGGCTCGACGCCGGTGCCGACGACTACCTCATCAAGCCCTACGACCCCGCCGAGTTGCTGGCCCGGCTGCGGGCGGTCGAGCGCCGGCGCAGTGCCAGCAGTTCGCCCGTGCTGCACCTCGGCACGCTCGAAATCGATCTCGGGCGCGACATGGTCCGCAAGGACGGAATGCCCGTCACCCTGACGCAGAAGGAATGGGCGCTGCTGCGCGTGATGGCCACGCGGCCGGACCGCATCCACACGCGCGAAATCCTCGCGGATGCGCTGTACGGTTTCGGCGACGAGGCGGACAGCAACACGCTCGAAGTCTTCATCAGCCGCCTGCGGCGCAAGCTCGGCCGCAACCATATCCAGACCTTGCGCGGGCTGGGGTATCGACTGTCATTCGCCGCGGACGACGACGACGAATGAACCTCAAGCTCTTGCGGCAGGCCAGCCTCGAACCGCTGGGCAGACGCGACTCGCTGGCAGGCCAGCTGACGCGCACACTCATCGTCTGGGTGGGGGGCGTCTGGCTCTTGTGCGTTCTTGGCGTGGTCTGGTATGTGGACCGGGAGATCAACCACAACTTCGACAACGAACTGGTGGAAGTCTCGCACCGCATGTTCGACATGGCCGTGCAGGAACTCGGCAAGCTGCGGCTCCAGAACCCCGATGCGCCCTCCCCGCTGATCGCGCCGCCGCAGCTCTTTTCGACCGACGCGGTGATGTACCAGGTGGTCGACACGCACGAGCGCGTTCTGCTGCGTTCGGCGGAGGCGCCCGTCGATGCCTTCGATGTCCCGCTCGCGCCCGGCTTCTCCAACACCGAGCGCTGGCGGATCTACACCGTGCGGCATCCCTCGCTCAACCTGTTCTTCCAGGTCGCCGATCCGCTGGACGAGCGCCGCACAGCGCTCAACCGCACGCTGCTGGGCCTCATCATTCCGCTGGGTGCCGTGTTGCCCGTCCTGGCGCTCGTGCTGCGCAACGTGGCACGCACCGAGCTCCGCGTGCTGCAGCAACTGGCCGGCGAGATCGAGCAGCGCAGCGGAACCGACCTGCGTCCGATCCGGCTCCCCGGGCTGCCCAAGGAACTGCGCTCGGTCGGCGACCATGTCAACCAGCTTCTCGAACGACTCTCGCAATCGCTCGACGTCGAGCGGGCGCTGGCGGCCAATGCGGCGCATGAACTGCGCACGCCGCTCGCGGCCGCGCGAGTGCGCCTGCAAACGGCGCTGGAACACGATCTCAAGCGCGACGAGGTTCTGGCTGCGCTCGAGGCGCTCCAGATGCTCGGGCATCGCACCGAGAAGCTGCTGCAGTTGTCCAGGGCCGAATCCGGGGCCTCGTTGACGCGCGCGCGGATCGATCTGGTCCAGCTTGCGGGCACAGTCGCCCAGGAGTTCTGGCAGGACCCGCGCGTGAACGAACGCCTGGCGCTGAAGGTGCCGGACTACGAACCGCCGATCGCGCTCGGCGATGTGGACGCCCTGGCGATCGCCCTGCGCAACCTTGTCGAGAATGCGCTGCGCTATGGCCGCGGCCGCGTGGTGATAGAGGTGACGGAACCCTGCACGCTGTCGGTGCGCGATTTCGGCCCCGGCGTCAGCGCGGATCAATTGCGCACGCTGCAGCAGCGCCACGTGCGGCACGGATCGGATCGCGCGGGCTATGGGCTGGGGCTGTCCATCGTCGGCACGATCGTCGAGAAGCTGGGCGCGCGGCTCGATCTCACATCGCCGCCCAGCGGCGCCGCGACCGGCTTCGAGGCGCGGATCGTGCTGCGTCCGGCCTAGGTCAGCTCTCAGTCAATCGCTGAAGGGTGTGCCGCTTCAAAGTGCGAAACCGTCGTCCGCCGCGATCACCGCACCGTTGACGAAATGGCTCTGCCCGCTCGCGAGCAGCACGATCAGCCCGTCGAGGTCCTCGGGCTTGCCGATCCGCTTGCGCGGCAGCATGCCGACCAGCTTCTGGCCGCCGTCGGTCACCCAGTGCTCCTCGTTGAGCTCGGTCACGATGTAGCCCGGGCACAGGGCGTTGACGTTGATGCCGAAGCGGCCCCACTCCAATGCCATGGCCTTGGTCATCTGCACCACCGCCGCCTTGCTCATGCAGTAGACGCCGATCTGCGGCAGCACCTTGAGCGCCGCCACCGAGGCGATGTTGATGATGCGCCCGCCGATGTAGGTGCCCGGCGCCGCGCCCTTGGCACGCGCGAGCATGCGCTTGCCCACTGCCTGCGCGACGAAGAAGCTGCCCTTGACGTTGGTGTCGAAGATAAAGTCGTAGTCGTCGCCCGACACCTCCTGCAGGCGCTGCGTGGTGCTCACGCCCGAGTTGTTGACCAGGATGTCGATGGGGCCGACCTCGGTCTCGGCACGTGCCACGGCGGCATTGATGCTGTCGATGTCGGTGACGTCGAGCTCGACGACGTGGGCATCGCCGCCCTCGCCCTCGATGCGTGCACGCAGCTCCTTCAGCTTGTCGGTGCTGCGGCTGGCCAGCACCACTGCGGCGCCGGCACGGGCCAGGGTCTTGGCGAACTGGGCGCCGAGGCCGCTCGATGCGCCGGTGACGAAAGCCACCCGGCCGGAAAGATCGATGCTGTAAGCCATGGGGAAGGTCCTGTTGGAGTCGCCAAAGCGACGGCCCGGAACCCATGCAACCGACGCATAAAATGGCCCGGCCCACCGCGGTGCCTCGCACCCTCAAATCATTATCGACGAGACCCACATGACGCACGACGAAATACTCGCCCAGTTCGGACCCCGCGAAGCCATGGAATACGACGTGGTCGTGGTCGGCGCCGGACCGGCCGGCCTCTCGACCGCAATCCGGCTGAAGCAGCTGGCCGCAACGCACGGCAAGGAGATCTCGGTCGTCGTGCTCGAAAAAGGCTCCGAGCCCGGCGCGCACATCCTCTCCGGCGCGATCATGGACCCGCGCGCCCTGTACGAACTGCTGCCCGACTGGGAAGAGATGGGAGCGCCGCTCAACCAGCCCGTCACGCAGGACACCTTCCTGATGATGACCGAGACCGGCGCCACGCGCGTGCCGAACTTCATGTTGCCGCCGAACTTCCACAACGAAGGCAACTACATCGTGAGCCTGGGCAACGTCGTGCGCTGGCTGGCGACGCAGGCCGAGAGCCTGGGCGTCGAGATCTTCCCCGGATTCCCCGCGGCCGAAGTGCTCTACACCGAGGACGGCAAGGTGCGCGGTGTCGCCACCGGCAACCTCGGCATCGGCAAGGACGGCGAACCCACCGAGAACTTCCAGCTCGGCATGGAACTGCTCGGCAAGTACACGGTGTTCGCCGAAGGCGCGCGCGGCCACCTGGGCCGCCAGCTCATCGCCAAGTACAAGCTCGACGCCGGCAAGGACCCGCAAAGCTACGGCATCGGCATCAAGGAACTGTGGGAGATCGACCCCGCACGCCACGAGCCCGGCCTGGCAGTGCACACCGCAGGCTGGCCGCTGCCGTCGGACACCTACGGGGGCTCGTTCCTGTACCACGCCGAGAACAACCAGGTCATCGTCGGCTACGTGGTCGGCCTCGACTACCAGAACCCGTACCTGAGCCCGTTCGAGGAGTTCCAGCGCTTCAAGACGCACCCGAACATCCGCTGGTACTTCGAAGGCCAGGACAAGGGCCTGAAGGAACCCAAGCGGCTGAGCTACGGCGCGCGTGCGATCACCGCGGGCGGCCTGCTCTCGCTGCCGAAGACGGTGTTCCCGGGCGGCGTGCTGGTGGGCTGCGAAGCGGGCTACCTGAACGCGAGCCGCATCAAGGGCAGCCATGCCGCGATCAAGACCGGCATGCTCGCGGCCGAGGCCGCCTTCGATGCCGTGACGCAGGGTCGCCAGCACGACGAGCTCACCGCCTATCCGGCCGCCTTCGAGCGGAGCTGGCTGCACACCGAGCTCAAGAAGGCGCGCAACTTCAAGCAGTGGTTCAAGAAGGGCCTGGCGGTCGGCACGATCATGACCGGCATCGAGCAGTTCGTGCTGCGCGGCCGCGTGCCATGGACCATTCACCGCAACCAGCCCGACAACGAGCGGCTCAAGCGGGCGTCGGCATCGAAGAAGATTGCCTACCCCAAGCCCGACGGCAAGCTGACCTTCGACCGACTGTCTTCGGTGTTCATCAGCAACACCAACCACGAAGAGAACCAGCCGGCGCACCTGACGCTGAAGAACGCGGCCGTGCCGACCGAGATCAACCTGCCCGAGTACGCCGGACCCGAAGGTCGCTACTGCCCGGCCGGCGTGTACGAGTTCGTGCCGGACACCACGACGGGCAAGGAACGGCTGCAGATCAACGCGCAGAACTGCGTGCACTGCAAGACCTGCGACATCAAGGACCCGACACAGAACATCGTGTGGGTCACGCCCGAAGGCGGCGGCGGCCCCAACTACGTGGGGATGTGACCGGGAGTTATTTCCCGATCAACTGGGTGAGCCGGTCGGCCTCGAACGACTCATCCTTCGCCGCGTCGCACGGCACGCAGTCCTTCTTGCCGGGTTGCGTCGACAAGGTCTCGATCGCCTGCCAGAGCAGCGCGATCTGATGTTCCTGGCCTGCGGCGCTGTCGATCAGGCCCTTCATCGCCTGGCTGAGCGGGTCGTCCTCCAGCGTGACGCCATAGGCTGAGAACTTGGCGGTCGGCTGCGTCACGTCGGCGCTCTCTCCAGCCTTGGAGGGAATGATGCGCGCCGGGATGCCCACGGCGGTCGCCCCGGCAGGCACCGGCTTGATCACCACCGCGTTGCTGCCGATCTTGGCGCCGTCGCCAACCACAAAGCCGCCCAGCACCTTGGCCCCGGCACTCACCACCACGTTGCGGCCCAGCGTCGGATGGCGCTTGGTCCCCTTGTAAAGCGAGGTGCCGCCAAGCGTCACGCCCTGGTAGATCGTGCAGCCGTCGCCGATCTCGGCGGTTTCGCCCACCACCACGCCCATCGCGTGATCGAAGAACACGCGCTCGCCCACGACGGCGCCCGGATGAATCTCGATGCCGGTCAGCCAGCGCGAGCCTTGCGAGATGAAGCGGCCGAACCACTTGAGCTTGTGGGTCCAGCACCAGTGCGCCACACGGTGCAGCACGACGGCATGGAAGCCGGGATACAGGGTCAGTACTTCCCAGCGCGTCCGCGCCGCCGGATCGCGATCGAGGATGCACTGGATGTCGGAACGCAGCCGCGAGAACATGCTTGGTTGTTGTTATATCGATATGGGGCGGGCAGTCTATAACCCCGGGTCTTCGCGTACAGGGGATGGGGTTTTCGCACCGCCCCGCGCCGCATCGGTCATGGCCTTGGCAATGCCGCGCAGGATGTGGATCTCCTCCGGCGTCGGCTGGGCGCGGTTGAACAGTTGCTGCAATCGCGGCATCAGCTTCTTGGGCGCTTCGGGGTCCAGAAAGCCAATGTCCACGAGCGAGCGCTCCCAGTGGTCGAGCATGCCCGCTACGGCCTTGGCGTCGGCGGCGCGCACCGGCGCCGTCGCATCGCGAACTTCATAGGCGCCGAGGGCCAGGCGCCATTCGTAGGCGATCACCTGGATCGCGGCACCGAGATTGAGTGACCCGAATTTCGGGTCGGTGGGGATGCTGAGCGCCACGTTGCAGCGGTAGACGTGCTCGTTGCGCATGCCGAAGCGCTCCGATCCGAACAGGAAGGCGACGTGCTGCGCCTCGTCCCTGGCCAGCGGCTCCAGGTGCTCGCGCGGCGTGCGCGTCGGCGGGCCGAAGTCGCGCGGCACCATGGCGGTCGCGCACAGGTGGGTGACGCCGTCCAGCGCCTCGTCCAGGGTCTCGACGATGCGGGCATTCGCCAGCACATCCAGCGCCCCGCTCGCGCGCTGGATGGTTTCCTCGCGCCTCAAGACGTTGGCCCAGCGCGGCGCGACCAGCACCAGGTCGCCGAAGCCCATGGTCTTCATGGCGCGGGCGGCGGCGCCGACATTGCCGGCATGGCTGGTCTGGATCAGGATGAATCGGGTACGCATGGAAGCTCGGAAAATGGAATCAGGAGAACCGCCGGCGCGGAGCCGGTAAAATCCCCCGATTCTCGCTGCCCGCATCGCCGGGCCGCTTTCCAGGGGGCCGCATCCACACACCGCTCGCCCTTTATCGTTCTTCACACAATTCAATGTCGTCCCCCAACCTGCACCCCATGCTCAACGTGGCCGTCAAGGCCGCACGCGCCGCCGGCGCCATCATCAATCGTGCCGCCCTCGACGTCGAGGCCGTGCGCATTTCGCAGAAGCAGGTCAACGACTTCGTGACCGAAGTCGATCATGCGAGCGAGCACGCGATCATCGAGACGCTGCTCACCGCCTACCCGGGGCACGGCATCCTGGCCGAGGAATCCGGCAGCCAGCACGGCGCCAAGGACTCGGACTATGTGTGGATCATCGATCCGCTCGACGGCACCACCAATTTCATCCACGGCTTCCCGGTCTACTGCGTGTCGATCGCGCTCTCGGTGCGCGGCAAGATCGAGCAGGCCGTCATCTACGACCCGAGCCGCAACGATCTCTTCACGGCGACCAAGGGTCGTGGCGCCTACATGAACGACCGCCGGCTTCGCGTCAGCAAGCGCACCCGCCTGCATGAGTGCCTGATCTCGACGGGCTTCCCCTTCCGCACGGGCGACAACTTCAAGCAATACCTGGCCATCATGGCCGACCTGATGCCCCGCGCGGCAGGGTTGCGCCGCCCCGGCGCGGCCGCGCTCGACCTCGCCTACGTGGCGGCCGGCTTCACCGATGCCTTCTTCGAAACCGGCCTCAACGTCTGGGACATCGCGGCCGGCTCGCTGATCGTGACCGAGGCGGGTGGGCTGATCGGCAATTTCACCGGCGAACCCGATTTCCTCGAACAGCGCGAGTGCCTGGCAGGCGCCCCGCGCATCTATGGCCAGTTGGTGCCGTTGCTGGCCAAGTACTCGAAGTTCGCGAGTCTGGACGACAAGCTGCGCGCCAGCGACCGCGTGCGCGCGGTCGATCCCACGGCTTCGGCCGGCGACACCTACGCGCGCAGCACCGTCGACCTGGCGACCGCGTCGCAGGACGCTGAAGAGACGGCGAGCAGCGCCGCGGACAAGGCGCCCACGCAGCGCAAGCTCACCCGCATCCGCCGCGAGGCACCCGCCGCGCCCGCCGAGGGCGACGCTCCGGCCAAGTGATGCAGGCGCACCGCGCGGCCGCCGAGCGAAGCCGCGCCGCGATGCGCGTGGCATTCAGCCACTACATCGCCAACGGGGTCTCGGTCGCATTCGGCCTGTTGCTGATCTCAGGCGGCGTGCACCTGTGGCTGGGCACGCTCGCAGCATCGGCAGCCTCCGTGGGCGTCATCGTGACCGCCCCGCCCGATCTCACCGCCCCGCGGCGCGGCAAGTTCTTCCAGATGCTGCCGGCACCGCTGATCGGGCTGCCCCTGTTCTTCTGCGTCCAGTTGCTGCATGCCGCGCCCTGGCGCCTTGGCCTGCTGCTCGTGCCGGCAACCTTCTTTGCCTTCCTGGCGATGGCGTGGGGCAAGCGGGGCATCCCGATCGCCATCGCGGTCATGTTCTCCATGATCTTCTCGATGGCGACGCCCACGCCCACCGACATGCACGAGGCCGTGCTGCGCACCCTGCACTTCGGACTCGGCGCTGCGCTCTACGTCATCTACGCGACGCTCGCCAACCTTCTTCTGAACGCCCGCTACCGCGCACAGACGATGGCCGACCTGCTGCTGTCGCTGGCCGCGCTGATGCGCACCGAGGCCTGCCAGTTCACGCCGCTGGACGAATCCGACGACGTGCGCGAAGTGCCCGCATCCATGCTCGGGCGGCTGTTGCGCGAACAGGCAGCGCTCGCCGACCAGTTGCAGGCCACGCGCGACATCGTGCTGGAGTCGCCACGCACGCCGCGCCGTCAACGACTCGCCGGCATGCTGATGACGGTGCTTGAACTGCGCGACCTGCTGCTCGCGAGCGAGCTCGATCTCGACGCCCTCAAGGCGCATCCCGGCCATGCGGCAGCGCTGGTCGAGATGCGGCGCATTCTCGAAGAACTGGCCGATGACTTGGCGGCGCTGGCCGATGCGCTGCTGCTCGGACGCCATCCTCCGGCCATGATCGACCGCCGCCCCGAACTCGCGGCAATTCATCTCGACGAGGATGCTGCGCCGAGAGGCGGCTACACCGGTCCCACGCCGGCGGTGCTGGCCCGCGGCCTGGCGAGCCGCATCGGCCACATCAACGACGAAGTGCTGAACCTGTCGGGCTTGGCTCGCGGCGACATCGAGCCGGACCTGGCCGTGGTACGGGCCAGCTGGCGGATGTTCGTGAGCCCCACCGAGTGGTCGTTGCGCCCGTTTCTCGCGCTCTGGCGTTGGGATGCGCCGCCCCTGCGTCACGCCATCCGCGCCGCGCTCGCCATCGCGGTGGGTTACGGCATTGCGCTCGCGATGCCCTGGGGCTCGCATGACTACTGGATCCTGCTGACGATCGTGGTGGTGCTGCGGGGCAGCCTCTCGCAGACGCTGGAGCGACGCAACAGTCGCGTGGCGGGCACCTTGCTGGGCTGCGTATTCGCAGTCGGACTGCTCGCTGCACATCCGACGGCGCTGGCCCTGCTGATTGCGATGACGCTGGCGCAAGCGATTGCACACGGCTTTGCCGTGCGGCGTTACCTGATCACCGCAGTCGCGGCCACTGTGCTGGGCCTCGTCCAGGCGCACATGCTGAACACCGGCATGAGCACCACCTTCGCGTTGTTCGAGCGCGTCGCGGACACGCTCATCGGCGCCGCGGTGGCGTGGGCCTTCTGCTATGTGCTGCCGTCATGGGAACGGGGCCAGATCCCGGCGCTCGTCGCACGCGTGCTCACCGCGCAGGCGCGTCACGCGCGGCTCGCACTCGGCCTCGGCCAGTTGCGTTCGGTGGACGCCAGTCCCGAACTCGAATGGCGGCTCGCGCGCCGCGAAGCCTACGACAGCCTCTCGGCCCTGGTGCAGGCCACGCAGCGCTCGCTGTCAGAGCCGCGCGCAGTGCAGCCGCCACTCGAGCCGCTCGAGCACTTGCAGGCCCACAGCTACCAGTTGCTGGCGCAGTTGAGCGCCGTCAAGTCGATGCTGGTGCTGCGGCGCGACCGACTGACACCGACCGAGGTCGAAGGGCCCTTGGCACGCACGTCGCAGCGCATCGAGGCCATGATCGGCACCGCGCCGACCAGCGGCCCCGCGATGCCCGAAAGCACCCCCGCAACCACCATCGCCGGCCCGATCCCGCTGCCTGACCCTTTCGACAACAACATCACCCCGTGGCTGTTGCGCCGGCTGGACCTCGCAACGGGCATCGCGGCGCAGTTGCGCGACGACGCGGCACGCATCCTGCAATCCCTCGCCGAGGAGTCTCGAGAAGCCGCCGCATGATCAAGGAACTGCTCGCCCACCCGTGGTTCGGCCCTTTCGTCGCCGCGCTGATCGCGGTGCCGCTGGCCCTGCTGATCCACCGCGTCGGCGGGATAGTGCTCGAGCGCGTCACACGTTCCGTGCCGGTGCTGTACACGATGCTGCTCGGCATCAAGCTGGCTGCCAGGATCGTCCTGCCGCTGGTTGCGCTCCAGCTCATATGGCAGGCGGCGCCCGACGACCTGCGCTTCATCGGCAACGTGCGGCACTTGAACGGACTGCTCCTGATCGCGGCCGCCACCTGGCTCGCAATCAGCGCGGTCAGCGGATTCGCAGAAGGGATGGTCAAGCAGCATCCGTCCGACATCAGGGACAACCTGGAGGCCCGCCGCGTCCTGACGCAGGCACGCGTGCTCGCCCGCACCGCGAACTCGGTGCTGCTGGTCGCGGGCGGCGCGCTGATGCTCATGACCTTTCCGGGCGCGCGCCAGGTCGGCGCCAGCCTGCTGGCTTCGGCGGGCGTGATCGGCATCGTCGCCGGTCTCGCGGCGAAGCCGGTTTTCAGCAACCTCATCGCGGGACTTCAGATTGCCCTGGCGCAGCCGATCCGCCTCGACGATGTGCTGGTGGTCGAAGGCGAATGGGGACGTGTCGAGGAAATCAACGGCACTTTCGTCGTGCTGCGGATCTGGGACGACCGGCGGCTCATCCTGCCGCTCACCTACTTCATCGAACGCCCGTTCCAGAACTGGACGCGGCACGATTCGCAGTTGCTCGGCTCGGTCTTCGTGTACGCGGACTACGGCATGCCGCTTGCGCCGCTGCGAACCGAAGTGGAGCGCATCGTGAAGGCGGCGCCCGAATGGGACGGCCGCTTCTTCAACCTGCGCGTGACGGACGCGACCGAACGGACGATGCAGATCCGGGTGCTCTGCACCGCCGCGTCCTCCGCGCTCGCGTTCGACCTGCGGTGCACGGTGCGCGAAGGGCTCATCGAATTCATGCAGCGTGAATATCCGCAATTCCTGCCGAAGTTTCGCATCGAGAGTGAAGCGGGGTCGCCGGCTCCCGCATGAGGCGAGGGGAGTGAACCAGGACTCAAGCCATGCAGAAACCCAACATCATCTTCATCGTGGCCGACGATCTCGGCTATGCCGACCTCGGCTGTTACGGCGGCCGGGACGCCGCCTTCGGACCCGTGGCTCCGGTGCTCGACAGGTTGGCCGCCAAGGGCATCAAGTTCACACAGGGCTACGCGAACTCGCCCGTATGCTCGCCCACGCGCTTCGCGATGATCACCGCGCGCTACCAATATCGCCTGCGCGGAGCGGCCGAGGAGCCCATCAACAGCAAGAGCCGCGGCAGCGCATCGCTCGGACTGCCGCCGGAGCATCCCACCCTGCCCTCGCTGTTGCGCGGTGCAGGCTACCGTACGGCCCTCGTCGGCAAGTGGCACCTGGGATTCCCGCCGGCCTTCGGTCCGCTGCGCTCGGGCTACGAGGAATTCTTCGGCCCGATGTCGGGCGGGGTCGACTATTTCACGCACTGCGATTCCAGCGGCAGGCATGACCTCTGGAGCGGCGACGAAGACTGCCAGCAGGAGGGCTACCTCACGGACCTGCTATCGCGACGCGCCGTCGACTACGTGGAGCGCATGGCGAAGCAGGACGCCCCCTTCTTCCTGAGCCTGCACTACACCGCGCCGCACTGGCCGTGGGAAACGCGCGAAGACGCGGCGAAGGCGCCGGCCGTGAAGAACAACTTGTTCGACCTCGCAGGCGGCAACATCCACACTTATCGCCGCATGATCCATCACATGGACGAAGGCATCGGCTGGATCATGGCGGCGCTGGAGAAACACGGCATGGCGGACAACACGCTCGTCGTCTTTACGAGCGACAACGGCGGCGAGCGCTTCTCCGACAACTGGCCGCTCGTCGGCGGCAAGATGGACCTGACGGAGGGCGGGATCCGCGTGCCGTGGATCGCGCACTGGCCGAAAGTCATCGGCGCGGGCGGCGAGTGTGCCCAGCATTGCATGACGATGGACTGGTCGGCGACCATGCTGGAGGCGGCGGGCGTGGCGGCGGATCCGCGTTACCCGCTCGACGGTGTTTCGCTGATGCCGGTGCTGCGCGATGCGGCGCATGCCTTTTCGCGGCCCCTGCATTGGCGCATGAACCACCGGGGCCAGCGCGCGTTGCGCGACGGCGACTGGAAATACCTCCAGGTCGACGGCAACGAATACCTCTTCAACATCCCGGCCGACGAACGCGAGCGTGCCAACCAGGCTCACAAGGAACCCGAGCGTCTCTCCGCGATGCGTGAAGCCTGGTTGGCCTGGAACGCGACCATGCCGCCGATCCCGGAGGACGCGACTGTGAGCCTGGGCTATTCCGTCAAGGACATGCCGGGCCGATGAATCGGTGAGTCGACTCCAAAAAAATAGCCCCTCGTCGAGGGGCTCTTTCGTTGGCGCGTTGCCGCTCAACTGGCCTTGATGCCGATGACTGGCTGCTGGGCCGAAGCGCGGAGGAAACGGACGGCACGGGCCACGGCGCGAAGGCCGTTGGCAAGGGCCTTCGTCAAGGAACCCGAGGGTTCGTCGCGGCCGATGTGCTGGGCGTCGTTGTTCGCCAAGTCACGCTCGAAGGCGTCGGTGAACTTGGGGTTGCGGGCGAAATACCAGGTCGAAGAGGTCATAGCCCTTATTTTAGGGGTTAACCCTAGGTTTTCAATGTTGCGCTGGCAATGGGCTTCGCCGACACAGGACTTGACCGCGGCGCCTACAACGCCCTCACCGGCATGCACAGTTCGCAGGTGAAGGCGCCCGTCTTCTCGTCGATGGCGAAATCCTTGCCGTAGACCTCGACCGGCGGTGCGTCATCTGCTTGATAGCCGCTGTCGGGCAGCCAGTCGCACAGCCTGACCCATGCCGCGTGGATTTCGGATGCCGTGCCCGCGAATGCGACGCAGGCAAAGCGCCCCCCGCGCAGCGTCTGCACGCCGATTTCGCCCTCGGGCCGGAAATCGGCGTCGACTTCGATGCAAGCGTCATAGCGACACCTTTCGGGCGGTGTCACGTCCGCGTTGTCGTGGCTGATGCCGTACATCACGCGACGCGGCTGCATCCATCCCTTCTGCGCGCACCAGGCCGCGAAGCGCTGCCAGGTCCGCGTGATCTCGGAGCTGCCGTACGGTCCCACCTGCCGCATGTAGGCCACGCGGGCCGGTGCGATTGACTTGATCTCGACTTTCATCTGTCCGTTTCCTGAATCCGGAGTTTGAGGAACCTGGCCCACAGGCCAGGAACGTTCATCGTGCAGGAAGGCCTCGGCGACCGCTTGATGGCGGTTGCGGTCGGCTTGATGAATCTTGCCAAGTTGCATGCGGCGGGCCTCCGCCCACGCCCGGAACGCGCCACGACGCCAGGCGGTGGGTGTCACGCCGAAATGCCCGCTGAACGAGCGCGTGAACACCGCAGCCGATCCGAAACCGACATCGAGCGCGATCGACAGCACCGGCTCTGGCGGCACCAGCAACAACCGCGCAGCCGCCACTTCCAGCCGACGCCGTCGCACGCGATCGGCCAGCGTTTCGCCCGTCATCGACTGGAAGACGCGATGGAAATGCCAGGACGAAAAGTGCGCGACCGCCGCCAGACGCGCGAGATCCAGCGGCTCGGCGAGGTGAGTGTCGATGTGGTCGATCACGCGGTTGATGCGCGCGACGTAGGCGTGGCGCGGGCTGTTCACGCACTGCTCCGCGCGCGACGACACCCAACGCCTCGCTTGACTTCGACACTATTTAGATATATCTTTAACAAATCAGATAACGTCATCAAAGGACATTTCATGCGAGATTTCAAGCACTTTCTACACGGCAAACTGGGCGGTGAACACGGCGACGGGATGGGCGGTGGTGGCGAACATCGTGGCAGACCGCACGGCGGACGCGGAAGCGGCGGACGGGTGTTCGGCCATGGCGGCCTGCGCTTCGTGTTGCTGCAACTCATTGCCGACAAGCCGAGCCATGGCTACGAACTCATCAAGGCCATCGAGGAACGCCTCGGCGGCCGCTACAGCCCCAGCCCGGGCATCGTCTACCCCACGCTCACCTTGCTCGAAGAGCTCAACTACGTCAGCGTCGACACCGCCGATGGCGGCGGACGCAAGCGCTACACGGTCACCGACGGCGGCAGGGATTTCCTCGCCGCCAACCGCGAAACGACCGACGAAATGATGGCCCGCATGGACGGCGGCGTCGACGGTGCCGGCCCACGCGCCGGCCGGCCGCCGCAGGTGATCCGCGCCATCGAGAACCTCAAGCTCGCGATGCGCATGCGCCTTGCGCGCGAACCCCTCACCGAACAACAAGCCCACGAATTCGCCGCGGTGCTCGACAGCGCCGCCCAACAACTGGAACGCATCTAGATCCATGACCGAACCCTCGACCCTTTCCACATCCACCCCTGACCGCCTGCCGCGCCGCGTGCGGCACGAGTTGCGCTTTCGCAAGCTGCAAGTTCAAGAGGTACAGCGCATCACCCCCCACCTGATCCGTGTCACGCTCTCGGGCGACGAACTCGCAGGCTTCACGAGCCCGGGATTCGACGACCACGCCAAGATATTCTTCCCCGACGCGAAGACCGACGCCCTGATCGTGCCGAGCGTCAGTCCCGACGGCCCCGTCTGGCCCGGCGGCCAGAAGCCGGCCATGCGCGACTACACACCGCGCCGCTACGACGCCGAAGCCGGCACGCTCGAAATCGACTTCGCGCTGCACGACGCCGGCCCGGCCACCCAATGGGCCGAGGCGGCCAAGCCGGGCGACATGCTCGGCGTCGGCGGGCCACGCGGATCCTTCATCATTCCGACCGCGTTCGACTGGCACCTGCTGATCGGCGACGACACCGCGCTCCCCGCGATTTCTCGTCGACTGGCCGAGTTGCCGCCTGACGCGCGGGTTGTGGTGCTCGCCGAGATCGACAACGCGGCCGACGAAATCGCGTTCGAATCGCCCGCCGACCTCGATCTGCGATGGGTGCACCGCGGCGGTGCCGAGCCGGGCGCCGGCACGCCGTTGCTTGACGCCTTGCGCCAACTGAAATTGCCAGATGGTGACTTCCACGCCTGGGTCGCCTGCGAATCGACGGCGGCCAAGGCGCTCCGGGCGCACCTTGTCGGCGAGCGCGGTGCAAATCCCAAGTGGGTCAAGGCAGCAGGCTACTGGCGCCTCGGCGCGTCCGCCACGCACGATACCCACGACGACTGAGGAATCTTCCCCATCCCCCAAAGGCGCTATGACGAGTGCCAGTTTGACTATCCGGAAGTGAGAGTCAAAAATGTGCGCTTGAATACTTAGGCATTAGGCATCCAAGGGGACCGACAGATGAGCATCGGGCTGGCGCAGTGGCAGTTTTTCATCGCGTTGTTAACGGGTGTCCTGCTGCTGTGCGGCGTGACCTGGGCCTGGCGCCGGGCGGCGATGCGTCGCGAGGCGGAACGGCGCATCGAAGCGGCCAGGGTGCGATCGGGCCATGTGCCGCTCGAGATCCCCACTGTGCGCGGCAGCCCCACGCCCTCGGATGACTCGGTGCCGGACACCCTGCCCGAATGGTTCATCCAGGGCAAGGGCGAGCACGCGATCGTCGACGAGACCCCGCGCATCCGGGTTCGCTACATCGACGCGCACGACAAGAAGATCGAGTGCACGATGCAGGTCGACCACCTCGATCTGCAGAAGAAGATCATCGTCGGGCATGGCGAACTGCCCGGCGACATCCGGCGCTTGCCGCTGCACCGCATCGCATCCGCGCGCATCGCGGAATCGGGTCAGCGCTTCAATGTGGATACGTGGGTCGATGCCGTTCGTGTCGCGCGCAGGCGCCGCGGGCAGGTCTGACCGGCCGCTCTCGACGCGCCCTCAATCCAGCGGCGGCAGGTCGAGCCTGACATTGCCCTGGAAGTGCTCGCCACAATCAACGGCACCGTAGTCGATCAGGGCCTGGCAACTGGTGGGCAGGCCCTCGATCTGCGATGCGGCGAGCCGACGCCTGAAAGCCAGCGCGTCGTTGCGCGACAGTTGCCCAACGTGCAGGCCATAGATGAGGACCTTCACGGCAGACGCATCATCGCGATCCACGTCGTCAGGGACGAGCAGTGCGACGCAAAGCACCTGCGCATCGCCGCCATCGGTGTTCTGTTCGATGAATTGCAGCGCGTCGTGATGGCACGGTCCGCTCACTACATCCAGTTTGAAGGCTCCAGGGTCGCCAGGCGCCCAGAAGTGCACAGATTCCGTGCAGATGCGCTCCTGCATGCCTATGAGAAATTCCATCAGCGCCGCTCCCCGCTCAGACCTTTCGGGGCAGGTTAGCAGCGGCTTTCGGAAGCCGAACGGTCGCGCAGGTCTCAATTTCCAGAAGAAATTTCCTCGTTCGTGCCAGTGCTCGCGCTGATCTATCGGTGCGTCCAGGACTTGGTCTAGGCGTCCGCCCCCGATCGAAGGGTCAGGACGACCCTCCACCATAATGTGCCGAGGGGCGCGGAAGTGCTTCCACGTCGAGAGAACCCCACCCTGCGCTTGGGACACAAGCACAGCAAGTTTTGTCAGGTACCGATAAGTTGAACTCTGTAGCCGTCGATCTGGAAAATCCAAGTGGAACGAGCAGGACTGGCGCAAGAACCACCGTTGTGAATCAAGCACCTGCGAAGCCCGACCTTTCCGGGCACACGCCCATGATGTCCCAGTACCTGGGTCTCAAGGCCGACCATCCGGACACCCTGCTGTTCTACCGGATGGGCGACTTCTACGAACTCTTCTACGGCGATGCCGAGAAGGCGGCGCGCCTGCTCGACATCACCCTCACCCAGCGTGGCCAGTCGGCCGGCCAGCCGGTCGTGATGTGCGGTGTTCCGTTCCACGCGGTCGACACCTACCTCGCCCGCCTGATCAAGCTGGGTGAATCGGTCGCGATCTGCGAACAGGTCGGCGAGGTCGGCGCGAGCAAGGGGCCGGTGGAACGCAAGGTCGTGCGCGTGGTCACCCCCGGCACCCTGACCGACTCAGAGTTGCTCAACGACAAGAGCGAATCGCTGCTGCTCGCCGTGCATGCGGGCACGCGCAATTTCTGCGGGCTCGCATGGCTCAGCGTCACCGGTGCCGAACTGCGGCTCGCGGAATGCCCTGCCGATGCGCTCGAAGCCTGGATCGCCCGCATCGCGCCCAGCGAAGTCCTCTACAGCGCCGAAGTGACGCCCGCCTTCGAGCAGCGCCTGAAGGCCACGCGCAGCGCCACGCCGTTCACGCTCTCGCTGCGTCCGGCATGGCAGTTCGACGGCGGACTCGGCGAGCGCAAGCTGTGCGAGCAGATGGGCAGCAACAACCTCGCCGCCTGGAACGCCGAATCGCTGGGCAACGCGCATGCCGCCGCCGCCGCGCTGTTGGGCTATGCCGAACACACGCAGGGCCGCGCGCTGTCGCACGTGCAGCGGCTGTCGGTCGAACGCGACGGCGACCTGATCGAGCTGCCACCCACCACGCGGCGCAACCTCGAACTCGTGCAGACGCTGCGCGGCGAGGAATCGCCCACACTCTTCTCCCTGCTCGACACCTGCATGACAGGGATGGGCAGCCGGCTGCTCAAGCGCTGGCTGCTGGCGCCCCGGCGCGACCGCGGTGACGCGCAAGCAAGGCTCGAAGCCATCGACACACTCCAGGCCACGGCACCGGGCGGCACCTCCGCGCCCTGGCGCACCCTGCGGGAGCAGCTCAAGAACACCAGCGACGTCGAACGTATCGCCGCCCGCATTGCGCTGCGGCAAGTGCGCCCCCGCGAACTGGTCGCGCTTCGCATGGCGATAGCCAAGGCGGAACAACTGGCGCCCGGCCTGCCGGCGTCCGCGTCGCTCCTGTCGCAGGTCACCACCCATCTCGCCCCGCCCCCCGGCTGCGTCGAACTGCTGCTGGCCGCGATCAGCCCCGAGCCAGCCGCGCTGGTGCGCGACGGCGGCGTCATCGCCACCGGCCACGACGCCGAACTCGACGAACTGCGCGCCATCAGCGAGAACTGCGACGACTTCCTCTTGCAACTCGAAGCCAGCGAACGCGAGCGCACCGGCATCACGAACCTGCGCGTGCAGTTCAATCGCGTGCACGGCTTCTACATCGAGGTCACGCAGAGCGCGCTCACGAAGGTGCCGGACAACTACCGCCGCCGCCAGACGCTCAAGAACGCCGAGCGCTTCATCACGCCCGAGCTCAAGGCCTTCGAGGACAAGGCGCTGTCGGCGCAGGACCGCGCGCTCGCTCGCGAAAAATGGCTCTACGAGCAGTTGCTCGACAACCTCCAGCCTTTCGTCGCCTCGCTGACCCGCCTTGCCGGCGCGCTGGCGACGCTCGACGCCCTGAGCGCGCTGGCCGAACGCTCGCACACCCTGCACTGGCGAGCGCCGAGCTTCGTCACGCATCCTTGCATCGAGATCGACAAGGGCCGCCATCCGGTGGTCGAAGCGCGACTGGCCGAAAAATCATCGGGCGCCTTCATTGCGAACGACACCCGACTCGGCCCGCAACAGCGCATGCAGGTGATCACCGGCCCGAACATGGGCGGCAAGTCGACCTACATGCGCCAGGTCGCGATCATCGTCCTCCTGGCTTCCATCGGCTCGCACGTGCCTGCGGACGCCTGCCGGCTCGGGCCCATCGACGCCATCCACACGCGCATCGGCGCGGCGGACGATCTGGCCAATGCGCAATCGACCTTCATGCTGGAGATGACCGAGGCCGCGCAGATCCTGCACGGTGCCACCGCTCATTCGCTGGTGCTGATGGACGAGATCGGCCGCGGGACCAGCACCTTCGACGGCCTCGCGCTGGCCGCCGGCATCGCGGCGCAGTTGCACGACCGCACCCGTGCCTTCACGCTCTTCGCGACGCACTACTTCGAGCTCACCGAGTTCCCGGCCACGCACCACGGCGCAGTCAACATGCACGTGAGCGCCACCGAGGCGGGCCGCGACATCGTGTTCCTGCACGAAATGCAGCCCGGCCCGGCAAGCAAGAGCTACGGCATCCAGGTCGCACGGCTCGCCGGCATGCCGGCCGCCGTGGTCAACCATGCGCGCCAGGCCCTCGAGGCGCTGGAGGCCCAGCAGACGCAGACCCGCGCCCAGGTCGATCTCTTCGCGCCGCCGCCCGCCGCCGAAGCGCCCATGGCGAGCGCCGTAGAATCCGCGCTGATCGCGATCGACCCCGATGCGATGAGCCCACGCGAGGCGCTGGAAGCGCTCTACGCATTGAAAAAACTCCAGATGCGCGAACAGGGCTGATGGTCCGATTCGTGCAAGAAGACCTCATGACTTACTGCGTAGGCATCAAACTCAACGCCGGACTGGTGTT
Organism: Variovorax sp. P5_A3; assembly: GCF_056400665.1. Lineage (NCBI taxonomy): Bacteria > Pseudomonadati > Pseudomonadota > Betaproteobacteria > Burkholderiales > Comamonadaceae > Variovorax > Variovorax sp. P5_A3. The sequence continues at coordinate 9,364 of NZ_JBFUKW010000019.1, read as the reverse complement.
TCTCTCCGATTCACGCACCAATGCGGGCGTGGATCACATCAGCACCTTCCGCAAGATGATCGTCTACGAGCAGCCGGGCGACCGCGTCATGGTGCTGCTGTCGGCAGGCAACCTGAGCATTTCGCAGTCGGTGCGCGAAATCCTCCAGATCGAGGAACTGCGAGAAGTGCGGGAAGACGGCGAGGACGGCCCGCCGATCACCATCTGGAACGCCAAGAGCATGTTCGACGCCGCCCGCGTGCTCGGCTCTGCAGTGCGCCACGTGTACGACCGCGATGCCGAGGCGCTCAAGCACGCCGGGCTGGATTTCAACGTGTCCTTCGTCTTCGGCGGACAGGTCAAGGGCGAAGGCATGCGCCTCTTCCTTGTCTACGCCGCGGGCAATTTCATCGAGGCGACGAGCGAGACGCCGTACTTCCAGGTCGGCGAATCCAAGTACGGCAAGCCGGTGCTCGACCGGGTGCTCACGCCCGACACGCCGCTGGACGAAGCCGCCAAGTGCGCGTTGGTCTCGATGGATTCGACGATGAAGTCGAATCTCTCGGTCGGCCTGCCGCTCGATCTCGTGGTCTACGAAGCCAACCGCCTGGAGACCGACAAGGTCGTCTGCATCGACGCCGACAACCCCTACTACCGGATGATGCACAACAGCTGGGGCCAGAAGCTGCGGGAGGTGTTCGACAGCATCGAGGACCCGGTCTGGGACGACGGCTACACCGAGCATCCGCTCAAGATGCCTGCCACGCGCCACAGCGCGCTACGCAAGATCTCGACGCCCGACGAAAAACTAATCTGAACAAGGCTCGCCCCCAGCCTCGCCCACTGCGTGTGGCTCGGACACCCCCTTCCGGGGGCAGCCCGGGCGGCCCGGCCGAGCCGGTTCCGCGGGGTTCTGGGCTCACCCCCAGGCTCGCGCACTTCGTGTCGCTCTCCACCCCCTCTCCGGGGGCAACCCCAGCGGGCCGGCGAAGCCGGTTCCGCGGGGTTTCGCGAACCGGCATCGCTCGCTGGCTGGATTGTTCTCTGTGTTCGGCGACTTGAAAGCGCCTCCATCCAATGCTTCCTCCTGTCATTTTTTCCCACGGGAACAGTTTTCCCGCGAGCACCTATCGCGTGATGCTCGACAGCCTGCGCAATCGCGGCTTCGACATCGATGCCATCGAGAAATTCGGCCACGATCCGAAGTACCCCGTCACCGACAACTGGCCGCACCTGGTGCAGCAGCTCGCGGATTTCGCGAGTGAGCGCGTCAAGGCAGCAGGCGGACCCGTGTTCCTCGTCGGACACTCGCTCGGCGGTTTCCTGAGCCTGATGTGCGCTGCGCGTCATCCCACCCTCGCGAAGGGCGTGGTGCTGATCGACTCGCCGATCATCGGCGGCTGGCGAGCCGGCACCATCAATCTCATGAAGCGCACCCCGCTGATGAAGAGCGTCTCGCCCGGCATGATCAGCCGCAAGCGCAAGAACCTCTGGGAGCACCGCGAAGCCGTCTTCGAGCACTTCCGCAGCAAGAAGGCCTTCGCGAAGTGGGACGAGCGCGTGCTGCGCGACTACATCGAGCACGGCACCTTCGACGTCGACGACGCGCGCGCCCTGAGCTTCGATCGCGACGTGGAGACGGCCATCTACGACACGCTTCCCCACAACCTGAGCGCCCTGCTGCGCGCCCACCCCCTCAAGTGCCCCGCCGCCTTCATCGGCGGCCGCCAGTCTGTCGAGATGCGCCGTGTCGGCATGACCATGACCCAGCAGGTCACCAAGGGCCGAATCATGATGCTAGACGGCACCCACCTCTTCCCGATGGAAAAGCCCATCGCCACAGCCGCCGCCGTAGAGGCATCGCTGCGCAACCTGTTCGCCTAGCTCCAGGAGAGACGCCCATCCCTTCCAGAAATACCGTGGAACCGGCTCCGCCGGGCCAGAGGTATTGCCCCCGGCAGGGGGTAGGCGGCTACACGAAGTGAGCGAGCCTGGGGGCGAGCCCATGAACTCCGTGGAACCGGCTCCGCCGGGCCACAGGTATTGCCCCCGGCAGGGGTAGGCGTCTACACGAAGTGAGTAAGCCTGGGGCGAGCAACTCAGTCCTTCCAGACCACCATCCCGCTCCAGGCCGTCGCCAGCACCACGATGCCGAACGCGATGCGATACCAGGCAAACGGAACGAAGTCGTGCGTGCTGATGTAGCGCAGCAACCAGCGCACGCACAACCACGCGCTGACGAACGAGAACACCAGCCCGACCACGAACAGCGGAATATCCGCCGTCGACAGCAGCGCCCGCTCCTTGTAGAGGCTGTAGACCCCCGCGCCGATCAGCGTCGGGATCGCGAGGAAGAACGAAAAGTCGGTCGCCGCCTTGCGTGACAGTCCCAGCAGCATGCCGCCGATGATGGTCGCGCCGCTGCGGCTGGTGCCCGGGATCATGGCGAGGCACTGCACCAGTCCGACCTTGAGTGCGTCCCAAGGCGTCATGTCGTCGACATGCTCGACGCGCACGGAGCCTGGCGGCCGCTTCTCGGCCCAGAGGATGATGAAGCCACCGATGATGAAGGTGCTGGCCACCACCAGCGGGGTGAACAGGTGCTCCTTGATCATCTTGCCGAACAGCAGGCCCAGCACGACCGCCGGCAGGAAGCCGATCAGCACATTGAGTGCGAAGCGCCGCGCCTTCGGCTGCCTCGGCAGTGCCACGATGGTCGAATGGATCTTCTCCCAGTAGACCAAGATGACCGCGAAGATCGCCCCGGTCTGGATCGCGATGTCGAACACCTTGGCCTTGTCGTCATCGAAGCCGAGCAGCGAACCTGCAAGGATGAGATGGCCTGTCGACGAGATGGGAAGGAACTCGGTCAGCCCCTCGACGATGCCCATGATGGCGGCCTTGACCAGCAAAACGATATCCACGCGCACTCCTTGAAAGAGCGTCGATTATCGCGATGGCAGCGGTCAGGATCTGTTCAGCCGACGGGCGAGATCACGCGAACCACCGTCTCGCAGTGGTCGCGGAAGCCCATGCGGGCGTACAGTCGATGGGCACTCTCGTTGTCGTGCATGACATGCAGGAATGGCGTTTCGCCCCGCTGCAGCTGTCGGCGGATCAGCTTCTCGGCCAGGCGACGCGCAAGTCCCTTCCCCTGGAAGTCCGGATGCGTGCACACCCCGCTGATTTCGCGCAGCGTGCCGGCGTGCATGCGTTCCCCGGCCATGGCCACGAGGCGGTCTCCTTCGAAGCAGCCGAAGTACTCGCCGAGCTCGGGCGTCCTCGGGCCGAAGGGGCCAGGCTTCGTCAGCGCCGCCAATTCGACCGCCTGTGCGGCGTGCTCCGGCCGCAGCGGGACGGCATCGAAGGTCTCGTCGGCTTCGGGCATCGCGCCGTCCCACACCATCCTGAACATGGTCGAATCCAGCTCGACCGGCCAGGCCGCGGGCGCGGCACCCGACCAGTCCATGGCGTAGAAGCGATCGCCGGGTTCGCAACAGCGGGCCAGCGCGTCGAAATCCGGGTTCTCGATGTTCGCGAATCCGACGATGGGAGAGAAGCCCGGCGCATAGCGGCGCGCGAGGCCATCGCCGATGGCGTATTTCGCATGCGGGCCGGCGAGCGTGTGCCAGGCGATGTTGTCGAGGAGATCCTTCATCGGAGCGCGGGTGCCGTGGACGGACGCCCATGCTACAGGCCCGTTGCCGCGGCGATTCGAGCGCCGCGGGTATCGGGTGTCAGACACGCGCGCGCAGGGCGCGCACGGCGCTGTCGACCGTGGTCAGTACCGGCAGTCCCGTCGCAGCCTCGCAGGCCTTCCGTGCCCGCGCCATGCTGAACTGCGCCAACGCGATCCGCGTGCAACCAAGTTCGCGCAACCGTCTGGCTCGCGCGACGATCAGTTCGTCATGCCGCTTTGCGTCGCCTGCGTTCAAGGCGTCGAGCGCCCCTTCGGCGAGGGCAAGTTCGAGTTCCACGCCCGGCGGGAACTCCGGCGGCATCGATTCGAGCGTCGGCCCGAAGGTCGCGAGGAGCCCCAGCTTGCCGGTGCCGGCCGCAGCCTCCGCCACCATGGCCTCGTTGGGCTTCAGCACCGGGATGCCCGCGTGCCGGCGCGCCACCGCCTCGATGCACGGGCCAAAGGCCGAGCAAGTGAAGAGAATGCCTTGCGCGCCCGTGTCGACGGCGTACTGCGCCAGGCGCTGGAAGCGCTCGTGCATCGCCTCGTCGAGCCCGCGCCCGCTGCGCGCGAGGTCCGCGCTCAGGCTGTCGTCGATGAGGTTCATGCGCGTCGCCGCGGGCCAGTCGCGCTCGAGCGCCTCGATGATGGGTGCGACCGAATGGGTCAGGGCGTGGATCAGGGCAATGCGGGTCATGGGCGAGGCTGGTTGATGGTGCTGTTCTTCGGCAGAACCGGTGACATGAACCACCGGTTGTACAGCTTTTCCCGACTCAGGAGCCGGCGCTTGCCACCGGCTGCTGCGCCGGCTCCACCATCCATTCGGCCTCCCAGCCGCCGCCGAGCGATTGGATCAGCGCGACTGCCGCGTTCTGCCGGTTGACCTGCAATTGAAGGAGATTGCGCCGCGCGTTGAGCGCCGAGACCTGCGCCACCACGACACTCGTGTAGTCGATGGTGCCCGCCCGGTAGCGATTGAGGAACTGCTGCTCGGTGCGGTCCGCCGCGGAAGACGCCTCGCGACGCAGCCCTTCCTGCTGGGCGAGGCTCGCACCCGCGGTGAGCTGGTCTTCGACGCTCTGGAATGCGGTCAGCACCGTCTGGCGGTAGCGCGCCACGGACGCCTCGTGCCCCGCCTTGGCCGCATCCACGCTGGCGCCGATCGCGCCCGCATCGAACACGATCTGCGCGACGGACAGCCCCAGCGCCCAGAGCGTGTTCGACGCATTGAGGAGGTCACTCACGCGACTCGTGGAACTGCTGATGCCACCGTTCAGCGTGAAGTTGGGGTAGTAGGCCGCGCGTGCAATGCCGATCTGCGCATTGGCCGCAGCCACTTCGCGCTCCGCGGCGGCGATGTCGGGCCGGCGCTGCAGCAAGGTCGTGGGCACGCCGGCCGGAATGCCGGGCACGAGCGGAGTCCACTCCGCCGCCGCCAGGGAGAAGTCCGCAGGCGCCGCGCCGACGAGCACGGCGATCGCATGTTCCAGCGTATCGCGGGTCCGCTGGATCTCGAGGGCATCGGCCTGCGTGTTGACGTACAGGGTTTCCGCCTGCAGCACATCGCTCTGCGCCGCGATGCTCGCGGCGTAGCGGTTGCGAGTGATCTTCAAGCTGCGCTCGTAGCCTTCGAGCGTTTCCTTCAGGATGCGCAGCTCCGCATCCGCCTCGCGCAGCGAGAAGTAGCTGGTGGCGAGCGTGCCGATGGTTGACAGCCGCGCCAGCGCGAGATCCGCTTCGCTGGCTTGTGCACCGGCCTGCGCGCTATCGACCGCCTTGCGCAGCCGGCCCCACACGTCCGGCGTCCAGTCGGCGTCGAGCGAAGCGGCCACGGCGTTGGCGGTCGACGTGTCGCTACCACCTGTCCGGCGCGCGCTGCCACCGGCCGAGACGGTGGGGAAGAGCGCTGCGCGCTGCCCACGCACGAGCGCCTGCGCCTGCGCATAGTTGGCGACCGCGGCCGCGATGTTCTGGTTGGACACCTGCACGCGTGCCGCGAGGTCGTCGAGGACTGGGTCGCCGAAGAGCTTCCACCAGTCGCCGCGCTCGAACGCGTCGGCAGGCGCGGCGGGAAGCCAGCCTTCGGCGGCCGGTGCGGATTTCCATGCGACCGGTGGCGTTGTCTCGGGTCGCACATACGAAGGGCCGATGGCGCAGCCTGCCAGCGCCGCCGCCAGGGCGAGCACCAGGGCCGCGCGTTCGAAGCGGCCTGCGCGGCGGGAAGCTCGGCGGGAACCACGGCGGGAATGGGGTCGGGTCGATGCAATCATGATGTCGGGTGCTCTGTCGCGGCCTTCATGCGGAAGCGTCCGCCGCGCGGCTCAGGAATTTCTCGTTGGCAGGACGTCTGCGCAGCTTGTCGAGCAGCACATAGACGACCGGCGTGGTCAGCAGCGTCAGCAACTGGCTCGCGATCAGCCCGCCGATGATCGCGACGCCCAACGGCTGCCTCAATTCCGCGCCAAGGCCGAATCCGATCGCGAGCGGCAGCGCACCGAGCGCAGCGGCCAGCGTGGTCATCAGGATCGGCCGGAAGCGCAGCAGACACGCCTCGCGCACGGCCTCGACGGCAGTGAGCCCGCGCGCGCGCTCGGCTTCCAGCGCGAAGTCGATGATCAGGATCGCGTTCTTCTTCACGATGCCAATCAGCAGGAACACCGCGATCAGCGCAATGATCGAGAACTCCATGCGGAACATCAGCAACGCCAGCACGGCACCCACGCCGGCCGAAGGCAACGTGGTCAGCACCGTGATCGGATGGATGAGGCTCTCGTACAGCACGCCCAGCACGATGTAGATCACCACCAGCGCCGCGACGATCAGGAACCACTGTTGCCCCTGCGACTGCTGCGCCGCAAGCGCAGTACCCTGGAAACTGCCACGCACGTTGACCGGCATGGCGATGTCGGCCTCGGCCTGCGCGACGATGCGCTTGGCATCCGACAGGCTCACGCCATCGGCCAGGCTGAACGAGACGGTACTGGCGAGTTCGGTGTCCTGGTGGTCGATGGACGTCGGCACCGCGCGCTCGCTGAACTTCGCGAAGCCCGACAGCGGCACCATGAGCGTGGTGTCCGTCGCGATCTGCTGGCCGACGGAAGCCGTGCGCAAGGCCGGGTTGGCCGAGATGGTGGTCGAAGTGCCCGTGGTGGCGTCCTTGTTCTCTTCGAGCGACGTCGTGATCGAGTCGCCGCTCGCAGTGGTGGCCGTGGTCAGCGTGGAAGGAACGTACAGGTCCCGCAGGGCATTCGGCGAACGCTGGAAGCGCGGCGACCACTCCATGATCACCGAGTACTGGTTGAGCTCGTCGTAGATGGTCGCCACCGAGCGCTGGCCGTACGCGTTGTAGAGCGCGTTGTCCACCGCACTCGACGTCACGCCGAGCCGCGCCGCGGCATTGCGATCGACATCGACGAAAGTCTCGACGCCGTTGTCGGCATCGTCGCTGTCCACGTCGGTCAGCGAAGTCTCCTGGCGCAGGCGATCGGCGAGCTTGGTCGACCAGGCGCGCAGGTCGGCGAGGTTGTCGCTCTTGAGCGTGTACTGGTAGGTCGAGTTGCTGGAGCGCCCGCCCATGCGCAGGTCCTGCACCGGGCTCAGGAACACGCGCAGTCCCGTGAGCTGGTTGAGTTGAGGACGCAACCGGTCGATGACGGCCTGCGTCTTCACGTCACGTTCGGACACCGGCTTGAGGTTGACGAACATGAAGCCGCCGCCCGCACGCCCGCCGCCCGAGAAACCCACCACCGTGTCGACCGCCGGATCCTTGCGGATGATGTCCACCGCCTGCCGCAGCTTCTCGGCGACCGCCGCCGACGAGATGCTCTGGTCCGCCCGCAGGCCGGCGTTGAGCTGCCCGTTGTCCTGCTGCGGGAAATAGCCCTTGGGAATGGCGTTGAAAAGATAGACGTTGAGCCCGATCACCGCCAGCAGCACGGCAATCACCACGCCCTTGCTCGCGAGCGCCCAGTCGAGGCTGTGGGCGTAGGTGCGCAGCGTGGCGTTCCAGGCCCGCTCCGACTGCCGGATGAACCAGCCGCGCACGCGTCCGGGCTTCTTGCCGCCCTCTTCCGCCTCGCTGCGCAGCAGCATGGCGCACAGCATCGGCGTTGTCGTCAACGAGATCACCAGCGAGATCAGCACCGAGGCCGACAGCGTGACCGCGAACTCGCGGAACAACCGCCCCACCTGCCCGCCCATGAAGAGCAGCGGAATGAACACCGCCACCAGCGACAGGCTGATCGACAGCACCGTGAACCCGACCTCGCGCGCGCCACGCAATGCGGCCTCGACCCGGTTCATGCCGGCCTCGACGTGACGCGTGGTGTTCTCCAGCACCACGATCGCGTCGTCCACCACGAAGCCCGTCGCGACCGTGAGCGCCATCAGACTCAGGTTGTTGAGGCTGTACCCCAGCAGATGCATCACCCCGAAGGTGCCGAGCAGCGACACCACCGTCGCCACCGCCGGCACGATGGTGGCGCGGGCCTTGCGCAGGAACAACCCCACCACCAGCACAACGAGCACCACAGAGATCATCAGCGTGACCTCGATCTCGTGCAGCGAGGCGCGGATGGAATTCGTCCGGTCGGAGGCCACCTGGATCTCGATGTCCTGCGGGAGCTGCTCGCGCAACTCCGGCAGCAGCTTGCGCACGCCGTCCACGGTCTCGATGATGTTCGCGCCCGGCGATTGAGTGACGAGCACGATGACCGAAGGTTCACCATTGAACAGGCCCAGCGTGCGCGTGTTCTCCACGCCATCGACCACCCGCGCCACATCGCCCAGGCGCACGGCCGCGTTGTTGCGCCATGCGATCACCAGATCGCGATAGTCGGCAGCCCGCCGCCCCGGTGCCGGCGTGTAGATCTGCAGCTTGCGATCCGCAGTCTCGATCGCACCCTTCGGCCGATTGGCATTGTTGGCCTGGATGGCCGCACGAACATCCTCGGTGCTGATCCCCAGCTTGTTCAGCGCGAAGGGCTCCAGCTCGACCCGCACCGCCGGCAGCGACCCGCCGCCGATCTCCACCTCGCCCACGCCCTCGACCTGCGACAGCCGCTGGCTCACGATGTTCGACACCGCTTCGTAGATCTGACCCGGCGTGCGCGTCTTGGAGGTCAACGCCAGGATGATCACCGGCGCCGCCGTTGGATTGCGTTTGCGGTAGGTCGGATTGCTCCGCAGCGTCGCAGGCAAATCCACACGCGCGGCATTGATCGCAGCCTGCACCTCACGCGCGGCGCTGTCGATGTTGCGGCTCAGGTCGAACTGAAGCGTGACCCGCGCCGAGCCATTGGAACTCGTCGAAGTGAGCTCGTTGACACCGGGAATGATCCCCAGCCTCCGTTCCAGAGGCGTCGCAACGCTCGACGCCATCGTGCTCGGACTGGCGCCCGCAAGGCTGGCCTGCACCGAGATCGTCGGAAAGTCGACCTGCGGAAGAGGCGACACGGGCAGCACGAAGAACGCCACGATCCCCGCCAAAGCAATCCCAATGGTCAGCAATACCGTGGCAATCGGCCTCTCGACAAATGGCTTGGAGAGATTCACAGCCCCCCCTCCACCCACAGAGCCCGGCAGGCGGTGCGGCCTGGGTGACCCCTCTGCGCCGCCGAAGCGCGCAGCCTCAGGCGGAAAAAGGGCCGCGCGTGTTTGAGCGAAGCGAGTTTGCGCGGACCCCGCCTGAGGCGAGCACTGCAGGGC